>CAKURL010000018.1 GCA_934675685.1 uncultured Candidatus Melainabacteria bacterium | reverse complement strand
CCTTGAAGGGCGAATTTTTATTGGCCAAAAATGGTTTCCATCAGGAAGAATGGGAGAAAGAAGCGCAGTTGGGCTTTCTTCTTCTTTAAGAAATTTAGGTTTTGAATTAAGAAAATTAAAAACAGGAACTCCTGCAAGGGTCGATGGCAGAACCTTAGACTATTCAAAGCTAGAGCTCCATGGTGGAGATGAAGTCAAAGACAATATGCCTAGATTTTTCTCTTATAAACCTAATCGCCCAATAAGAGAACAATATCCTTGCTATTTAACAAAAACAAACGAAGTAACTCATAAGATAATTAAAGATAATCTTCATTTTTCGCCACTTTATAGCGGCTTAATCACAGGAAGAGGGCCAAGATATTGCCCAAGTATTGAAGATAAAGTTGTGCGCTTTTCGCATAATCCTTCGCACCACATTTTTATCGAGCCTGAAGGAAAAGATACTTACGAAGTCTATATTCAAGGCTTTTCCACAAGCTTGCCCATAGAAGCTCAAATTCAGATGATTTATTCTCTAAAAGGTTTAGAAAATGCTTCTATTATAAAACCTGCTTATGCTGTTGAATATGATAGCGTTTGCGCTCTTCAATTAGACAACGGCCTTATGACAAAAAAAGTGAAAGGCTTATTTTTAGCAGGGCAAATAAATGGGACTTCGGGCTATGAAGAAGCAGCAGCCCAAGGGCTCATTGCTGGGATAAATGCAAAAAATTATTTAGATAATAAAGAATATATTGAAGTTACTCGCTCAAATTCTTATATCGGAACTTTAATTGATGATTTAATCACAAAAGACATCGATGAACCATATCGCATGCTCACTTCAAGAAGCGAATACCGCCTTATTTTAAGGCAAGATAATGCTGATTTGAGGCTTATGGAATTAGGATATAAAAACGGTTTGGTTAAAGAAGAAGATATTCAAAGAAAAAGATTTAAAGAACAAGAAATTGAAGCGCAATATAAAAAACTTGCTGATTTTAAAATCCAAGCAAACGAAGAAAATAAAGCGATTTTAGAAAAATACGAAGAAAATATAGAAGCAAACACAAATGCGCTAAATTTAATCAAAAGACCAAATATTGGCTATAATATCTTGAAAGAATTAGGCTACAATTCAAATATAGAAATAGAAGACAAATATTTAATTCGAGACATCGAGGAACAAGTTGAAATTTTGATTAAATATGATGGCTATATTAAAAGGCAAATGAATCAAGTCATCAATCAAGAAAAAATAGATAATATCAAAATCCCTCAAAACATCGACTACGGCGCAATTAAGCAAATTTCTACAGAATCCAAAGAAAAGCTTGAAAAAATTCGCCCAAAAACTATAGGCCAAGCCCTAAGGATAGGGGGAGTGAAACCTGCTGATGTTTCTGTTTTGATGGTTTTAATTGAACAACACAAAATTAAAAGAGAAACAAAACCAAAAGAAGAAATAAACGCGCTTAGTTAAATAGTTTAGTTTAAAAAACTTAAATTATATTTACAATATTAAACATATTAGTGTTTTTTATTGGTAAACTTTGGCTATTTTGTTATAATCCAATAAGAAAGATGGATTTAATGCATATATTTCGCAAAAAAATCGTAAATTTTATTAAAAAAACGAAAATTGTTAAAGAAATTAATTTTAACAAGTTTGTTTTTTATTTTTTGTTTGGCTTAAAAAGCCAATTTAGCAAGTTTAAAATTTCAATAGATACAAGGTGTCTTGTTTTTTCGCAATACCCAGGAGCGGAAATAAAAGGCCTTGGGGGTTTAATTGCGCAATATCCTAAAAACTTTGAAGTTTTGTGTTTAACAAATGGTTCAAGTTTGATTGAAGGCATGAATTCAATAGATTGTGCGACATTAAAAAAACAACAATTCCAAGAAGTCATGAAAGCGCTTCGTGTCAAGGGTTCAAAGATATTTGACATAGAAAGCAAAAACCTTAAAAATCATTATTTAACATTTAAAAAAATCGATATTTCAGAAGCCGACTATATTTTTCTTCCAAATGTTTATGATAGCAATATTGATACTTTAGCGCTTTTGAAGCATTTTAAACAAATGTTGAAAGAAAAAGAATTTAAAGAAAATCTTAAGATTTTAATGTATGAGTCCGATTTTGCGCTTTGCACTTTGGATTATTTTGTCGATATTTCAAAAATAATCGAAACAAAGAAAAAAGCGCTAAAGATATATTACCCAGAGGACAAAAACAAAAATTTAGTAGAAAAAATAATCGGAATTAATGCTTTTAGGGCAATTCAACATAATTGCGAATATTGCGAAACTTTTTTGTGTTTCAGCGTAGATGAATTTTTAAAAATTCCTTTAATTTAAATCTAAACTTAAAGATTGAACAAAGTTCATATTTATTTTAAAATCTTCTTGTGAAACTATTCAATAAGGAGTTTTAATATGAAAAAATCTATTAAAGATTTAGGGGATATTAAAGGAAAACGCGCTTTAGTTCGCGTGGACGTTAATGTTCCTCTTGATGAAAATGGCAATGTAACAGACGACACAAGAATTCAAGCAATTCTTCCAACTGTTAATTATCTAAAAGATAAAGGTGCGCGCATTATTTTAATGGCACACTTAGGCAGACCAAAAGGCGAAGTTAAACCTGAATTCACACTTGAACCTGTTGCTAAATATTTAGCTAAAATTTTAGGCGAAGAAGTTTTATTTGTTAAAGCTCCTGTTGGCGAAGGTGCTGAAAAAGAATTAGAAAACTTAAAAGATGGCCAAGTTGCATTATTGGAAAATATCAGATTTTATAAAGCCGAAGAAGCAAAAGACGACGATATGACTTTTGCAAACGAATTGGCTAAACTTGGCGATTTCTATGTAAACGACGCTTTTGGCGCAGCTCACAGAAACCACACTTCAACAGCTAAATTGGCTCGTGTTTTAAAACCAGCTGTATCAGGTCTTTTAATGGAAAAAGAATTGAGATGTTTAGGTTCTGCCCTAGATAACCCAACACACCCATTTACTGCTATCGTTGGCGGCGCAAAAGTTTCTACTAAAATCGGTGTTTTAGAAAACTTATTAGATAAAGTTGATAATATGATTATTGGTGGTGGCATGGCTTACACTTTTGTTAAAGCTAATGGCGGAAACATCGGAAACTCCATTTGCGAAGATGATCAAATGGAAACAGCAAAAGCAATCGAAGCAAAAGCTAAAGCAAAAGGTGTTAAACTAGTTTTGGCTACTGATGTTTTGGTTACTGATGATTTTTCAGGCAACGGCACAAATAAAGTCGTAGATGTTAAAAATATTCCAGATGGCTTTGAAGGTGTAGATGCTGGCCCAGAAACTCAAAAAGCTTTCCAAGATGTTATTTTGTCTTCTAAAACAATTTTGATGAATGGCCCTGTAGGCGCTTTTGAAAATCCAAAATTCGCTGAAGGTACAAAAGCTGTATTAAAAGCAGTTGTAGAAGCTACTAAAAATGGTGCAACTTCTGTAATCGGCGGCGGCGATTCTGTTTCTGCTGCTAAAAAATTCCAAAAAGCAGAAGAATTCACACACGTTTCTACAGGTGGCGGCGCTTCTTTAGAATTCATCGAAGGAAAAGTTCTTCCTGGTGTTGCAGCCCTAGATGACTAATATTTATGACTAATTAATAGTCAATAAAATAATTAAATGAGCCTTGAAGTGAAAACTAAAAGGCTCATTTTTATTTTAAATTTAAAACTATTTTTTTAAACTATTCATCAATTCAATAAACTCAGGAAAAGAAGTGTTCACGCAACCAAACCCCTCGATTTTAGACTTTCCTTTGTTTAAAAGAGAAATAATATAATAGCTCATTGCGAGCCTGTGGTCTAGGTGGGTTTTAAAAGTGATGTCTTTATTTATTTCTTCATTTTTACCTTGAATTTCAAAGCCATCTTCAAATTCTTCTATGTTTATTTCAAGCTCTTTAAAAGTCTCAACGATGGTTTTAATTCTATCTGATTCTTTGTTTCTTAAATCTTTTGCGTCTGAAATTTTAGACTTTCCTTTTGCTCTTGAAGCTAAGACAGCAAGGACTGGGATTTCATCAATTAACCTTGGAATAATGTTGCCTTTGATTTCAAAAGGGAAAATATCTTTAGTATAATTTACCTTGATATCTGCCACTTGTTCTTTTGAGATTTCTCTTTTGTTTAAGATTTCAAAATCAATTTTTGCTTGTTTAAAAACATCAATAATTCCATCTCGAGTAGGATTAATTCCGACATTTTTAATTAAAACTTTTGAATTTGGAATAATTGAAGGGGCAACCATAAAAAATGCTGCAGAAGAGATGTCGCCAATGACCTCAATATCTTTTGGTTTTAAGGTAGAATTTTCAATTTCTGCAAAAAAGCCTTCTTCGGTTTTTCCTGTTTTTATATACGCTCCTAAATAATTAAGCATTATTTCTGAATGGTTTCTTGAAAGCACATTTTCAAAGACTTTTGTTTTGCCTTTCGCGTTTAAGCCTGCTAACAAAAGGCAACTTTTTACTTGAGCAGAAGGAATAGGAGAAAAATAAGTTATTCCTTGAAGTTTTCTTCCTTCGATTTTAATTGGAAGCTTGAAATCATTGTGTTCGATTTTTGCTCCCATTTTTGAAAGAGGCTCGATTACTCTTTTCATGGGGCGCTTGGATAGGCTATTGTCTCCAATTAAAGTACATTTTAAACCTTCGATTGAAGAAAACAAACCCATCAAAAGCCTTGTTGTTGTGCCAGAATTTCCGCAATCAAAAACATATTCTTTATCTAAATTTTTAAATAAATCTTTTGAATTAATTTTCAAATCTTTTTTTGAAATAAATTCATATTTTATTCCTAATTGAGAAAATATTTTAAGAGTGTTTTGGCAATCTTCTCCTAAAGAAAGGTTTTTGATTGTGAATTCGCTTTTTGTGAGGCACCCCAAAATTATCGCCCTGTGCGACATGGATTTATCTGATGGGATAGTGATTTCGCCTTCTAAAAACAATTATTCACCTTTTGCTAATTCTTTAACGAAATTAGGAACACAGAAAACTGCGCCATGAAGGTCTCTATTATATAATTTTGCTGTTTTTTCTATGATTTCAGCTCTTTTTAAATCTGGTATGAAATCTTTTGTTGGAATTTCGACATCGTCTGAGCAGAAGCCCCAAGACCAATATCCCCCTGGGTATGTTGGCATTGGGCCGCAATATGGCGCAACATTTTTAAATACTTTTCTTAACATCGTATATGTTTTTTGCATGTTTTCGCTTTGTGCAAAAGGCCCTTCTGTTTGAGGAACAACAATTCCGCCTTTTCTAAGTGCGCGTTTAACATTATTATAAAAATTAGCATTAAATAAGCCTTCCCCAGGGCCGATTGGGTCAGTTGAGTCTGATAAAACTATATCATACATATCAACTTTGTCTTTGATAAATTCAACTGCGTCTTGAACTAAGACATTTACTCTTTTGTCTTCTAAAGCGCAAGAAATTGTTGGCTGATATTTTTTGCAAAGTTCAATAACATCGCCATCAATTTCCACCATATCCACTTTTTTTACTGTTGGGTGTTTTAAGATTTCTCTCACTGTTCCGCCGTCGCCGCCCCCTATAACTAAGACATTTTCTGGGTTTGGGTGTGTGAGCATTGGGATATGAACTATCATTTCATGATAGAAAAATTCATCTCTTTCTGTAGTCATCATAAGTCCATCAAGCGTCATTACGTTTCCAAATGCGCGAGAGTGGAAAATATCAATTTGTTGAAAAGGAGATTTGACAGAAGCTATATCTTTATCTTTTTCTATTGCTATTCCAAAGCCTTCAGGCGTGATTTCGTGGTATAAATTTGTCATTTTTTTCTCCAATTTAACTATTTTTAGTATTTTAAGTAATTTTATTATACAAAAAAAATAAAATTTGATATAATTTAGATAATGAAAAGCAAAAATAAAATCTTAGATTCCTTTGAAGAGTTTCTTGCCTTGCCGCTTTCTATTTTGAAGAAAAGAATTATTCAAATTACGGGCTATAGGTCTGATTTTATTACGCGAAAATCGATTGATGTTGAACTCGACGACAATACTGTAAGAATTAACTGTATTAATTCTGAATCTGCATATAATCTTTTAAGCTCTGTGATTTATAAGAAAAAAATGCTCAAAAAAGCAAAAACACAAAAAGAATTAATAGAACATTCTCTAGAAATCATTGATAAATTAGAAGATGTGGAAGAAAATAAAGAATTAAAAGAAAAAGAAGGGGTAAAAGCGTGAAAATAAAAAATGCAAAATTTTTAACAAGTTCCCCAAATTTAAAGCTTTGCCCAGAAATAGTTTTGCCTGAATTTGCTCTTTTAGGGCGCTCAAACGTCGGAAAATCGACATTTATAAATACAATCACAAATCAATCAAAATTAGCAAAAACTTCAAACACCCCAGGAAAAACTAGGCTAATCAATCTTTTTGAATTAAATTTTGACAAAGGAAGTCTTGTCTTGGCGGATTTACCGGGGTATGGGTATGCAAAAGTCTCCAAAAAAGAGCAAGAAAGCTGGCAAAAAAACTTAGAAGAATATCTTTTAAAAAGAAAAATAGTCTCCACTATCCAATTTATAGACGCTCGTCATGATATTCAAAAAAACGATATTTTAATGCAAGAATGGTTGAAATTCAATAATATTCCTTGTTTGAATATTTTGTCTAAATGCGATTATATTTCAAGAAACGAAATAAATAAAAAAATTGCAGCAATTGAAAAGCAATTTCAAAATAAAGCTTTGGCTTTTTCTTCCAAAGACAAAATGTATGTTGAAAAAGTTTTGAATGCAATGTTTGATTTAACAAAATAATTGTTTCAAATCCTTAATTCTATTGTTATTAGCAGAGTTTTTTTGTATAATATGTCTATGGCATCAGATGTTTTTACAAAAGGCGAAATTCTGCAAAATCTTGCGCAAAAGGGGTATTTTATAGATTCCTATACCCTTGATACTTTTTTAAAAAAATGGAAAGTAGAAGCAATTTTTGAAGACGAACAAGGAAGCGAATTTTACGACAAAAATACGCTCGATTTGGTCTTGAATAATCTTTTTAATCAAGAAATAAAAGAAGAACAAGAAGCCGCAAAAGATATTTTAATCCCGACGCACGAAAGCGCAAAAGAAGTGGAAGAAGAAAAAGAAACACTTGATTTTGATTCTATTTCTGCGCCAACCTTTCTTCCTGAACCAAATATAAATCAAGAAGCAAAGCCAAAAGTAGACAAAGAAACAAAAGATATTTTAAGCAACATTTCTTTATCTGATGGCACACCTTTGATAAACAAAATTCCTGATATTCCTATTCCAAACGACGATTTATTGGAAATAAACGAAATTCCAAATATTAGCCTAGATTCTATGCAAGAAGAAACTCCTCCTAAAAAAGAAAAGAAAATGGGGATTTTAGAAGGTGCTATGATTTCTGCGGGGCAAGAATATAAAGCAGAAGAACCCCAAAAACAAGGAGAAGAAAGCCAAGAAAATGGAGACTTTGACGATATTAGTCTTTTGTCTGAATCCTTAGAAGCGCAAGAAAAATTCAAAGAATATGTTATATCTGAAATGAGAAAGAAAAATGTGGATTTATCTGCTCCTTCTCAAAATGAATTCAAATTAGATGTTTCAGCAAGAACAATTAACATGGTAGCTAAAACCATGGCTAAAAAAATCGCAAAATATGTAAATGACATTTGTTCTCAAGACGCAAAAGCTTCTGTTAAATTGGCAAGTGTCGAAGAAGAAAACAAAAAGTTAGAAAAAAGAGCAAAAGAATTAGAAGAACAAAACAAGAAATTGAGACTTTTGCTTGCAGAATCAAATAAAAATTTAAATTCATATAAGCCGAGCGTTTTTGGGCTTTATAAAAAAGTACCCCCGAAGAGTTAGAGGAAAATAATGAA
Organism: uncultured Candidatus Melainabacteria bacterium; assembly: GCA_934675685.1. Classification (GTDB taxonomy): domain Bacteria; phylum Cyanobacteriota; class Vampirovibrionia; order Gastranaerophilales; family Gastranaerophilaceae; genus RUG14156. Next base: position 20,240 of record CAKURL010000018.1, on the reverse strand, counting down.
CCAAATAATAATGATTTTATTGATAAGCTTGCTTGTTTTAGTGCATGAAGCCGGACATTTTTTGGCAGCAAGGCTTTGCGGCGTGCGCGTGACGAGGTTTGGAATAGGCATGCCTTTTGGCCCTAGCTGGCGAATGTTTCGTTGGAAAAATACAGATTTTTATTTACATGCTTTTTTGTTTGGCGGATATGTTTCTTTTCCAGATGATGCAATCACAAACGAAGAAGACAAAAAAGACTTAAACGACAACGAAATCCTCCCTCCTGATTCTCCTGAATTATATGAAAATAAAACAATCGGGCAAAAGCTTTTTATTGTTTCGGCTGGGGTTTTGATGAATGTCATTTTTGCTGTGGTTTTAGTTTTCTTTTGCGCGATGTATTACCACAAGCTCCCATCTAGCTTTCAAAATGTTTATTTTGACAGTTTTTCTTCAAAAGTTTCTTCAAACATAAATAATTTTGAACTTCAAAAAAATGATAGAATTATAAAAATCAACAATCAAAAAATCAATGGCTTATATCAACTTTCTTTTTATGCTAAAAATTCAAGAATGTTTGATGGCTATGTTGAAAAAGAAACTTATGAAAAGAATTTGGAAAAATTAAAGAAATTAAACCCTGAAATAAAAGATGAAAATGCTTTAATTGAAATCGGGAAAAATGTTGTTCTTTTCTCCTTAAAGCCTGAAGAGCCTTTAAAAATAAATGAAAATGTCTTAAAAGGCTTAGAAAAATATAAACCTGAAGGCGAAAAATTAACCCAAGAAGAGATTTCTTTAAGAGACAAAATTGAAAACAAAAAAGAATATAAAGTGGAAGAAGAGTTGACTTTGCTTAATTTTGCAAAAGCATTGTCTGATTCATATAAACCCATGGCAATGACGGTTTTAAGGGGAGATAAAGAAATCACATTTGAAAATATTCAAATCGGGAAAAATGGGGTTTTAGGAATTCTTTTAAAAGTCGAAGATGTTTATACGAAAATCAACACTCCAAAAGAAGCAATTCAAAAGTCTTTTGACTATATTTATACAACCACAAAAACAATGTTATTCAGCTTGTGGCAGTTGATAATAGGAAAAGTTTCTGCTTCTGATATGCATGGCGTCATCGCAGTGGTCAAAGTCGGGGGCGACATCATCGCTTCTAAAGGATTTTTAGATGGCATTTTGCTTACCGCTATGATTAGCATAAACCTTGCAATTATGAATATTTTGCCAATTCCTGCGCTAGATGGCGGGCATGTTATGTTTTTGATTATTGAAAAATTAACAGGCAAAAAGCCAAGCCGCGAATTTAGCGAAAAAATCACGAACTTTTTCTTTTTCTTGTTGATAGTTTTAATGATTAGCATTTGCTATAACGACATTTTAGCTCTTGTGACGAAGAAATTTTAGCGAATTATGGAAAAAAGATATATTGATTCAGGGACGACTTGGACTAAAATTTTAACAATTGAAAATGAAAAAAAGAAATATGAAGTCATAAGAACCCTAGACTTTAGAAAGCAAAATTTAAAATATAATAAATCCACAGGCCATAGCCTTCAAAAGACAAAAGGAATATATGAAAACGAAGTGGTGGCGCTTTCTTATGGCGCAAAAAAATATTTAGAAGACGATTTTGTGGCTTTAGACTTAGGCTCAAGAGACATTAAATATGTCCAATTTAAAGATGGAAAATTTAAAGACATGGATTGGAATTGTTCTTGCGCTTCTGCTACAGGCGCCACTATCGAAATGCTTTTGAAATTTTATGATGTTAAAAACGAAGATTTAAAATTCACGAAAGAAAAATATTGCGTAACTTGCGGAATTTTCGGGCTAGAGCGAATTATGGACGACGTCGCAAAAGGGCTAGATGCGAGCGAAGCTATTTCAAAATTTATCCATGGGATTGCTTATAATGCTTATGTTTTTACAAAAAGGCCCGATAAAATCTGCGTTTCAGGTGGGTTCTGCGAGTCAAAATGTTTTATTCAAAGCTTGGAAGAATATTGCGAAGTCCTTCCTTTGGGCAGGTTTGTTTTGGTTGATGGTTTAAATATTATGGATTTAGAAGGAAAATAATAAAAATAAGGCAAAAAATTTCTTTTTCAAGATTTTATTAGTTGGAGAAGAAAATGCAAATAAGAAGCATAAACAACACCTCAATATATAACTATAAAAAAGTTCCTTCAAAAATCGCATTTAAAGCTTTAGAAAAAGATGTCTATTCTTTTGATGCGATAAATGACGGCAATTATTCTGTATTTTTCCAAAATTCCATGAGGCCAATGACGGGGCGAGTTTATCCAGAGGATTTTTTGTCCACGGAAGAAGTTTTGGATTTTTTAAAAACAAGAGCAAGAATAACTTCAAAGAATGGCGAAAAGAAAAAATTAAGTAAACAATATTTGGATAATTTTTCTCATTTGGCAGAATTAAAAGACAAAGACGGGAATTTGATTTTCAAAAGAAATATTAGAACTCTTCAAGAAGAGGACGAAAAAACAAGAAGCTATGATTTTGTCCAAATCGCGCTTTTGGTGAATAGAAGAGGAGAAGAAAGCAATAATGCCCTAAAGCACATTTTGCAAGATGCAATAGAAAAGAAAATTTCTCCTTTGGATTTAAAAAAGCTTATTTTTGCGATGTATTCAAAAGAATTATCCCCAAAAACCGTTTTAGATTTATCTTCTTCAGGATATGACATAGAACAAATTCAAGACGAAGAAGAAAAAAATAAGCTTCAAAAAATGAGAGCTTTAAAACCTAAAGCAAAAGACTTTTTTATTCGAATGAATGGCTTTGGAAAAGACGAAGCTTGGGGCGAAGGCATGAGCGATTTAGCGGAGCTTGTCGGTTTAATGGTGAAAAACAACGAAACTTTTAAAACGGTTTTAGAAAAATTGAGCCAAGAAGCTTATGAATTTAATTCTAATTATTTTCCAGATTACAATAGAGAAGATTTAGCTCGAGATTATGCGCTAGAGCGCAAAAATTACATCTTAAAAACAGGTTTTTCTACAGAAGCAGGCGAAAAATATTTCGAATATTCTCATAAATTTATTAAAATGTATGATAAAAATAAAAGAAGTTCAAAACCCAAAGAAGAATATAAAGACACCCCTGTGACTAAAATTTGTGTTTTTGGATATGGTTCTTTTGAAGATATTCAAAAAGGGATTGAATATGGCGAAATGCTTCACCCGAGCGCGCTTACTTTAGACAAAAGCAAAGAATATATGACAAAATTATATGATGAGCTTATTGAATACAAAAAAGAAATCGAAGCAACAGGCGAAGAAGTTGATTTAGATTTTGTAAATTCAAAAATTTCTCAAATTCATTGGCTTTTTGCTCAAAGTGTGCCATATATGAGAGGGTCTGATTCTTTAGCTAATGTCTTAATAAGAGGGATATATTTGGCTTTTGGAATAAAGACAAGCGAAATCAAAGAAGAAAAAAGCTTTGATTTAGAAGCGTTTTCGACTGATATGGAAAAATTTGAAGAAGAATATCCAAATTTGTTTGAAATTCCTCCTTATAAAGTTGATTAATAGTTTAAAATTTCTTCAATTGTTTTAATCAATTCGTCTTGCTTGAACAAGTTCTTTTGGATATATTTCACAATTTGAGATTTTATAATGTCGTCTTTGTGGTTTTCTGGGTTTTCGCTGCTCACCATGATCACGGGCAGATGTTCGTATTTTGGGATTTTTCTTAATTCCATGACAAACTCAAAGCCATTCATATTTGGCATTTGAACGTCTGAAACGACTAAATCATAAGTGTCTTTTTTGAGCTTTTCTAAAGCAGAAATTGGGTCTATCGCGCTTGAGACGCTGTAGCCGTGGTTTGATAAGATATTTTTTTGTAAAATTCTTGTTGTCCTAGAGTCATCGACAATCAAGATTTTATATTTATGATTGTTTTTGGCTTCGAGGAATTCATTTTTTGCTAATAATTTTGTTTTCAATTTCTTTGAAGTGATAGTGTTTATGATATCTGAAATGTTTAAAATAAGACACGCTTCGCCATTAGCCAAGGTCGTAATTCCAGAGATGTGTTTTACTTTATATAATGGCGGAGAAAGCTTTTTGTGAACGACATCTTGGTCTGAAATCAACTTTTGGATAATTATTCCAAAGATAATGTTATCTGTTTCTATGATTGCTAAAGTATATTTATTTGTTTCTTCGATTGGTTTTTTGTAGTTTAAAATTTGAGAAAGCGTATAAATAGGAATAGCGCAATCTTGATAGATGAAATAATTGTTTTTATCTTTTTCAAAAATTTCATCAAAATTTATTCTTAAAATAGTTTTAATAACAGAAGTTTCAATCGCAAAAAGCTGGTTTTGTTCTTGCACGATGAACACTTTTCTCGTCGCAATCGCAGAAGGAATAGCAATACGCACGATTGTTCCTTGGTTCAATTGAGAATAGACATCTATCCTGCCTTGGAGCTGGTTTATTTTGTTGTTTACGATATCAAGCCCCAAGCCGCGCCCAGAGAGCTCTGTGACGAAGTCTTCCGTGGAAAACCCTGGGTAGAAGATGAGGTTTGTTAATTCTTCGTCGTTTATCGCTTCGATTTCTTCTTTTGTTAACAAATTTTTTTCAAGTGCTTTTTTCTTTATTTTTTCAATATCCAAGCCGCGCCCGTCGTCTTTGACGTCGACCACTACCATAGAATCTTTGTAATATGCGCTGATTTCGATTTTCCCTATTGGGTTTTTGCCCATTTGCTTTCTTGTTTGTATATCTTCAATCCCGTGGTCAATTGAATTTCTTATTATGTGCATGATAGGGATTTTTAATTCTTCCACGATGGTTTTATCTGCGCAGACGTCTTCCCCGTTTATTACAAGGTCGATTTTTTTGTTTTTATCTCTTGCGATGTTGTGCACCATTCTGGGGAAAAGCTGAAAAATAGTGGACAAAGGCAAAACGCGCATGTTTTTTACCATGGTTTCTATTTCTGTTGTTGTTGTGTTTAATTTTGCTTCGCTTTCTTGAAGTTGTTTAAATAAAACTCCCATTTCTTTTATCAAAGAAAGGATTTTTTCTCCGTGCATTTCGCCCAAGCTCAACAATTGCTTATTATAAGCAACAATTTTAGAATTATCTGTTTCTCCCCCTGATATCGAGTTCGACAAATATTTTTTATCAAAATATTTGATATAATAATTCATTTTGTTAAAGTTTTTTTGCCATTCGATTAAATCAGAGCTGATTTTTTTGGCAAGAGAAAGCTGTTCATTTGTTTTTATTTTTGAAACAATTAACTCTCCAATTTGCCCCACTAAGTTGTCTAATTTAATGGAATCGACCCTTAGGGTTTTGATTTCTGTATTTGTAATGCTATTTAAAATTTCTTTTTGAGAAATTTGATTGTGTTTGATTGCGTCTTCTTGAATTAATGGTTTGTGCTCTTTTTGCTCGAAATTTATCATAGTTTGCAAGATTTTGAGCTTTTTGATTGAGTCTTTTAGTTCGTCTTCTTCGTTGTTTTTGATGTGGTTTAGAGTTTTTAAAATGCCAAGCAAGATGTCGTGTGCTAGGGTTTTGTTTTTTGATTTATAAATAGTCAAAATTTCTTTGATTTTAATCAAAGCTTGTTTGGAGTTTGCTTTTGTGGATTTGTAAATTAAATCGTTTAAATAATCAAAGATTTCAGAAAAAAATTCTGTGTTCATCTCCAAAAGAGGCAATTTTTGTTCGATATCTTCGATTTTGTCGTTTTCTACGATTTCGACTTCTCGCGCTTGTTTTTTGTTTTCTTCTTTATGGTTTTCTTTATCTAAGGCATTATTCACGATTTCATAATAGTTTTTTCTTTTGAAATCTTTTTTGTCCGCGTATTTTGTGATTTCTTCAATCAAAGAATTAGCAAGAACATTGATTTCCAAAAAATCCAGTTCTTGGTTTTTTGAAGTTTTGAATTTTTCAAGAGCTTTTTGGATTTCAGAAATTTTTTGTTTTAAAACGTTTGTAAAATCAAAATATAAATTTTGAATTAAATCTAAAAACAAATTGAGAGATTTTTCTATGTCTAAGATTTCTCTAAAATCCTTTGTCTGCCTTGCTTTTGACAAAGTATAGAGAATATCCAAAAGAATATCTTCAATTCCTTCAAATTTTCTTTTTAATTCTTCATCTTCTTTTGTTAATTCTGTTTTTGAAGAAGTTTGTTCTTTTAGAGCAACGCAATTTTGAGTTGTGAATTTTAGTTTTTCTAAAAATTGGTCGGTTTGAGGGCTAATATATTCTTCTTTTGTTTCTACTGTCTTGTTTATCGAAACCAAAACAAGCTCTAAACATTCTGAAATCGTGTCTGTGAGTTCTGTTGTGATTTTTAATTTGTCTTCTTTAATTAAGCTTATGACATCTTCTATCTTGTGCGCAATATCTTGAATATGATTAAAGCCAAGCATACGAGCAGAGCCTTTTAAAGAATGCGCGTCTCTGAACAATTGGATTGCGATTTCTTCATTGTTTTCTTTTTCCAACATTAACAATTTAGAATCCATAGAAGCAATGATTTCTTGGGATTCTTGTTGGAAAATATTTAATATTTCATTTAATTCTTCTTTTTGAAATTCCATAAATTTGCCTGTGAGCTAAGAATTAAACAACAGCGTCTTTGAAATTATTAGAAGTTTTTTCTATGATTTCAAATGTGTCTTCGTTTTGCGCTGCAAATTCTTTTCCTTCTTTAATTATAGAAGAAATTTCTTCTATAAAATCGCTAGAAGTGCTAGAATCTGTGCTAATTTGTTTTGAAGAGCTGATGATTGATTTCATGTTTTGCGAAATTTCGTTCATGATTTCGATTAATTTTTCGATATTTTCGCTAATTACATGAGCTAATTCTAATCCTGATTCGATTTCTTTCGTGCCTTCTTCTGTGGCTAAAACGGTAGAGTTCGCAGTTTGTTGAATGTCGTTGATAAGGGCGATGATTTTGCTTGTCGCTTGTTTTGATTCGTCTGCAAGTTTTCTAATTTCAGAAGCAACAACAGCAAAGCCTTTGCCGTGTTCTCCGGCACGAGCAGCTTCAACTGCGGCATTTAGAGCAAGAAGGTTTGTTTGCTCTGCGATGTCTTCCACAAGCCCAACTGTGGAAGAAATAGATTGTACAAAGTCTGATAATTCCAAGATTAATTCTGCGATAGTTTGGATTTTGTGGCGGATTGAAAACATTTTTTCAATGTTTGATTTCACAGCACCATATTCGTTATTTGTAAAATTCAAAGATTCGTCTGTTTTTTCTTGGGTTTGGTTTGTTAAATCTTCCATATCAGAAGAATATTTTTTCAAATTTTCTGTGATTTCTTTGATGTTTATTATTTTTGCTTCTGATAAAATACTGTTTTCTTTTTGAGAATTGTTTCTTGTTTTGATTTGGTTGATTTCTTTTATAGTTAATTCATAAGTATTCGAAGTTATTTTTGTTAAAGGTCTTTTTACCATATTTTTTGTGCATTCAAATAAAAATGCTATAATCAAAAACAAAGGCATTAACAAGAACAACAAGTCATATTTATCAAATTCGCTAAAGCATGTGCAACAAAATATTAAAGAAAAAGAAATCAACAAAAGAGAACAATCGATGAGTTGTTTTTTTGTTAATTCTCTAATAATGTTCACATTTATTTTACTATCCATCTGTTTTTCTACTTCTTTTAACATATTTCACCTTTTAATAAAAACTTGTATAATTATATTATAGATAAATTTTAAAAATAAGTTAAGTTATGATGGAAAAACTAATTATTATAGATGATAGCTCGGCGCAATTGAGCTTATTGAAGAATTTTTTCGAAAAAAATTCTTTCGAAGTTTATTGTGCAAAAAATGCTAAAATGGGCTATGATATGATTTTTGATGTTGCTCCTGATTTAATCATAACAGACGCTTTGATGCCTTTAATAGGCGGTTTTAAGCTTGTGAAAATGATAAGAGAAAATAAGCTGATGTCTAAAATCCCTGTGATTTTATATAGCGTCATTTCAAAGCAAAGTGCGAAATTGTATTTAGACGAAAATTTTGGCGAATATTATTTTAAAAAAACGGAAAATTTAAACGAGCTTTTAGATTTCGCACGCGATGTCATAAAAAAACACAAGATAGATGAAAACTATAAAACAGAGCTTTTAAATGCGCCTTTGTTTAATATTTTTCCTAAAAAGGAAGAACCCAAAAAAGAAGAAATAGAAAAAACAGAAGAAAAAACAGAAGAAAAAGAGCAAGAAGAGCAAGAAGAAGAATTTAAAATAGAATTAGACGAAGAGATTTTAACTCAAAAGCTCAAAAATGCCTATAATCCTGCTTTGCAAGACGAAAAGCTCATAGCTTCTTTTTTCAAGATAATGTATGAAATTTTGGATTATAGCGTTTGTGCTGTGGATATATTTTCTTTTGACGAAAATAAAAGAAAATTGTTTTTCGACATCAAAAATATAATTTTAAGTCCAATTTTTCAAAATGTCTTTAAAAGAAGATTTAGGGCGGACGAGATAATTTTGTCTAAAAAATATGCTCCAAATTTAAAAACAATTGTTTTCGAGGACGAATTTCCTTCAAAAATTGAATTTCGTTTCTTTTTCAAAGAAAAAAATATTGCAAACGTCATTTTCTTCTCTTTGAAAGAAGGAAAATATGACAAAATTCAAAATTCCAAAGAGCTCAAAGATGTTTTGTTTAATTTTTTCTGTATTCGATATTTAAAAAAATATATCCCAGACAAAAACGACAAAGTTTCTCAAAAATATTCAAATCAAAGCCCTCAAAAGTCTTTCTTGAATTTGTTTGAATTGGCACAGCCAAGGCAAGATGTGTGTTTAACTATGGCAAAGATTTTAAACTACGAAAAAATAGAAGAATATAATACAGACGAAGAATTAGACGTCTTGAATTTGAAAATTTCAAGAAATATGATGAATTTGCTTCAATATGGCGAGCAATTATATAAAAATTCGGATTTTGAATTTTCTTTTTTGCTTTTTGCGAAAGACAAAAACGAGCTTGAAGAAAAAACAAATTTAATTTTCGAAAAATTAAAAGAAATCAAAGACACAAACGAAGAAAATTTGGATATTTCAATTGCTTCTTCTAATTGTCAAATAAATGGGGAGTTTAATCCTTTTGAAGTTTATGAGAAAATTAGCTCTATAATTGAAGAAATGCCAAAAGGCAAGAAGATATTGGTGAATTAATATGAAAAATAGCGTAACAAATAACATTTCAAATGGTCTTTCTAATGGCAATTTTTTAAAAATTGAAAAAAAAGAAGATGAAATTTTCACTTTATTTGAATTGGAAAATAAAACTTATGCGCTTAGCGCTAAAAATGTATTAGAAATCATAAAACTAATCGAAATAGATTATCCAAACAAAATGCCTTCTTGTTTTTTAGGTCTCATCGAATACAACCAATCTCCCATAGGAGTAATTGATTTAAGAGAAGCTTTTAAAATCCCAAGAGTGCGCTATAAGATGAATTCTAAGGTAATCATCTATGAATGTAAAGATAGGATTATTTCTTTTGTCTGCGACAAAATAATTGATGTTAAAAAGCTCGATAAAAAGAAAATTTCTTATATGCCTTACCAGCAAGAAAAATTCTACGACGGGCTTTATATCAACGAGGACGAAAATATTTATATTTTAAATCCTCAAAATCTGCTTGATTACATCGAAAACAATCCTCAAATTTTTGAATACGAAAAAAATCCTTCTGAATTTTTACCGGAAGAACAAGAGCAAAAAGAAACTTTGAAAAAAAGAAGAGAGCTTTTGAAAAATATCGATGTTGCAACACAAAGCCAAAAGCCATTATACGACATGGGCGTGTCTTTTAAAATTGACGACATTAAATATTACATAAATATGGCAAATGTTCGAGAATTTTTTAAGGTGAATAATTCTAAGTTTATCAAAGTTCCAAATACTCCTGAATATATTTTTGGGCTTATCAACATAAAAGGTGAATATATCACGGTTTTGGATTTAAGAAGGTTTTATACAGATAAAATCACAACTCTGAAAGAAAAATCAACAATAATTATTTTGAATTCTCAAGAATATAAGCTTGGGCTCTTAGCAGACGAGATTTTAGAGAGCATGAATATAGACTTTGAAGAAATCATACAAAACAAAATCCAAAAACAAGATGACACTTCCAAAATGGAATTTGTGAAAAATGGAGAAATTTATCAAATAATTGAATTGAAGCAATTGTTAGACGACGAAAGGCTAACAATCTGTTAAAGCTTTTTTATATTTTTCAATGTCTTTTTCGATTTTTTCATAAATAGCTTTTAAATCTTCTAAAGTTTTTTTGTAATTTAAGATGTTTCCCATATCCAAATTTTCGATTATCGGGACAATTCTTAAACTATATTGCACAAAAATGAGCGCCAAATCTTCTCTTATTTGGAATTTTAACAACAATTTCAATTGCTCATTGTGTTTTTTGATTAATTTTATTGCGTTTTGAGTGAAAGTTTTTTTGATTTCTATTTCTTGAAGGATTTTTTTGCAAAGAGAAAGAATTTCTTCATTTATTTCTTGATATTCTTCAAGATGAGCTAAAATTAAATCCTTGTCCTCGTTTGCTTTTTTTTCGTCAAAAGAGGTTTTGTTTTTTAAATTAATTTCTTTTATTTTTTCTTTTTTTTCAAATTGATTAGCTAATTTTTCAAAACCAATATCTTCAAAGCCCTCGATTTTTGCCCCTTTTGAACAATTGTATAAATTTACTTCTTTATTTATTTCATTTGCTAATTCTTCAAAATATTTGATAAAAATAGCGTAGCTTGTTTGGGTGGGCAAGATTTTGCCATCAAAAGACTTCACGCTATAGAGGTTTTGATTTAAAAAATCAATTCTTTTTTTTGCTAAATTTTTTGCCTTTTGCGATTTTGAATTGAATAATTTAAAAGCATATTCTTCGAAGTCTTTCGCTCGGATTTCATATTTGTTTTCGGTTTCCAAAAAAACGCACTCTAAATCTTCATATCTGCTTCCTTTAGAATAGCAAGAGCCATCTTGAAAAGCTAAATCTGAGCCTAATAAAACAATATCTTTAAACCCTAGGATATATGCGCTATTAATAGCGTCATAAGTCACAGTGCCTAAGGTTTTTAGTCCCTCTTTTGAATTTGAATTAAAAAGCTTTCTCACCCAATTGTTTAAAAAATTTTCTTTTGAAAGATATAAAATGTTTCCTTTGGAATTAGAATAAAATTTCTCCTGATGAGAAAAAGCTTCTAAAATCATATATGTATTAGAAAAGTCATATTGACTATAGTCTATATCAGGCCTCCAAGATTCAATATCTATTATAAAATCTGGCATGATGTCGTTTTCGAGCATGAGCTTCAAGACTGTTCCCACCGCAAAAATCGTAAATTTATCTTTATATTTTTTAACTAGTTCAATGTTTTTTGCTAAAGACGGGCCGGCGGACAAAATCAAAGCTTGCCCTCCTTCAAATGAATTTTTTAAATCTTCAATAAGAAAAGAATTTTTAAAGCTTTTGAGGTTAGAAAATGTGTGATAGACTGCGCTTGGGGCTTTTTTTATAAATGTGTTTTTGTTTCCTTGGTGTTTTCCTTGCTCTATTTGTGCAAAAGAAAGAAATTCTTGAATTTCAGATTTATATTTTTCTTTATAAAAATTCAAAAACGAAATAGAAATTTCCGTGTTTTCTTTTGAATGGTTAAAAACGAGCTTTTGAAAAGATTCTTTGTCGTTGCATAAAAAGACGTTTCTTTTTTCTAAGGCGTCAATGTTTGCAAGAGCCAAAACTAATTTTAAAAGCGCAATATCAGGTTCATATAGAATAATTGTGGAAAACTCTGTTTTAGATGAAAGCTCGTCTAATAAATATCCAAGCCCGAGCCCAAAGATTATATGAATAGAATTTTTTTTGTCATCTAGGTTTTTTATTATGTTTTTGGCTTCTTCGATTGCCCCTTGGGGGGAATGTATCGGGACATTTTCAAAAAGAAGGTTGTATTCTTGCTTTTGAGTTAAAGAAATAGAATATTTAGAAAAATTTGATTTTTCTTCTTGCGTTATTAAAATCTTATTAGCGAGATTTGGGTCATAAGACTTAATAATTTCCAAATTTTTTTCTAATACTTTATTTTCCATGGTTAATATGGTAGCATTAATAAGGTGGTTATGGCAAATAAAACAAAACGATATACGTATTTAATCTTATTTTTAGTGTTGTTTTTCTTTAGCTTTTCTTTTGCGAAAGCTGACGTGGATTTGAATTCTCAAGAAGAAACTTTTGAAGATGTGGAAAATGAAAAAAGCGCAGACGAAATTTCAAAAGAAAGTGCCCTAAAAGACGCAATTTTAGATGGCGACTTTGATAAAATCTATAATTCAATCGACGAAGCAGATTTTGAATATCTTTTTGGAATTGACCCATATCAACCAGACGACTACACAAAATATATGTATTCGCCCTACCCTTTGTTTAGAAGTGGCGTCACTTTAATTTTTAAATCTAAAACAATCCCTGCAGGATATTATCTTTTGACCCCAAGAGAAAAAAATGGCAAAACATATATTCTTTTTAAAGAAAACGGAAGAATATCTTTTTGTATTCCAGCATACAAAGTCCAAAATGTCACAGATGAATACTATGAAGAACATTTTCCGCAGTTGAAATTGAACGCAAGCCAAAAAGCAAGCAAAGGCTTTATGGACTTTATCGGCACAAAATGGGGAAAAAGAAACAAAAGGACGCCAATTCCAAAAGCATATATCGAATTTAATGATGCGAATATGTACTGGGATATGATATTATATTATGGGGACAAAAAATATTATTTAATATTCAAAAAAGGTTAATTAATGAAAAGATTTTTATTAATATCAATGCTATTTATGACTTTTCTTCTTTTAGAAGGAAATGCATTTGCCAAAAAAACTGAAGTTGAAAAATTTATTTCAAACCACAATAAAGCTTTAAAAGAACATAATTTAAAAGAGCTTTCTTCTTATTATGACAAAAATTTTGTGAGCGTTGATGGCGTGAGCTTAGATGAAATGATAAAAATGCTTGATTCTACTAAGAAAACTTTTAAAACTATGGACTATTCCACAAAATCTATAGTTTTAGACGAAAACGAAGAATTAGCCACTGTCTATATGAAAGAAAAAACGAAAGCCACAATCAACCCCACAAGAAAAGGGGACAAAAAAGGCAAGCTCGAAGGATTGAGCAAATATATAGTAAACCTTAAAAAAGAAAATGGCGCTTGGAAAATTGTTTCGGATAAAGTCTTGAGCGAAGAGACGACAATAAAATATGGAGTTGCAAGAAAGTCTGATATTGAGCTTGTTGTTCCTTCTTATATCACAAATGGCGAAGAATATGATATTTCCCTAAAAGTCGAAAATTTGAAAAATTTGTTTGCTCTAGGTTCCATCTCAAAAGAAGAAATTTCTCCAAATGCAGGTGAATATAAAGAAAAATTCAGAAGAATTCCACAAGAAGGCGAGCTTGAGCGCGTCGTTCGAGCAAACGAAAAAAACAGAAATGAATACGCTATGGCTTCTGTGGGGTTCACTAAAGTCACAATAAACCAAGAAAAAACAAAAGCAAAGATTAGAGTCTTGGGTGTTGGGTATGTGATAAAAAGAATAAATATGCTTGAAGAAAAAAAAGAAGAGCTCACTATGGAGAAGAAAAATGTTAAAGGATAAAAGAGCAGCGCTTTTTTTCTTTTTTATGAATTTGATTTTGCTTGATTTTGGAAATCAAATCAGGCTTTTGAGCTTTCATAAAGAGATGATGAATTTTGAAAATGCTCTTTTTTCAATTTACCACGCAAAAAACCTAGGAAGCGCTTTTAGCCTTTTTGAAAATATTGAAAATAGCGCATATATCCTTTCTTTGCTTGGGGTTTTTGCGGTCGTCGTAATATTTTATTTGGTGATTAAAAATGTTTCTTTTGAAGACAAATTTTTGCTTTTGTCTTTGACTTTGTTTTCTTCCGGCACTTTGGGAAATGCTCTAGAGCGCTTTTCAAACGGATATGTCACAGATTACATTAAGCTAAATTTTATAAATTTTCCTGTATTTAATGCTTATGACATAATGATTACAATAGGGTGTGTTTTATACATTGCTTTTGTTTTGTTTCAAAAAGACAGTAAGATTGAAGAAAATGAAAATAAAAATTGAAGAAAAAGATGTTAAAAAAAGGCTCGATGTCTTTTTGGTCGAATATTTTGAAAATAAATATCCAAGAAAAAAGATTTCTTCTTTTATAGAAGAATTTGTTTTAGTGAACAATCAAAAGCAAAAAATTTCATATAAAACAAAAATGAATGACGAAATAGAGCTTTCTTTTGATGAGCTTTCAGATTTCATGGAAGAAAAAAAAGAGCTTGAGCCTTTTGATTTTAAGCTCGATATTCTATTTGAAGATGACGATTTAATTGTCTTAAACAAGCCAAAAAACATGCTCACTCACCCAACAAAATTTGAAAGAAAAGAGACTTTAGTAAATGCTCTTTTGTCTCATACGAAAAATTTATCTGATATTGGTGGGTTTGAGAGGCTTGGGATAGTGCACAGGCTAGATAAAAATACATCTGGGCTTATGTTAGTAGCTAAAACAAATTTTGCCCATGAAAACTTAGCAAAGCAAATAAGAGAAAAAACGGCAATTCGGAAATATAAAGCGATTGCCTTGGGCGAATTTGAAAAAAAAGAAGATATAATAGATAAACCCCTTTTGCACTACATAAAAGATAACGTTAAAATGATTGTTTCAAAAGACGGGACTGGGCTTCAAGCGATTACAAAATATAGAGTTTTAGAAGAATTTAAAGGGGCAGCTTTAGTAGAGCTCGAGCTTAAAACCGGCCGCACGCACCAAATAAGAGCGCATTTAGCTTCCATCAATCACCCTGTTTTTGGAGATAGTTTATATGGCGCAGGGGGCTTGATGAGAAATGAATTTTATAATTTAAAAACACAAGAGCAATTGCTCCAGTCTTATTTTCTTTCTTTTTCTCACCCCAAAACAAACGAGAGATTGACTTTTGAACTAGAAGAAGAAAGATTTAGCGAAGATTTCAAAAAAGTGTTAAAATTTTTAAGGAGAACAAATAATGATTGATATAAATAATATAAATTTTGGGTTATATGACTTTTGCTATGTCTGCTTTGGCTTTGTTTTGGCGAGCGTCATTTTTTCTTTTTATATTGGAAAATTGAAAAAAGAAATCAAAAAAATCAAAAGGCAATATGAAAAAAAATCAATCGGGGCGGACGATTCTTCTTTGAAAATTAAAACTTTAGAAAATAAAATAAAGACCCTAGAAGTCGCGCTGAAGAAGAATTTGGGCAATTAAAAAAAGAAAAAAAGGCAATAAAAATTCAAAAAAATACTTTATTTATATATAAATTTAGGAAAAACAGAGAAAAAGTATTATAATAAAGTTATGGAAAAAGAGCCTGTAAACATTAAAATAAAACAATTGGAGAAAAAAGCTAAAGAAAATTATGAAAAATTTAGCCAAAGCTCTTATGCTCAAAACCCAATTGAGGCGAAGTTTTCCGCTTTTAAAAAAACTAAAAAAGAAATAAAAATCAAAGACTTATTTTAGATGTTTAATGTTAAAAATACTGTTTTTCTATATTTGACTCCTCGTCAAAAGTCCCAGCTTTTGGGCACTTTGAAAGCTTATAGTTTGAAATTCCCTGAATTATCTACCCTAGATTTAATAGATAAATTTTTTGAGGACGAAAAATATTATCTTGATATAGATAACCCGCATTTTGAATTTGTCAAAGATTATTTTGAGGACGACAGATTTTTTAACGATTTGAAGAAATATTTTGATTTTTTGGCTTATGAAAAAGAGCAAAAAAAGCAAATGGAGCCATATTTAGAAAAACAAAAGCAAATTGCAAAAGAATTAAGAAAAAAAGCTCAAGAATATAAGATGTCTAAAATGAAGCCCACTAAAAAACAGCTTTATTATTATGATAAAATAACAAAAAACCATAACCTTGAAAAAAAGGATACAGAAAACGCTTCAAGGTTGGATTTGAGAAATTGGATAATGGAAATTTTAAATGAATATAGCTAAAAATATCGTAAAAAAAACAGAAGAAATTTTATTCAAAGCAGGTATTGAAGAATATAAAAAAGAAGCAAGTATAATCATAGAAGAGCTTTCGGGGAGAACAAAAGCGGAGCTTATTGCTTCTTGTTATCAAAATTTAGACGAAGAAAAAATCTTAAATGTTGCAAAAAAAAGAGCAAATTCAAAAATGCCCCTGCAATATATTTTAGGCTACAGCTATTTTATGGGGCAAAAATTAAAAGTAGATGAAAATGTTTTAATTCCAAGAGACGAAACGGAAATCCTTGTTTTAAAGGCTTATGAGCTTTTAAAAAATAAAGAAGGAAAAATCCACATTTTGGATATTGGCTTGGGCTCTGGCGCTATTTCTATTGCTCTTGCAAAGAAATTAGAAGATAAAGAAATAGAGATTTTAGGGGTGGATATCAGCCTTGGGGCCTTAGAAATTGCCTTAGACAACATTTCAAATTTAAATTTAGTTCGAAAAATAATTGTTCGAAAATCAGATTTGTTTTCAAAAGTAAGAGACATCGAAAAGTTTGATTTGATTATCTCAAATCCTCCTTATATTCCTCAAAAAGAAAAAACTTCTCTTCAAAAAGAAGTCTTGTTTGAGCCTGAAGTTGCTCTTTTTGCGCCAGACGAAAAAGGAGAAGAATTTTATCAAAAAATCATAGAAACTGCGCCAAAATTCCTTAAAAAAGACGGATATTTGGCTTTTGAGCTTGGGATTTTTCAAAGCGAAGATGTTTCAAAAATGCTTGAAAAAGATTTTTCAAACATTGAAATTACGAAAGATTTAGCAAAAATCGACAGAGTAATCACGGCAAAAATTAAATAATTTGTGAAATCCTTGCTTTGAGGATATAATTATTTTATGAAATTTGCAATTCGAGTAATAAAAAATGTTTTCCACCCTTTAAAAGTGTCTGATAGCGCGAACATCAAGCACGGGCAATTGGTTTTAGTAAAGACTGAAAAGGGTGAAGAAGTCTTTAAGGTTTTTTTAGTTAATTCTCAAATTCAAAAAATTTGGGAAAAACACCCTATGGAGCCTTTGAGCATCGTTCGAATTATGAATGACGAAGACTTAAAGACTTATGAAGAACAAAAAGAGCTCGAAATCAAGGCTTATTATAAATGCCGCGAATTGGCGCAAAAAAGAAATCTTGTGATGAAATTTACTCAAGCAAGATATACTTTTGATAGGAAAAAAATAACTTTTTATTATACAGCGCCAGAGCGCGTCGATTTCAGGGAACTTTTAAAAGATTTAACTCAAGAATTCAAAAGAGTGCGCATAGACTTAAGACACATCGGCGTTCGAGACGAGACCTCTATCCTCCAAGGGCAAGGCGTTTGCGGCCAAGATTATTGCTGCTGCCGCTTTTTAAAGAAATTTGAACAAGTAAATACAAAGCTTGCAAAAGACCAAGGTATCCCAATCAGCCCAGGGAAAATCACAGGCGCTTGCGGAAGACTTTTGTGCTGCTTAAATTATGAATATAAAAATTATCTAGATGCTGCAAAAATGCTTCCTCCTGTGGGCTCTGGTGTCATGACCCCAGATGGCGTGGGCAAAGTCTTTATGGTTAATTTCTTGAAAAAATCTGTTAATGTGAAATTAGAAGATGGCAAGATAAAAGAATATAAAAAGTCTGAAATCGAAATGATAGATGGCGAAGTCAATATCGATATTGATATCAACAACAACTTAAATTACCAAGACGACGAAGTTGTGGATATTAAATCTTTGAATGACGATAGAAATTCGTCAACAGGAAATATTTAAAATAAATCAAGAAGGAATGGAAAATTAATGGAAAAAGATATAACTTCACAAAAATTTGCTTCAATAATAGCAAGATTTTTAGACGACAACAAAGCAAAAGATATAGTAATCTTGAACGTTTCAAATGTGAGCTCTTTGTCTGATTATTTTATAATCGCGACAGGCTCTTCCACTCCTCATATCAGAGGGCTTACCGAATTAGTTAGAAAAAACGTAAAAGATATCTTTAAAAGACTCCCTATCGGAGAAGAAACTGAGCGCCAAAGCAAATGGAATTTATTAGACTACGGTGAAGTTGTGGTTCACATCATGAACCAAGAGCAAAGAGAAACATATCAAATAGAAAAATTCTGGTCGCACGCTTTGAGGCTAGAGCGCGAAGATTGGGAAGAAATGTCTAAAGAATATGCAACTTATGAACAATAAAACATTTGTCTTAAAGTCTTTAGGCTGTAAACAAAACGCTTTAGAAGGCCAGATAATTTCAAACGAGCTTTTGGCTTTAGGATATAAAGAAGAAAAAGATATAAAAAATGCTGATATTTATATCTTAAATTCTTGTAGTGTTACATCTCACAGTGATTCTCAAGCAAATTATCTTTTAAACCACGCAAAAAGGCTTAATCCAAACATCAAAACGGTCTTGACGGGCTGTTGCGCTCAAACATATAAAGAGCACAAAGACTTCAATTATTCCGATATTGACCTTGTTTTGGGCAATTTAGAAAAAATGGAGATTGAAAAATACATAGGAAATTTGTTTAAAGACGAAAAAAAGGTCTTTGTCCAAGACATCATGGAGAAAAAAGATTTCCAAAACAAATTTCTTCTAAACCCGCGTTCTACAAGAGTCAGCATAAAAATCCAAGATGGTTGCAACAATCGCTGCTCTTATTGCATAATCCCTTATGCGAGAGGAAATTCAAGGTCTAATAGCGAAGAAAATATTTTAGAGCAAATAGAGCTCGTTTCAAAAAAAGGCATAAAAGAAATTGTTTTAACAGGGATTCATATCGGCCAATGGGGCTTGGAATTCAACAAAACATTATTAGATTTATTAAAAGAAATAGAAAAATCTTCAATTCATCGTTTCCGCCTAGGGAGCCTTTATGTGAACGAGATTGATGATGAGATGATTGAATTTTTGGCAAATTCTAAAAAATTCTGCCCTCATTTTCATCTTTCCTTGCAATCCTTGTGCGACAAGACTTTAAAGAACATGAACAGGTTCTATAAAACAAGCGACGTTTTTGAAGTCGTAGAAAAAATTAAAAAGAATTTTAAAAATCCATTTTTAGGCTGCGACATAATTGTGGGTTTTCCTTTTGAAGACGACGAAGATTTTGAAACAACTTTTCAAAATGCAAAAAAACTAGGGCTTTCTCAAATCCATTGTTTCCCATATTCAAGAAGAGAAAACACTCCTGCTTTTGATATGCCTCAAGTGCAAGATAAAACCAAAACCCAAAGGGCAGCAAGGCTTCAAGAATTATCAACTTTGCTCCATCAAAAATTCTTAGAAGAAAATAAAAACGAAAAAGCAGAGATTTTAATCCAGAAAAAGTCTAAAAAAGACGGGTCTTATAGCGCTATTACAAGGAATTATATAAAAATCAAGTTCAAAGATGAAAGGGACGACTTGAGGCACACTTTAAAAATCGTGGACTTAAGCGAATATGAGTTAAATTAAAATATGCTTGGGATTGACACATCGAAGAATTAAGGGTAATCTAAAGGAGTGTTATTTTAAAGGAGTTCGATATGAATAAAGAAGAATTAACTAAAGCAGTTGCAGCTGACACAAAACTTTCTCAAAAAGCTGCTGCTGAAATCATTACTGCGACTATTGAAACTATCCAAAAAACAGTTTCTAAAGGCAAAAAAGTTACTCTTGTAGGCTTTGGCACATTCGAAGCTAGAAAAAGAGCAGCAAGAAAAGGCCGCAACCCACAAACAGGAAAAGAAATCAAAATCGCAGCGAAAACTGTTCCAGCATTCTCTGCAGGTAAAAAATTCAAAGAATTAGTAAAATAGTTTTTGAGTTTTTGAAAAATACTTTAAAAGCACCCTTTTTGGGTGCTTTTGTTGTTTTTAATCAATACATTGTGTTGAAAAAAAATACAAAAGTGGTATTATATAAGTATAAGGGAAAGACCAAAAAGAAGGTTGAGTTCTCTTTGGTCTCGTCGTCCCTATAACATTATGTTAATAATTTTTAAAATTGCTATTGCTACAACAATAGCAATTTTTATTTTTTCAAAAAAGCTAAAATTCAAAAATAAACATCACAAAAGAAAACCGACATTGGTGGACGACCGCCCAACATGTAACA
>CAKURL010000017.1 GCA_934675685.1 uncultured Candidatus Melainabacteria bacterium | reverse complement strand
CTCAAAGTGGTTCTTTTAAAATGGTGGGCGTTGAGAGGCTCGAACTCCCGACATCCTCCTTGTAAGGGAGGCGCTCTACCAACTGAGCTAAACGCCCGAATATTAAATTCGCTTCAGAAGCTTCGCCTTAGCTGACTTCCGTATACTTATATTATTACATCATTTTTTTTTGTCAAGTATTTTTTAAATATTTATTTTTAAAATAAAAAGCGCCAGATTTTCTAGCGCTTTTTATCAAATTATTCTACAATAATCGTTTGTTCTCTATCCGGCCCCACGCTTATGATTGCGATTTTTGCACCCAATAGTTCTTCCAATCTTTTCAAATAAAGTTTTGCATTTTCCGGCAATTCTTCATATTTTTTGCATTTAGAAATGTCTTCGCCCCAGCCTTTATGCGTTTCGTAGACCGGTTCAAAGTCTTCGTGTGTGAATACGTTTGTTGGATATTTTTTTATAATTTCGCCTGTTTTTTTATTTTTATAAGCAATTGCAACTTTAATTTCTTCAAAGCTATCTAAAACATCAAGCTTTGTGAGGGCGACGTCTGAAATCCCCCCAACCAAAACCGCATATTTTGCGCTAATTGCGTCAAACCAACCGCAGCGGCGAGGGCGGCCCGTGGTCACACCGAATTCTCCCCCGATTTCTCTTAGTTTTTCGCCTGTTCTGTCGTTCAATTCCGTCACAAAAGCGCCTTCACCCACTCTTGTCATATAAGCTTTAAATACGCCCACAGCGCGCTCGATTGCCATTGGGCCCATGGAAGCTCCTACTCCAGCGCCCCCTGCGATCGGGTTTGAAGAAGTCACATACGGATATGTCCCATAATCCACGTCCAACATCACCCCTTGAGCGCCCTCAAAAAGAATAGTTTTGTTTTTCTTCGCTTCTAAAAGATTTTCTTGCCAATCAAAATCAACATAAGGAGCAAAAATTTCTCTATATTTTTCGCATTCTTCTAAAATTTCTTCTTTTGTGTATGGTTTTAAATTATACACAAATTCAAGCTCTTTATTTTTCTTTGGCAAAATCATATCGATTTTTTTAGACAAATTTTCTTTGTCAAATAAATCTTCAACCCTTATCCCAACTCTTCCATATTTATCTGTATAAGTAGGACCTATGCCTTTTTTCGTCGTCCCAATTTTGTTTTTAGAAGTCGCTTCTGAATATCCATCGATATCTGTATGATATTTCATCGTGACATGCGCCAAAGGAGAAACTTTCAAACATTTTTCAAAATGACTTCTTTCGACGCCTTGGGCAATAATGTCTTCCACTTCTTTTTTGAAATCATCAGGCTTGATTACAGTCCCCGCGCCCACCATACAGATTTTATCTTCATATAAAATTCCAGATGGAATTAAATGGAAAGCGTATTTTTTCCCATTAGCAACGACTGTATGCCCTGCATTTGAGCCTCCTTGAAAACGTATTACAAAATCAGCTTCTTGCGCAAGCAAATCGGTGATTTTCGCCTTGCCTTCGTCGCCGAATTGCGCACCCACTACTACAGTATTTTTCATATTTTCTCCCTTTAGTTGGCTACAGATTTATTTTACTATAAAAATTTTTCCAAATTACAACTTTAGTATAGGAAACTCAATACCTTTTTATAATTCAAAGAGACTTTAAAAAATAATAAAGTAGAAATGTAGATGGATATGCTACAAGGAACAAGCCAAGGAGGCTTGAAGTAGCCACAGTTAGAAAAATAAAGGAGTATTGTTATGTCAGTTACTATTAACACAAATGTAGATTCTATTAAAATTCAAAATTGCTTATCTAGCTCAACAAACAAGCTTTCAAAAGCAATGGAAAGAATGTCCACTGGTTTAAAAATTAATTCCGCAAAGGACGACGCAGCAGGCACAGTTATCGCCGCTAAAATGGCAGTTCAATTGGACGGCAACCAAGTTTGCCAAAACAACGTACAAAGCGCAAACGCATTACTTTCGACCGCAGAAGGCAACATCGACGTAATCCAAGACAACTTAACAAGAATTCGTGACCTTGCTTTACAAGCAAAAAACGGCACATATTCTGCAAACGAAATTTCTGCGATGAACGACGAAGTTCAAGAACGCCTTGCTGAAATCAACCGTATCTCTAATTCTGCTAAATATTCAGACGTTAGCCTGTTTGAAGATCAAACTATGCAACAAAATGGTGTTACTTTCCAAGTTGGCCCAAACCACGGCGAAAACAACACAATCAAAGCAAGCAACACTATCTTTGATTCTGTTCAATTCTCAAAACTTACAAAGTTGCAAAGCTTCCAATTAACAAGAGCAACTGCAGTAGATGATACAATCGAAAAATTGGATAATTCAATCAACAATATTACAGATAGAAAATCTCAAATTGGTTCTGCTCAAAACCGCTTGGAATCAGCATTATCAACTTTGGAAACTCAATACACTAACTTATCTGCTTCAAAATCAATCATCACAGATGCAGACGTAGCTTCAGAAGCTTCAAGCTACACAAGCGCAAACATTTTGCAACAAATCTCAACATCATTGTTGGCGCAAGCAAACCAAGCACCTTCAATCGCTTTGAGCTTAGTATAAGTTTAGTATACAAAAAATCTAACTGGTGATGGCAATACAAGTGGGTTAAACATTGTTTAACCCCTTTTTTTATATGCGTGAGCCGAGGCTCAAAAGCGAAGCGATTGCTTTGAGACGAGAACTATAAATTTAACATAAGATAAAAATAAAAATTTGGCTCGTCTCGGAATCGAACCAAGGACACGAGGATTTTCAGTCCTCTGCTCTACCAACTGAGCTAACGAGCCAAACGTAAATTCTTATTTAATTTTCATATCCGACAAAACCGCCGAACACTTTGTTTCTTTATCTTACCAAATCAATTTTTTTAGTCAAGCTAATTTTCAAGCAAGATTTTAATAGCCTTCCCGTCCCTGTGCATTTCGATTGCGCGTTTTGCATATTTCATATCCATTTTTTCTGTAATCAATTGCTCTACGTCAATTTTAGAGGACGCAATGAGCTCCAGCGCTTCTCTGAAATATTTTGGGGTATGGTGGAAAGAGCTAATTATTTTCACTTCGTCATAATGCAACCTTCTTGTGTCGATATTCACGCTTGTTCCGGAAGCGCAACCGCCAAAAAGATGTACATAGCCGCCTTTTCGAACAAAAGTGAACATTTTTTCCCACATTTCAGGAAGTCCAACGCATTCAATCGCAACATCAAGCCCTCTGCCTTCTGGAGTGGAATTTTTGATGATTTCCATAGGATCAGGGTGTTTTTTGAGGTCAATCACTATGTCTGCTTTTGCAAATTCCCTTGCGGCCTTTAATTTCAAGGGATTTCTTCCCATAGCAATCACTTTTGCGCCTTTTAATTTTGCCAATCTTGCAAACATCAAGCCTATTGGCCCAATCCCAAAGACGCCCACTGTGTCGCCTTCTTGGATAGGCGTTTTGTCGATTCCATGAATTACATTAGACAATGGCTCGCAAAAAGCAGCCTTTGCAAAAGACAAATCGTCCGGAATAATTAAAGTATTTTTTTCGACAATTCTTCTTGGAACTTTGATATATTGGGCATAAGCGCCATTTAACAAATCGAGATTTTCGCAAAGCTCATATTCGCCTCGCCTGCAATAAAAACAATCTCCACAAGGTGCAGAGTTCGCGCAGACTACTCTATCGCCGATTTTGAAATTTTCTACAGCTTCGTCTTTTTTTACGATAACCCCAGAAAACTCGTGCCCAAAGCCGCTTGGCACTTTTTTAATCAAAACAGGGTGGCCGCGTCTGAACGTTTTGACGTCTGTTCCGCAAGTAAGCGCAGCTTCCACTTTGACTAAGATTTCGCCTTCTTCGAGCTCTGGGATTTTCACCTCTTCATATCTTATGTCGTTTGGAGCGTAAAATTGGACTGCTTTCATTTTCATATTTTTATATATGCCTTAAATACTCTATTTTTAAAACTATCATCAACCGCAAGCGCTAAATTGTCAAGAGAATATGTTGTGCTTAAATTTGAAACATCGACTTTTTTTTCGTTCAAAAGCATGGCTGAAAGCTTCAAATCCCTTGGGGCAGGAGAATAGCTAGAAATTATCGACAATTCTCTATAATATATTTCATTGTTTGAAAAACCAAATTTATCATCTTGGATTGAAGAAAATACTATTATTTTTCCGCCATCTATGACGTTTTTTAAAGCAGTGTCGATTGCTCCTTTGGCACCAGCCGTCAAAAAGACAACATCATATTTCTTATCTTCAATATAATTAAAGCCATGCTTTTTCGCAAGCTCTGTGCGCTCTTTTGAAATATCAACCCCAAAAGCTTGAAGCCCAAAAGCTTTTAGCGCTTTTAAAGTCAAAAGCCCAATTGAGCCCAAGCCAACTACCAAAGCAGAAAATTTTGAATTTTCTATGTTATTATATTCAAACCCTGCTCTTTCGACTGCTCTAATCACACAAGATAAAGGTTCCAAGAAAGCTTTTTCGTCGTCTTTTAAAGAAGGAGACATCTTATAAACTGTATTTTTTAAGTGTCCATCTGACACTTTTATGTATTCGCTGAAGCCGCAAGGAAAAATATTTGTCTTTTTAAAAGTCTTGCACATAGATACAGAGCCATTTTTGCAAAATTCGCAATCAAAACAAGGATAATGGTGCCCTAAGGCAACTTTGTTGCCTTCTTTAAAATCAGAAGTTTTTGAATTTATTTTTTCAATAATCCCAACGACTTCATGCCCTAAAACCAATTTTTTTTCCGTTTCCAATGTGGCATGCTTTATTTTAACTAAATCTGACCCACAAAGCCCACAGCCCAAAACGCGGATAATCGCGCCCAATTCGCCCTCTTTTAAAGAAGGTTTTTCAAGCTCTAATATTTCTATTTTTCCATTTATTAATTTCGCACTTTTCATAGCTAAATTATATAACAAAAGTCTTTAAATAGGGAATTTATAAGAATAAATAGAATAAAAAAAAGGGGCTTGCGCCCCGAACTGTCTGGAATTAAGAATAGCTGGAAGTATGAAAAAGATTAATTATATATAACAATTAAATTGTACTTAAGACAATTATCCAGTTGGGCAATATTATAGGATAATTAAAAACTGGTAAATTAGTTTAAAATAATAAGTGTATATTTGACAGTTATTCAATATTTTAATTTATCGGGGGCGCAAAGCTAGATATAGCTTAAAATAAAATATTTATAAAGAAGGGTTGACAAATGAAAATTTTAGGTGCATAATAAAAAAGTAATGAACAAGTGTTCAGTCAACACTAAAAAACAAAAAACAAGAGGTGAGAAAACCAAAATGTTAACTATAACTCCACTAACAAATGTAAAAAATACAATTAATAATAACAAAAGAAACATTAGCTTCACATCTGGCGTACAAACAAACTATGGCGCCAACGTAATTAACAACACAGCCGATATTAAACACGAAGGAAATTTCTTAACTGATTTCTTAGGAACAATTAAAGATTCTCCTTTGTTCTATGACGCATTCTACAAAAGACAAATGAGCATCGAACAAGGATTAGACGCTCAAGAAAACAAGCTTAACGCAATCGCGTAAAAAAGCATTATCAACACCTAACAACACAATCTCGAAGCATAAACAACAAACAACGCCTTATCGATTATCGATAAGGCTTTAATTTTATAAAACCATAAAGCTTAAAAAAGCAAAAGAAAAGCACCTCATCTTTTCATGTTATTTTGTGTTTTATGTGTGGAGGTGCTCTTAAATAATAAATTTTATTTTAAATTTGTTTTGTCCATTTCTTCAATGGTCTTTTTTGTTTCTTTCAATAAATATTCTTTTTGTTTTTCGCTGAAGTCAAATTGGTTTAAAACTGCCTTGATTTCTTCATCCGTTGGCATTTTAAAATCTGAATTTAAAACATTTTGAAGGTTTTGGGCGTCTTGAGTGTTCAAATCTGCTTCTTTTTTAGCTTTTGCAAAAGAAGAATTCGCTCCTATTCCAAAGAAAAATAAAAAAGCCATGCTCAAGGCAACTATTTTAATATTAAAATTTTTCATTAAAACTCCTTTTTTGAATATCTTATACTTTTATAATAAGATATTTTTATGGATTTTGTAAATGAGTTAAAAAAAATTTCAAAAAACAATCTTCTTTATAAAAAAGAAGATTTATATGTCTATGCGCATGACACTTCGCAAAATCCGAAAGAAAAAATTCTTCCTTTGTGTGTCGCTTTTCCTAAAAACACAAAAGAAGTCTCTGAAATTGCAAAAATTTGCAATAAACACAAAGTCTCAATCGTTCCTCGCGCCCAAGGTACAAACCATTGCGGAGGCACAAGGCCTGTTAAAAACTCTATTGTTATCCATTTTTCAAAAATGAATAAAATAATAGAAATAAATAAAGAAAATTTAACTGCAATTGTGGAGCCTAATTGCGTGATTGGGGATTTAAATAAAGAATTAAATAAATTCAATCTTTTCTTTCCTCCGGACCCTTCAAACTTGGCAGTTTCCACCGTAGCAGGCGCTGCGGCACTTTGCGCCGGAGGGCCAAGGACTTTTAAATATGGAAACACAAAAGATTATATAATCAATTTAGAAGTAGTTTTGGCTAATGGCGAAATTATAAACACTTCAAAAAACCTCTCAAAAAACGTCACAGGCTATAATTTAACTTCTCTTTTTGTGGGGTCTGAAGGAACTTTGGGGCTAATCACTAAGCTAACTTTAAAATTAATCCCAAAACCCCAAACAAGGCTTCTTTCTTTAGCATATTTTGACACTATTTTAGAAGCAACAAAATGCGTAAACGAAATCATAAACTATGGTTTTTTGCCTTCGACTTTGGATTTATTAGATAAAACCACCCTAAAAACAATCGAAAACTTCAACCCTGTGGGGCTTTTGGTGGATAAAGAAGCGGCTCTTTTAATCGAGCTCGATGGGTTTTTAGAAAATGTTTTATATGAAAATAAAATCTTAAAAGAAATTCTAAAAAAATCAGGTGCAAAAAATATCATTCAAACAACAAAAGAAGAGCAAAACGAAAACATTTGGAAAACAAGAAGGAGCGCTTTTTCAGCGCTTACCCAGCTAAAGCCAAACGTGGTCACAGAAGATATTGTCGTTCCAAGGAACAAAATCGTGGATTTTGTGCAATTTTGCCAAAAATTATCTAAAAAATATAATATAATAACTGCAATTATGGGGCATGCGGGGGACGGAAACATTCACCCAAACTTCGCTTTAGACCTTGAAAACAAAGAAGAAAAAGAAAATTTCGAAAAATTAAAAGATGAACTTTTTGCCTTTGCCCTTTCTTTAGGGGGGACTTTGTCAGGAGAGCACGGGATAGGAACTCAAAAGCAAAAATATTTGCCACAAGCGCTTGAGCCAAATGCACACGAGCTCATGAAAAAAATTAAAAACTTACTAGACGAAAACAACATTTTAAACACAGGAAAATCACTATAATGGAAAATATCAAAACAAAACTAAAAGAATATAAAGACATTGTTTTAAATTTAATTAGCTTGTCTTTGCCAATTTTGGGGGGCAACGTTTCTCAAATTTTAGTTAGTTTCGCAGATAACATTGTAGCTGGGCGTTATTCAACCCTTGCTTTAGGCGCCATAAGTGTTGCAAGCGCGATTATCATGACTGTGACTATAGGGGCAATCGGCCTCATTTTGAGCATTAGCCCTGTTATTTCTAATTTCAGAGGAAAAAACATTCCAACTAAAAAATATTTTAAATTGACGATTTTATTTGCCCTTTTTGTTTCTGTTCCTTTCTTTTTGGTGACAGAATTAATCACAAAAAACATCGCTTCTATCGGGCTCGATTCTTCTCTTATAGCGCCCGTAAAAGAATACATGGAAATTTGCGTTTGGACAATTTTTCCTGTTGCGATTTTTACATCTTTAAAAGAATTTTTGCAAGCTTGGGAAAAAGTGGTCTTGGCGAATGTCTTAATGCTTTTGATGGTCGTTTTGAATGTAGTTTTAAACTATGCTTTGACTTTTGGGTTTGACTTTGGCTTTATTCACATTGCCTCTTTGGGTTTAAAGGGTATTGCAATCGCCACTTTAATCTCAAAAACAATAAGCGGAGTTTTGATTGTTTTATTCTGCTTGCCTTTGTTTAAAAAAAGTTTTTACTATTCTAAGGAATATTTAAAAGACCTTTTTAAAGTGGGGCTTCCAATTTCTGCTTCAATATTTTTTGAATTTTTAGGCTTTAATTTAACTGCGGTTTTAATCGGCAAATTTTCTGCTCTTTTTGCTGCTGTTCATAACATTATTTTGTGTTTATCTAATTTCACATTTATGTTCGTGCTTTCGATTGCGAGCGCCGCAAGTATCAAAATAGGCTTCTATAACGGAAGAAAAGACAAATTAAACATCAAAAGATATTCTATCGCAAACGTTTCTTTGAGCGTTTTAATCTGCATTTCGACTTTTATAATTCTTGCTTGTTTTCATAAAGAAATTATTTCCATGTTTTCGACCGATAGCGAGGTTATGTTTTGGTGCGAAAAAATCCTTAAAATCGCGATGTGTTTTTTGTTCTTCGACGGAATTCAAGGGGCTTGCGTGGGCATTTTGAAAGGCTTGAAAGACACAAAAATCATCATGTTTACAATGCTTTTTGGATATTTGCTTATTGCAATTCCAATAGGAACCTTTATCGCATATCAATATAACTATGTCCTAGAAGGCTATTGGAGCGCGATAGCTGTAGCGTTATTTTTGATTTCTTTAATTACGACTTCAAGAGTTGTTTTAGATATTAGAAAAATTCCAGATACAATCAAGGAAAACTAGAAAATGGCGAGCAATTTTGATTTTTTAAAGAAGATTGATAAAGAGCTTTTTGAAATAATTGAAGAGGCGCAAAGGCTTTTTAGAAGCGAATATTTCAATCAATGCACAATTCAAATCAGAATTTATGCAGAAAAAATGGCAAAAAAAATCATAGGCAAAACTAGTGCCACAGACACTTTTGACGACATTTTAAACACTTTAAAAGACAAAATTCAAACTGAAAGAGAAAAAGAATTCATAGAGGATTTATTTTTCATAAAAAAACAAGGAAATGCTTGCGCCCATGGGGAACAAACGAGTGCTTCAAGCGCGCTTGAGACTTTAAAACGCGCTTTTGAAGCGGGGATAAGCTATGCTTATTATAAAGAAAAAGATGAAAATTTAGACAAATTGCTCTTTGACGAAGAATTGTTGATTTTAGAAAAAAAAGAAAAAAAAGAAGATACTTTAATAGAAAAATATCTAAAACGCGCGATGGAAGGAAAAAAAGAAGCAAAGCTTCAAGAAAATTTTGAAGAAACAAAAGAACAAAAAAGAGAAAACCTTTTGAACAATAAACAAGGTGAATTTTTGTCCCAAACCACAAAAATGAACCAAGACGAAGAATTAGGCAGCTTTGAAGGCTTAAAAGACAGGTTTAATATCGAAAACCCTGCGCAGTATAATTCAAAAAATGAAAAAAAAGAAAAAAGGGGCAGAAAGAAAAAGGAATTTGACCCTAAAAAAGAAGAAATAAAAGAAAAAATCAAACAAGCAAAGAAAAATTTAAAAGAAAATATAAATAAAGAATATAAAAAAGCGCCCCAGAAAAAGACCCCAAATAAAAATTCTAAAGCAAAAGCAAAAGCAAAAGCAAAACCAAAACAAAAAGCAAAACCAAAATTCAAGAAAAACAACAACGAAACAAAAGGGCAAATGAAAGCAGCTTTGTTTTTAGCCTTTTTGTTAATTTCTCTATATTTTCTTTTTAAATTAATATTTTAGGGCAATTTTTTTGTTCAAAAATACTTTATTAATATAGGAAAAGTATGTATGGTATAGAAAAATGATGGAAAAAGATTTAAGAAACACATTTTTAAAAGACGAACATGAAGACTTTGAAATCGATACTAAAAACAGAAGCATTTTTGTGTCTGAAATTCCAAAAGCAAATGAAGAATACGACTTCACAAGCGCAAGTCTAGAAAGGCTCGCAAATGGAATTAAAATGCAAAAAAATCTTCAACCTAAGCTTGCTTCTAAGGTTCAATTCATGATATTTTAAATATTGTGAATAAGAAGATTTTATTTTTAGATTACGATGGAGTTTTATTTGACACTTTGAAAGAAGTGTATCTTGTCAATCGCTTTTTATATTCGGGCAAAAGCTATTTTGAAGAACTAGACAAAGAAAACTATGAAAAATATTCAAAGTTCAAATATCTCATCTATAATATTTGGATGTTTTATTATTACAATCCTTTGATTTTTGAAAATTCAAATAATATCGAGGAAGACTTTAAATCCGCCCTTTTAAACAGAAATCTTCAAAAAGAAGAAATCTATTGCGAAGAATTCTTAGACGCAAGAAGCGAGCTCATCAAAACTCATTATGACTTTTGGAAAAGCCTAGAGACACCCTATGATTTCTTTTTGGATATCAAAAATTTATATAATTCCAAAAATATCAACTTGGCAATTGTTTCAAAGAAAAACAAAAGTTCGATTTTGGAAAAATTTAAAGCGCATGATTTCAATTTGGACGAAAAATTTGTCTTTGCAAGAGAAGTTTTAGATAAATATCCGACTAAAAAAGATTTCATGCTTGAATACATGGAGCAAAATGGCTTTGAAGAAGCGATTTTTGTGGACGACAATTTTAACAACATAAAGCCTGCTTTGAATTGCCCTAAAATAAAGACCATTCTTGCCCTTTGGGGAAATTCCGAACCAAACAAAGAAGGCTTAGAGCAAAAAGAAGCTTTTCATTTAATAAACAGTTTCCTATAAATTTATTTTTTGCTTATTTTTTGCGCAAAAAATTTTTTTCTCATGTTTTGTAGAAAAAACGAGATGTCAATTGTAGGTGATTTGTTTGATTGTTTTTTCCTAGAAAAAATGCTATTATCAAGCAAACTACAAATCACGAGGGAAAAATATGGTCGATAACAGGGGTATATCTCCCCTTTCAAATATAGGTTTTAAATCTGATAATGCTTCCGCAAACAAAATGTCCGAAGAAAAACAAGGGCAAGGCGGGGAGTATTTCGCTTCTGAATTAGAAGAAGAGCAACAAGAATTAAAACAAAACGAATATCAAGACCGCTCTGCGCAACTAAGGGCTTCTTTAGATAGCCTTGCTTCTATGAGCGCAGGTTCCATTATGTTTATGAAAACCCTAAAAGAACATCAAAAAAACGAACAAGAAAAAAGAAAAAAACAAGAACAAGCTAAAAACCAAGAGCAAGAAGAAAACGAAGAAATTTTTGACGAATAATTTGACGTTTATATATTCTTAATTTGTATCCTTTTAATTTGTGTATTAAAATGTCTAAATAGACTAGGAAATTTGGAGTTATTATGTGCGGAATAATCGGATATATAGGGAATAAAAAAGCAAGTGAAGTCTTGATAAACGGGCTTTCTCACTTGGAATATAGAGGATATGATTCTTCTGGCGTTGCGCTTATGGAAGGTAACGACATTGAAATCTATAAAGCTCAAGGAAAATTAAACAATCTTGTTAAAATTTTAGAAACAAAGCAAGATATTTGCTCAAAAGCTCATATTGGAATTGGGCATATTCGCTGGGCGACACATGGGCTCCCTACAGAAACAAATGCTCACCCTCACACTTGCAACTGCAAAAGCTTGACTTTGGTTCACAACGGAATTATTGAAAACTATCAAGAATTAAAAGAAGAATTAATCAAAAAAGGCAGCGTTTTTAAATCTCAAACAGATACAGAAGTCGCAGCGCACTTAATTGCTCAAGAATATGGCAAAGAAAAAGATTTATTAAAAGCTATGCAAAAAGCCGTTAAAAAAATCAAAGGCGCTTTTGCATTTTGCGCAATCCACAAAAACGAACCGGATAAAATCGTCGTTGCAAAAAGAAATGCTCCTTTGGTAATAGGGGTAGGCGAAGGTGAAAACTATATCGCTTCAGACATTCCTGCAATCATTGAATACACTAAAAAAGCAATTTATTTAGCAGACTATCAAGTAGGGGTTGTAACCAAAGACACAATTAAAATCTACGACCAAAACGACGAACTTGTGATAAACAAAGTTGAACATTTGCCTTTTGAAGCAATGGCTATTTCAAAAATGGGCTATAAACACTTCATGCTAAAAGAAATCCACGAACAAAGCGACGTTGTGAGAAACGTTTTGGGTGGAAAATTATTTTCTAAAGACGAAAATATTAAATTAGAAGATTTTAAACTTAATAAAGAAAAAATTTCTAAAATCACAAGAATTCAAATCATTGCTTGCGGAACAAGCTTGCATGCTGGGCTTGTTGGAAAATATATTTTAGAAAAATTTGCAAAAATCCCAACAGACGTGGAAGCTTCTAGCGAATATATCTATAGAGACACTATAGCAGACGAAAACACCTTGGTCATAGGGATTTCGCAATCTGGAGAAACAGCAGACACAATCACGGCAATCAAACAAGCAAAAGAAAGCCATTCTCACATCGCAATCATCACAAATAGAGCAGATTCAACCATGGCTCGCTTGGCAGATAGCTTGCTCCCTGTGAGCGCTGGGATAGAAGTTTCTGTAGCCGCTACAAAATCATATATGGCGCAATTAATAAGCCTTTATATTTTAGCTATTTATTTAAGCGAACAAAAAGGCTATGTTGACCATAAGAAAGAAATTACGGATTTAAAAGACGAATTAATCAAGCTTCCAAATAAAATCGAAGAACTTTTAGAACACACGGACAAAATCAAAGCTGTCGCTAAAAAATATTCTTCTTTCAAGGATTTCATCTTCATCGCAAGAGGAATTAACTTCCCAACAGCCCTAGAAGGCGCTTTGAAATTAAAAGAAATAAGCTACATTAACGCAACAGGCTATGGTGCAGGCGAATTGAAACACGGGCCAATCGCGATGTTAGACGAAAACATGCCGGTTTTGGCGGTTTTAAATTCTGGCGTTGTGTATGATAAAGTCATGTCAAACTGCCAAGAAGCAAAAGCTCGCCAAGCAAGATTAATAGGTGTGAGCGACT
Source organism: uncultured Candidatus Melainabacteria bacterium (assembly GCA_934675685.1). GTDB lineage: Bacteria > Cyanobacteriota > Vampirovibrionia > Gastranaerophilales > Gastranaerophilaceae > RUG14156. Next base: position 17,109 of record CAKURL010000017.1, on the reverse strand, counting down.
ATATAGACGATAAAAACAAGGATTTGTTTGACGAAATTCTTTTAATTCCTTCGATTTCTGACATCTTGAGCCCAGCTTTGAACATCATCGTTCTTCAATTGCTCGCTTATTATATTGCAGAATTCTTGGGAAAAGACGTCGACCAGCCAAGAAACCTTGCAAAATCAGTAACTGTTGAATAGTTTAATTATTTTTTAATATTTTATAGTCTAAAAACCGTGATAATTAATTTTTAATTAAAAATCACGGTTTTTTTGAAAATAGATACATAATATAAGTGTTGAGAGTAAAAGATAAATCAACGGAGGTAAATTATGAAACTATTAGTTAGACAAACACCGGACAACTTCATTAAAACAGTAAATGACGAAATTGGTACAATTTTAAATAGACATTTTGGCAGCATTTATCCTGAATTCGACGAAGAGATGGAAAAAATGGATAAACTCATGATGCCTTTGGAATTGACCGAAAAGAAAGATGAATATGACGTCAAAGCTGAACTTCCAGGGGTAAATAAAGAAGATCTTGAAATTAGCCTAGAAAAGAATTATTTGACAATCAAAGCTCAAAAACACGAAAACAAAAAAGAAGACGACAAACATTATAAAACTTCTGAATTCAAATATGGCGAATTCACAAGATCAGTATATTTGCCACAAGAAGTCGAAGAAGACAAAATCGAGGCAAAAATGGAAAACGGAGTTTTGCAAATCAGAATTCCAAAAATGTTTAAAAAAGAAAATGCAGTTAAAAAAATCACCGTTAAATAATTATTGTATCGCATTTTTTCTGAAGCCAAGCTCTGCTTGGCTTTTTTAATGCCATAAAAAGCCGAGTTCAACACTCGTCTTTTGCTTCACTCTGGCTTACGCGCTCCTGACAAATCAAAGATTTGAAACGTCGCCATGGTACGGACTACACAAAAGCCAAACTCGTCGTTTGTCTTTTCCGCCTGTGGGCATTTCGGCTCCGTTTCGCTAAATCGCTCAACAGCCTCAATTGTCCTACGGCGGCTATCAATAGTTACGAGCAAAACTTCTGGCTGACTCAAAAATCAATCGCCAAAGGCTCAGATTTTTTACGTCATCTGCGCATATTTCATCTGTAAGGCTCATGCTTCGCCTACAGCTGAAAAATCAACGTTTTGCTCTCCACTCTGGCTTACGCTTTCTTCGCACACCTTTGCCTTCGTTTTGCTCGCTAAGCGCAGTCGCGCTAAAGCTCGCTTCACTCAGGCTTTTTCTTCAATAATCAAAAACAAGACTTTATTCACCTTATTCAACAATTTCTTTTTTTCAATTTCCAAATTATTTGCTGAATATTTTCCATCTTGCACAGGGATAATTTTAGAATAATATGCACTATCAAAAAGCAAATTTCCAAAGACTTTTGCCTGATAATCCACAATCAAAAGCTCTTTATAGCTTTCCAAATTAGCTTCTTTTTGGTTTTCATATTTTATTTTTAAATTCATCACATATAAATCAAAAACATTAATTGAAGCATTGATTTTTTGGATTTGTACACTTTCTTCTTCAAGAGCCTCTTTAAGCTTTGTGAGCGCGTATTTCACCTTTTGGAGGTTGTTTATATAATCAGAAGTTTTTTCTTTTTTTATTATGTTATCCAAAAACAAAGTATCTGAAAAAGGCGCTTCTTGGAATTCTTCTTCGTCCAATTCTTCTAATGTCGGGACTTTTAAATCCGTGTCTTTTGGGGTGGAAGGCGTTTTCTTTTTATATTTAAAATCTCTATAAATATCGGGCAAAGTGCCATAATAGCCTTTTGGCATATCGTTTATGGATTTTGCTTTTTGGGCTTGTTTTTCTTTTCTATTTTTCTTCCAAGTGCCAAAAAGAGTGTCTTTTTCTTCTTTGAGCATTGTTTGGTTTTGAAGCTTTTGAACCTCGACATCTTGTGTCCTTGGGGTTTTTGGGTATTCTTTAATTTCTTCAAAATTTCCATCTAGGAAAAAATCATCTGCACAACAAAACAAATTCATTGTGCAGAAAGTTAATAAAATTATTAAATTGAGAGAAATAAAAATTTTTTTCATAAGAAATTATTAGTCTAATAATTGCATTGCGGATTCAAGGAGCTGTTTATATGTCGAGAGGATTTTTCCGGACATGTCATATTCTACTTGGGCTTGTTTCCAGTATGTCGCGTTCGCTTTAAAGTCGATGTTTGATAATTCTATGCAGCCACTTTTGATTTCCCCTCTTCCCATCACAGGGCGGCCCGAGTATTCAGTTTCTAAGTATTGGCCTTGTTTATATTCAAAAAGCTCTTGGGAATTATGGAAATCCATAATTGCAAGCTTAAATAGCGGAGTAGATTCTTTTCCATTGTTTGTTTTTCCATAGAAAACGCCGTCCGATTTAATTTCAAATTCATCATATTTTCCCAAAAATTTGCCGTTGTCCGGGTCTTTCCAAAGCTTGATTTCGGTCGTTGGAATGCTTGCGGCTCCGCCTTGGGCAATTGTTTCTTGGAAAGCTTGGTCGTCTAAAGACTTTGTGCCAGACATGATTTCACCTTTGTCGTTTAAAATATAGCCTTGCACTTTTGACCCATCAGAAGCACAATAAACCCCTTCGCCATCGAGCTTAAATTCGCCAAGACGAGTGTAGGCAAGCCTGCCTTCTTCGTTTCTTAAAACAAAGAAGCCATTGCCTTCTAAAAACACATTTTCAGAAGAAGTCCCAGGAATCGCTTTTCCTTGTCCTGTGTTTTTTAAAATTCTATCAGGAATGGCAGAATCGAGGTAAGTCTTGAAAGTGACTTGGTTTTCTCGATACCCAGGGGTATATAAATTGGTCATGTTCTCGCTCAAAGCGTCCATCCATTGCAGAGTGGATTTTTGAGTATTCATGGCATTAATAAAAGCATCTCTCATTGTTCTTTACCTCTTTTTTCTTTTTTAGAATTATTAGGGTTTTTATATCTTGAATAGCTAAGGCTTGAATAATTAATTTCTTGCTCGTCGAAAGCTTGTTTCAAACATTGAAGGTTGTTTTTCAAATATGCTTCGACTTCAGCGCTGCCTGGGAGAAAATGGGTCTGGATTTTCCCTTTGTTGTCCATTTTCAAAATAACAGTCACGTCATTATCGAAATCGAGCCTCACGGGTTTATTTTGAGAAATCGAAGTGTTTAAAACTTCCATCAAAGAGCTCGTGGGCTTGATTGTCTTTCCTTGCCCCAAGTCCAAGGAAACAGAAGCTTTTTCGACATTATAGTTTATGACGTTTTCTTGATTTAAAAGATTTATAAAAAATATAGCGTCATTCACCCCGATTTTATCTGCATTGACATCAAAAATGCCCGCAAAATCGAGATTTAAAAATTTATCTTGGATTTGCTCGTCGATTGATTTTTCTTCTTTTAAAAACAAATCTTCAATTATCCCTTGAAGCCTTGCTTTTATGTCCAAAAAAGCTTTGGACTTAGGCTCAATTGAGCTTGTTTGCTCAATTTCAGAAGGAATATTCAAAGTATTATTAACCGAGTTTATCATTTTTAAAATTCTTCTTTGGTTTCTTCTTGGGCTTTTTCCAGTTCTTCTAGTTCTTCTTGTTGCGCTCTTTTTTTGATGAAGAATTTTTGAGAACCTATTTCGTTTAATTCCTTTAGCTCAAGCGCTTTTTGTTCTTTGATGTAGTCTTCTTTTTGGTGCTCTTTGTGCTTTTCTAAGACATTCACCTCTTGTTCTCTTATTCTCAAAAGGTCTTTTTCTTTTTCAAGAGCGATTTGCGCTTCGTTTTTTTGGTTTTTTAATTCTTCATCTTTTTCCCAAAGATGTTTTATAAATTTATCATATTGGTCAAACATCATGGGGTCTGCGCTTCGCATTTGGCTGCGTAGGGTTTTTATTTGTTCTTGGTTTTGAATAATCAGAAGCTCAATCCTGTCGACCTCTTCTTGAGCCTTTATGACTGCTTGGAGCTGTTCTTCTTTTTTTCTTATTCTTATTTCTAATATTTTTTGCAATCTATAGCGAAAGGGCATGGTTTTTTAAATCTATATACTTTGCTCCTATAATTTACGACGAATTACAAGTTTTATTTAATAAAAAATTTGAAAAAGTCAAAAAAATCAACTAAATATATGATTATAATGTTTAATATATGGCTGATAATTTTTATATTATGATGAGGGGATTTGTGAAAAAATTATTTTTATTTTTGTTTTTGCTTTTTTGCTTTGGCATAAATTCTTGTTTTGCATTAGAAAAAATAGGGATAATCACAGATACCTTGCTCGATATGCCTAATTATTACAACGCATATTTTAGAACACCAGAATTTTTTGCTCAAGACATAAGAGGCGCTCTAAACAAAAAAGGTGTATATGTTTTGCCTATTGATTCTACCCAACAAGCGCTCATAAGAAGCGGAATAAAGCAAAAAGACCTTGAAGCCCTTCAAGCTTTGCAAAATGGCTACAATGTCGAATATCCTTTTTTGAAAAAAATCGCAAGAAGATTGGGTGTCTCAAAGATGGTGATTGTCACAATGGGTATGGATATTCAAAGAGATTTTTTGAAAAACACATTGTGGAATAGCGCGAACGTAGCTGGGTTTGATGTCGTGAACCCGACTCATAGAGTGAGCGTTTATGTTTCTTTTGTCGATGTCAACCGCGAGCTTGTTTTGTGGGAATCGATTTATGCTAAAAACATCAGAAACAACAAGATGAAAAACCTAGACACAACTGTCTCTGGGAATTATGAAGGCATGCTTCGCTTGAAAGAATATTCAAAATATATAAGCCCAGACATCGCCTATAATGTGAAAATGAAATTAATCAATCCAAATTATGTCGAACCTCCGACATACATCACAAGAGAAAACATTAAACAATACGCAAAAGACAAACACAACATCGGCTCAAAGAAAGAGTTGTCTGAAATCGAGCGCAAAAAATGGGATACAGAAAAATTAAAGAATGATTCCATTGAAAATGTAAAAGATAAGACACAAAAAACCAAAAACGGTATCAAAAAAGGTTACGAAGCGACAAAACGGGGAATATCTAAAGGATATAACGCAGCAAAAAATAAAATAAAAAGCTTCAAAAAACCAAAAAATATAGAAAAATAGATGGATTTACCTTTTTGTTTTTAAAAAGTATAATAAAATAATTATTAAAAGGAGATATATTAATGGCAAGACCTATTGATAATAAAGATGATAAAAACCCAAATAACAAAAAGCCAATCGAGTTGAATTCAAATATGGCTTTGATGTTGAGCAACATCGTGATTTTGATTGTTATAATCATTTCCATGCTTGTGATGTATTTATTGTTGAATAATTCAATGGACAAAAAATTAGCAAAATTAATCACAACAGAAGAGCAAACAGAAGACGACGAAGACACGGCAGAAAAACAAGAAGGCGTTCTTTTAGATTTAGGAGACTTCATCTTGAACCTTTCTGACGCAGATAAAAGAAGATATTTAAAAGTTGGCGTTGCGATAGAGCTTTCTAAAACCCAAGAAGAAATCGATATGGGAAATGTTGCTCCTAAGGCTTCTGGCCACGGGGAAAGCGCCCCTGCGGACCCAAATGCCGCAATCGCAACAGAAATGGAAAGATTTAAACCGGCAATCAGAGACGCGATTATTTCAGTTTTATCTAACAAAACATCAGACGAATTATCCAGCCCAACAGGAAAAGAAATCGCGAAAGAAGAAATCCTAGAAATGGTAAATGGCATTTTCGAAGGCCAAAGAAGCGTCATGAGAATAAGCTTTGGACAGTTTATTATTCAATAGTTTAAAAAGATGGATATGGAAGAAAACAAAAACATAAAAAACGAGAACCTAGAAACAAGCATGTTTGAAACAACTCAAGACATGCAAAATGGTGATGTTGAAAATAATGAATTGGAAAATAACTCTATTTTTAATTCCGAAGAAAATATAGAAGAAAATTCAAAAGAAGAAACAGAAAAAGCAGAAGAAATAGAGCAAGAAGAGCCAAAAGAAGAATTAAAAGAAGAATTAGAAAACGAAGAAACTCAAAAAAAAGATAATTCTCTCATAACCGTTCGCCCTGTGAGATTTCCAGAATTCAAAGAAGAAACGACAAACCGCCAAATCAAAAAAAATCTTGATATCTTACAAGATATTTCAATGCATATCAGTGTCGAAATTGGGCGCACGCATTCCACCATTCGAGAAGTGATGGACTTAGAACAAGGCTCAATTGTGGAATTGGACAAAATCGCAGGCGAACAAGTGGAAGTTTACGCAAACAATAAATTGGTCGCAAGGGGCGAAGTAATTGTAATTGAAGATAAATTTGGCGTTCGCGTCACCACGACAAATATTCCAAAACAGAGCGAACAAGAATAAAATAGACTCATAAAGCGCTATTTAATAAATTAAAGCTTTAATATGTTGATGTAAATGATTATTAATAATATAAATCATATTATTATAATTTAAAAATACAAAAAAGATTATATGTGCTATTATTAAGAAAACTTTTAAAAGGAGTTCTTATGAATTGGCAATATTTTCAAACGCATAATGAAGCCCCAACAAAAGCTTTTGAAGCTTTCTGTAATCAACTGTTTGAAAATTATTGCAAAAGAAAATTTTTAAATGAACTAAAATATTTTACCGTTGTAAATGGCTCTGGTGGCGATGGCGGAGTCGAAGCGTATGCGAAGCTAAATAATGGCGAATTTATTGGCCTGCAAGCCAAATGGTTCAAAGAAACCTTAAAAAATACTCAATTTAAAAATATAAAAAATTCAATAAATAACGCTTTAAAAGTAAGGCCAACTATAAAAGAATATATTGTATGCGTGCCTAGAGATTTTACATCAACAAAAAATACAAAAAACAATAAAAATGCGAAAAACACAGAAGACGCAAATTGGAAAAAATTATTAAAAGAAGCAAAAAATTCCTATCCAAATTTAAAAATTATTTTATGGAATGAATCAGAATTATTAAACCAATTGCAAAAAACCGAAAGCGAAGACATTAAGCGCTATTGGTTTGAAAAATCAGAATTAAATTTTGAAACTTTAAAATATTCTTTTGAAAAACAAAAAGAATCTTGGCTAAAAATCAAATATTTACCGGATTTAAATGTAAATGGAGAAATTAATGCAACCATTAATAAATTCATTGGCTCTTCATATACCAAAGAAAACCTAAAAAAGCAGATTAATAGCAATTTTCTAATCTATCAAGAACTATTAGACATTTTAAATAAAGCTCAAAAATTTTACAAAATAACCGATGAACTAAAAGCTATATTTAAAAATATAGAATTAGAAACTAAAAATAACATTGAAATTTTAAAACAATATCAAATGTTTTTAAAAAATGAAGTTCAAAATAAAGAAATTAAATTTTTAAAATTCATTAACTTTGAAAATTTATTAGAAGAATTTGTTAAGAAAAACAGCAAAAGCAGCGCTTTTTATTATGATTTTAAAAATATTATTAAACAAGTTGAAAACATTAATTGCTATCGTATAAAAAAAGAAATTGATTTTATTGAAAAAAATCTCATCATTTTTCAAGGAGCCCCAGGGACAGGCAAAACCCACGGAATAGCAAACGTAGTAGATAATTTGCTAATAAATAAAAATGCAATTCCTATTTTAATCCAAGCAAAATCCGTATCAAAAAATGATTCTTGGAAAGATATTTTAATAAAAGTCCTAGGGCTTTCTCAAGATTGGTCCGAAAAAGAAATTCTAAGCGCGCTTGAAGCTTTGTCATTCAGGTGCGAAATTGAGCATTTAAAAAACGAAGACGATAAAAAAGAGCATATTTTACCCAAAGTTTTAATATGCATTGATGGATTAGATGAATTAAGGCCATTCGACTTTTGGATAGAAAAGCTTAAAGAAACAACTGTTATTTCTAATAGTTTTCCAAGAATAAAATTTTGCGCAACATCACGCCCTTGCGTCTTTTTCGATTTAAAACAAAAAGACGATTTGATAAAAAAATCAATTTTTATAAACGAAAAAGGGGACGCCGATGTAAGCAAATTGTATGATAAATATTTGAATTATTATAACATCAAAGTTAAAAATTCAAATTGGCTCAAATGGTCCTTAAATACACCATTAAACTTAAAATTATTTTGCGAAATAAATCAAAACAAAACACTAGACAAAGTGGATAGAAAGTCTATAACTATTTCAAAATTAATAGCAGAAAAAATAAAAACAATAGATTCTGAATTCAGAAACAAATGCGACAACTACGAAAAAGAAGACAACATTGTACACAACGCTATTTCTGCCATGAGTGATTATTTTTTTGAAAATAATTTTATAAAAAAAGTTGAATTAATTAAATTATTAAAAGAAAAAGATGAGCTATCTTTTGTTGAGCAAAAAGACATACGCTCGCTTTTGCAGACACTTGAACATAATGGATTTTTGCAGACTTTTGTCATACAGGCCAAAAACGAAACAGATTCAAAACAAGTCTTCTTTGAAAAAGGAATTCAACCATTTTTCGATTATTTTCTATCTTTAAAATTATTAAACAAATATCAAAATTTTCTTGAAGATACATTTTCAAATTTCAACATAGAGCCCTATTCTAATATGTTACAAATGTATTCTTTAATCCTTTTAGAAGAAAAAGGCATTTTAATTTCCGAGGTTCCTTATTTTAAAAAAAGAATTAACTTGGAAATTTTAGAAAACTTAGACTTTTTTGCTTTAACAAATAACGACCCAAAAATTGTTGAAAAATTTGAAAATTATATTCTTTCTATAATGGATAGAAACGCAAATTCTTTAATTAATGTTTTAAAAAATGTCATTCTTCCAATTTCAAAAATCGAAAACCACCCATTAGGGCCAATAATGCTTCATAAATATTTAAGCAAATTCAAAAAACCTGCGCAAAGAGATTTGGTTTGGTCAATTCAAAATTATTTATTTTCCGAAAAAGATGAAAAGTGGAATTGTAGCCAAACCCTCCATCTAGAAAACTATGAGCTAACAAAAGAAGATAATTGGAAAGGTTTGCCTTTAGTATATGCTTGGCTTTTAACAAATGTCGATGAAGAAAAAAGGCTGAATTATAGAAGAAATCTATTAAAATGGGCAATATCAAACCCAAGGGGCTATTATGAACTTTTTAATTTTACTTATTTAGCCACAAACGATCCTCAAATGAAAAGCGAATTAATGAATGTCGCAATGGGTTTAATTTATTCAATCCCATCAAACCGAGAAATTTTAAATTTGTTTTCCGAATTTATATTTAAACATATTTTTAATAAATCAAAAATAAAAACTATTAACAACGTAGCAATAAGGCAATTTGCAAGATGTATTATAGAAAAATCATATAAAACAAAATTAATCACAAAAGATATGTTGAAAGCTTCTATTCCTCCTTTTGATTATGATTTAAATCATAATTTGCCATTATTTAAAGATGCTATACAAGGAGAAAACGGCTATAAATCAATCTCTTATGATTTAGGAAGATATGTATTAATTGATTCTATTTGGAACTTGTTTTTTGATAAAGATTATTCCTCTTCTTATTATGAAGACTTTGAACACGAATATTACCCATATTTTAAAATAGAAGAAATTGATGAAATTTTAAAAAAATGTCCAAATTTAAATTTAAAAGATAAAAAAACTTTAATAGAAATTAAAAAACAAAAGATAGAACAAGAAGAAAAAATAAACAAAATGTTTAGTGTTCCAAGAAAAACTTTTAATTTTTCTTGCCAAGAAGAAGGAAAGAAAGATGAAATACTTGAAATACTCAAAGATAACAATGAAACTTCGCCAAAAGATTTTTATGAAAGTTACAATAAAAAAGCTATCGAATTCTTAAAAAAACAAGCACAAATATTGGGTGTCGAAAATATTCGCTGTAACCAATATGTCTTAGCTGCGGCTTGGCAATATTTGCTAGATATGGGCTGGTCAGAAGAACTTTTTGGGAAAAATTTAGATTCTGCTATAAAAAGATTGTGCCGCCCTGCTTCCCATGGCTCCAAAAGCAAAATTATGACCATTTGCGAAAAATATATTTGGTGCTTTAAATATGAAATATATGGATATTTGTTTGATAGATTAGGAATTCACAATAACTCATATTTTGATACCAGAAATTTCCCAATGGACGACTATTCTTTAATAATAAACAATTTCATCAACTCCATACAAGAACTATATATAAAAGAAGAAAACGAAGAGGAAGCACATTCAAGATGGCTTTTAGAAGAAAATTTACACCCTCTTATAAAAGGAATAAATTCAAATAGCAAAAAAGATATCAAAAACTATATAGATAAAACTCCTGATCCAGATTTTTCAAAATGGATTGATATCAAACAAGAGCAACAATTAAATTTATATTGTTCCAATTTAGTTGTTGAAAAAAATATCGGCGTACAGTCGCTTTTATGGCTTTCTTCTGGGATAATAAAAGCTTCCGATTTTGAAATTTTCTTAAAAGATTTAAAAAACAAAAAAGCTGATATTACAAAAAAATTGAACAATCCTTGCGAAATATATTCTAAAACACACACAAGCTGTTATCTGACCCCAAAAGAAATATGCTTATTTGACTGGAAAAAAGAAATTGCAAATAAAATTTATACAGCAACAATTCACAATAACAAAATCCAAAAATATGAAATCACAAAAGCAGTCGAAGAATGCGTCTCGAATTATGGAGATTATGACATTTTTTATTACCTACCTTCAAAATATGTAAGAAAATTGTTAAATATCACAGATGGAGATGGCGCAAAATATTATAATGCCAAGAAAAACTTAAAAGCTCGTTATTATAAAGCAGGAAGCAATTTTGACGAACATCAACATGTTTTGTGCGCAGACAAAAAACAACTACTTGAGAAATTAGACAAAAAGAATGAAAAAATGTTTTGGGTTGCCAGAGTTTTAAAAGAACCGTCTTCAGCAAGCTTTAAATTGCATGATGACTTTTATTACAAGAAAGATAAAGTATGGTTAATTTGGCAAGAAAATGGCGAATGGAAAGATTTTTGTTTTATCAAAGAAAGTTTTAAGAAAACAAAGTAAGACTATTGAAAAATTAGCGCTCACTTCGAAAAAGCAATTTTCTAGCAATTTTAAGGTAGCGGACTGTATAATTAAATCCACACAAAACCTTACCTCAGCTCTTCCTCCTCTGCCATCTCGAAAATCTTCTTCTCGTTAGGTTTTCCATATTTTTCAAGCAAAATTTTTACAACTTCTTTCATTTTGCATTTAAAAGAATATCCTCCGTTTTTAATTGGGCACTTTTTGCAATCGCAATTGATTTTATAACAATCTAGTGCTTGAATTGTCCAATTTTGAACAATGGAATTTGAAATGACTCCTTTTGTTTGCGCTTCAAAAGGTTCTTTTGCGCTTAAAAATTTTTGAAACAATTTTTCTCCAAAACAAAACCTATATTAAAATTATGCTTTTTGTTTTTACTCATTTCAAATTTTCAAATTTTTAAATATAATTTATCTATGCAAAGTTTTTATTATTATTCGCCCATCGGGGTTTTAAAAATCGGGCTTCAAGGAAGCACTCTTTTTTCTATTCAAATCGTAAAAAATTTTAAAGAAAATAAAGAAGAAAATTCTTATTTTGAAATAGTTAAAAAACAGTTAGACGAATATTTTTCGGGCAAAAGGAAAGATTTTGAGCTCAATATTTCCTTTTCTGGCACAGATTTTCAAAAAGCAGTCTGGGAAGAATTGAGAAAAATTCCTTATGGAAAAACAAAATCTTATCAAGATATTGCAAAATTAATCAAAAAGCCAAATGCCCAAAGGGCCGTGGGCAGCGCTTGCGGGAAAAATTCAATCCTTCTTGTTGTCCCTTGCCATAGGGTGATTTCAAAATCCAAAGCATTGGGCGGCTTCGCTTATGATTTAAAAATAAAATCAAAGCTTTTAAAACTTGAAGGCGCAATTTAAAATTTATTATCTTAATTCTAAGACTAAAGTCACGTCGACTGGGCGAGAAATAATGCTATGAGATGGCGGTTTCATGTATTTTAAAGTGTCACCAACGACTTTGATTATTGTGTCGTCGATTGCTCTTGAGCCCGAAGTTTGGCTGATTTTAATGGAGTCTACTTCGCCAGAAGGCGCTATTCTGATGTCTGCTTTTGCGCTTTTACTTGTAGGGTTGTCGCTCACAAGTAAAAGGTCGTTTTGAAGGTTCAATTTGACATTTTTGCCCATAGACTTTAAGAAGTTTGTGTATGAATCTTTCTTAATTAAGCTTTCAGGAGCTTCCCAAGAAACAGTCGTGATAGTAGGGCTATAAGTTGGTTTTGAATCTATGCTCGGAGCTTTCATAGCGTAGCTTTGAGGGTTCAAAGAGATTTGTTTTCCTTCTTCATTATATGCTTGAGGAATGGAATTGTTAAATTCTTCCATTTGTTTCATTTGCGCGTTTTCGTCAAAGCCATCGTTTTCTTGAGAAATTATCTCATTTGTTCCTTGGAAAGAAATCAAAACAAAACTTCCTAAAACCAAAAACATCAACACAGCGACAATCATGATGTGTCTATTTTTGCTCGACATCACTTGTTTTAAGGGTTGAAGTTCCATTTTTGGAATGTCTTTAAATATGGAATCTAAAACGTTTTTGTTAATTAATTGTTTTTTTTCTGATTTTTCCAATAAATCGAACATCTCAACTGTGTTCGATTTTTCTTTTTCTTCCTCATCATCTTCTTTTTCGATTTCGATAAAATCTTCTCTATCCAAAGAAGCCTCGACGTCTTTTATTTCGACATTTTTTAGGTTTTCTTCGAAGTTTGCAAACTTTCCGTTGTTCGAATTTTCAAAGTCGACATAAGGAACTTGGGTGATTGTTTCCGATTTTCTTGCTAAGTCAGGATAATAGCGAATGTTGTTTGCGAGCTTTTCAAAGTCCATCGTGTCGATGAACCTTGTTCTACAAGATTCGCAGTTCATCAAATGTTGGATTAATTGGCGCTTGTAGACAGAAGACAAATCGTTATCCATGAATTTCAAAAACAAACCCATACAATCCACGTGTTTTCCTAAAAGCGTCTTAGTTGCAACTGTGTGGCGAGTGAGCTCTTTGAAGCGTTCGCAATCAAAAAGCATGTTCAAATTTGGGTAATAATATTTTGAATCATGAGAACAAGCTAAAACGCTTTTTCCTTCGATGAAGCCCAGCATTTTTGCTTCTTTGATTTTGCTTCCAATTTGGACAAAGAAATAAAAATGCGGCAAAATATCCATGTCTACGTGGATTTTAGGAATTTTTAAATTTTTTTCTTTATATAAAGTTATGACATCAATTCTATAATTTCCAAAATAAACATCTGTGATTTTAAACTCTTCAAATAAAAGAGGAACTTTATATACACTTTTTTGGGTTGAAGCTTTGATTTTTTTGGCAAGAAAATAATTAAGAGCACAATTAATTCCAAGCATGTCTATCATGCCTCTTTTTCTGATGTGAGGCTCGCTTAAAGCACTTGCCAGAAGCTTTGCGTTATATGCTTGGTCGTCGTTTATTTCGATTATGTCGACATTGTTCATAAAAGCTCATTTCCCCTTACTATAATGTGCCACACAAATAGTTATTTTTCAAAAAATTTAACACTTTTTTGGCTTTTTTATTGCATTTTCTTAATATATTTTTTTCTTTGGGGTTTTTTCTATTGTTTTTTTATACTATAATCCAAGTATTATGAAGAAAGATTTTTTACTGGAAATATTGGTTCAAGAGCTTCCATACAAATTTATCCCAAGCGCGATTGAGCAGCTAAAAAGCTCTTTTGAAAAACTTTTTAAAGAAAATGGCCTAGATTTTGACAAAATCAATGTCTATGCCACTCCAAGGCGCCTTGCTGTTTTGGTTCACGATCTTGCTTTGTTCCAAGAAACAATCACAAAAGAAGTTAAAGGTCCAATTTTAACAATCGCAAAAGATAAAGATGGAAACTTTACTCCTGCGGCTCTTGGCTTTGCGAAGAAAAACGGAGTTGACGTTTCCTCTTTGTATGAAGAAGATAACTATATCAGGGCAAAAGTCGAAATCAAAGGAAAAGAAGCAAAAGACGTTTTAAAAGAAAACGTTGAAGCTTTGATTTTAAAATTGCAAGGTTCGCATTTTATGCGCTGGGCAGATAACACGGAAAAATTTTCTCGCCCAATCGAAAATGTTGTTGCTCTTTTGGGGCAAGATGTGGTCGAGCTTAAAGTCTTAGACAAAGTTGCAACAAACAAAACAAAAGGCCATAGATATTCTAAAAATCTTGAACTTGTGATTGATGAACCTAAAAATTACCTTGAAATTTTAGAAAAAGGTAACGTAATCGCAGACCAAGAAAAAAGAAGAGAAATCATAATCGAAAAAGCAAAAAAATGCGCAGCAGAAAACAACTTAACTATTAAATTTGACGATATGGAAGATTTATTAGAAGAAGTTACATTCATCACAGAATGGCCTGTTGCGGTTTTGTGCGACTTCGACAAAAAATATTTAGAAATCCCTTCAATCGTGACCACTACAGTGATGACTCAACATCAAAGATATTTCCCTCTTTGGGATAAATCAGGCAAATTGTCAAATTATTTCATCACCATGGCAAACTTTGTGGGCGACGAATTTTCAAACATCAAAGCAGGAAACCAAAGAGTTATCTGCGCTCGTTTGGAAGACGGGATTTTCTTCTATAAAGAAGACACAAAAACAAAATTAATCGACAAATTAGACAATTTGAAAGGTATGACTTTCCAAAAAGGCTTAGGAAATTTATATAATAAAACTCAAAGAATGATTGAATTGTCGAAAAAAATCGCATCTGACCTTAAAATCGAAGATAAAGAAGACATCATAAGATGTGCAACTTTAGCAAAATGCGATTTATCTACTAAATTAGTGTTTGAATTTACAGAACTTCAAGGCTTCATCGGAGAAGACTACGCAAGGCTTGATGGCGAAAAAGAAGTCGTTTCAAATGGCATTTGCGAACACTACTTCCCATTAGGGGCAAATTCCGAATTGCCTTCTTCTATAGTTTCTCAAATTGTTTCTATAGCAGACAAAATCGACACGATTTGCGCCCTTTTCATCTCGACTCAAGGAGACAAAAAGAAAAAACGCCCAACAGGCTCAAACGACCCTCTTGGCGCAAGAAGAGCTGCAATCGGGATAATTAGAACAATCATAGAAAAGAATTTGAACATCAACTTAGAACAAATCATTGAATTTTCTTTGAATTTGTTGTCTAGAGAATTTTCAATCGAGCTAGAGAATACTATTTTAAAAGATTTAAGAGAATTTTTCTTGGCAAGATTGTTATTTATGTTGGGAAATGAAATTTCAAATAATGTCGCAAGTGCTTGCGAAATTTTCAACCCTCTTTTGAATTTGAGCGAATTTATCCAAAGAGCGAAATTGCTTATGAATTTCGTGGGCGAAAACAATTCTGATTTTATTTCTTTGAAAGAAAATGCAACAAGAATTTCAAGGATTTTAAAAGAAAAAGTTGAAATAGAGCCAGATAAAAAATTGTTCGTTTTAAAAGAAGAAAACGCTTTATATGAAGCGCTTTTGGCACACAAAGAACAAGAAAAAGATTTGGAAAAATATATTAAATCGCTATATGTTTTAAACGAACCAATTGCGAAATTCTTCGAAGAAGTGCTTGTAATGGATAAAGACGAAAAAATCAAAAACAATAGACTTGCTCTTTTGAATAAATTAGACGAAAAATTCAAAGCAGTTTGCGCTTTTGATAAATTATAATTCTAATTCTTTATCAAAAAAGTCTCTTAATTCGAGAGTTTTCTTAAAATTAAATGTTAAAAGCTGATTAAATCGAAGCCCCAAAACGCAAGAAGGGCACAAAGACAAGATTAAATCAGCTTTTGATTTTTTAATTGTCTTTGCTTTTTTAAGGGCAATCAAAGTTGAGACAATTGGGTGGAAAATGAAATAGCTTCCCCCAAAACCACAACAAGTGTCAAAGTTTTCAAGCCTTTTATAATTTATTCCTTCGATTGATTTTAAAATTTCTTCTATCTTCAAAAATTCTTCCATATTTAAATGGCAAGGTTTATGGAAAGTCACGGTTTTTCCAAAATATTTTGAATTTTTCTTTAATTTTATGTTTTTTAAATTTATTAAATCGTAAAAATAAACAAGCTTTTCTTTTTCTTCTTTGGGCAAGTCTTCGTAGTCTCGAACGGCGCTATAGCAGCTTGCACAGTCAAAGACGACTTTTGAAGAAGCTTTTATCAATTCTATATTTTTTTCTTTTGCAAGTTCATATTGCTTTAAGTCGCCAGAAGCCAAATAAGGCATAGCGCAACAAGCGAAGTCTTTTCTTTGAAACATTCTATCTAAAAGGGTGGTTTTGTGTTGGGCACGTGCCATGCAGCCTTTGAAATAGGTAATGTTCGAAGAAACATTTTTAGATTTTTTTTGAAATTTATTTAAAATATTTTTAAAATAAAGAAATTTTATAGGCAAAAATTTCAAAAATAAAACGATTTTTTGGTTTAAGTGGCTTGGGAAAAAATGAGAGTTAAAATAGGAAAAAACTCTTGTCGTGTCCACTTTTGAAGGGCAATTTTGCGCACATTTTGAACAATTTAGGCAAATTTTAAAGTCTTTTTTTAAGTCATCTTTTGTTAATATATTTTCTTCAAAGCCTAAAAGTTTGCACACAAGCCCTCGAGCTGTGTTATTTTCGTCTTTTTTTATGTTAAAAATGGGGCAGTTTTGCGCACAGAGCGCACATCTTGAACATTTTTTTATGTTGGTTATGATATTTTTGTCTAGGTTTTCAGGCATGGTTTTATTATAGATGAAAAATAAGGGGTGGGTAAGGGTAAAATGTTTTGTTTTTTAGGCTAGAAATTAAAAGACAAATGGCCTACGAAAAGAAAAATATTTCGTCATTCTGAAAAATTAGAAAAATGAACGATAGTGAAATTTTTCAATTTGTTCAGAATCTCTAAAATATTAAGTGTTTTCATTCAATAATATGGATTTGTTCATTTTTCTTCTGCTCCTGTGGTGCTCGGCTTTGCCTGCGCTCCTACGTCGCCCATCAATCGCAAGC
>CAKURL010000016.1 GCA_934675685.1 uncultured Candidatus Melainabacteria bacterium | reverse complement strand
GGTGAAGTTGAATGTTTGAGCTTTCCGTGTATCCTTGGCGCACGCAATTTGTGTTTAACAAATTGCCCTCAGAACTCACGACCCCTATAGTTGCTTGGTGGACTAAACCTCGTTTTTTCTCGTCAAAGACACCAATTCTGCCATCTAGCCCGATTTTTATTTTATCCAAGCTTTCAGGTAAATCAGAAAAAACAATCGGCATACCGGAATTAGATAAGACCTTCTGCCCTGTTTGGGTCAAAAGCTCTCCTTCTTTGTTCAATTGAAATCTTCCGTCTCGAGTGAGCTCAAGTGTTCCATCTTTATTTAAAACTTGGAAATACCCTTTTTCGCTTAAAGCCAAATCGAGCGGTTTTTCTGTCATGACAAGTCTACCCACTTGGTCGTCTGTCGTGTATGAAAGAGCTTCTGGGCCAATATATTCTGCAAAAGAAGAAATAACCGCTTCTTTTTTTTGATATCCAACTTTGTCGAAGCCTAAAATATTTTCGCCAAACACTCCCATGACGTCCATGCTTGTCTGCATTGCGTTTAGGGATTGCGCCATTCCGTGTCCATCTAGATTTATTCCGGCTACGAGTTTCATTTTCTGTTCCTTTTTTATTTGTGAAACGGCGAAATTTATTTTTTCTTCATTAAAAAAATAAAAAATACACCATTTGGTTTAGTCTTAATGTTTTTTAAGCGAAAGTCAAAATAGCTAGTGTGGCTAATAGAAAAAATTTGATTTTTTTCAAAATATTTAAATAAAGGAGAAAAAAATGAAATTTGAAAATTCAAAAACAAAAGAAAATCTTTTAAAAGCGCTTCAGGGCGAATCTATCGCAGCAAACAAATATCAATATTTCGCAAAGAAAGCAAGAAAAGATGGCTTTGAGCAAATTGCAAAAATCTTTGAAGAAACGTCGAACAACGAAAAAGAGCACGCGAAAATTTGGTTCAAGCTTTTATATGGAGAAATCAAAAACACAAAAGAAAACCTTAAAAATGCAGTGGAAAATGAGCGCTATGAGTGGACTTCTATGTATAAAGAATTCTCTGAAACAGCAAAAGAAGAAGGTTTTGACCACATTTCAAGGTTGTTTTCTTTGGTTCAAAGCATCGAAAAAACGCACGACGAAAGGTATTCTAAGCTTTTAGATAACATTTTGAATAACGAAGTTTTTCAAAAAAATGAAAAAAGCCTTTGGGAGTGCTCAAAATGCGGCTTTCAAATTTTGGCAAAAGAAGCTCCGGAAAAATGCCCAGTGTGCGAACATAGCCAAAATTATTTCTTTTTAAATTGTAAAAATTATTAATTTTAAAAATTAATTTAGCTTCAAAACTCCTTGTTTTTTGAAATTTCAAGAACCAAAGGAGTTTTTCCTATTGAATTTATTTCTTTTTTAAATTCTTCGATATCGACTTTTATAGCGTCAAACGTATTATAATGCATTGGAATGATAATAGAAGAATCTAGCCAAGATGAGGCGATTTTAGCGTGTTCTATATCCATAGTATAGGTGCCGCCTATGGGCAAAATTGAAATATCGGGTTTATATAGCTCTTTAAACATTTTCATGTCGGAAAAAAGCCCAGTGTCCCCTGCAAAATAGATAGTTTTGTCTTCGAGCTTTAAAATAAAACCGCAAGGATTTCCTAAATATTCGCCATCTGCGCTAGATGAATGGCTTGCAAAAACTAAAATCGCTTTTCCGAAAGGAAAATTTAGCCAAGAGCCAAAAGAGCAAGAAAGAGAGTTTTTTGCACCTTTTGAGATACAATAGTTTGCAAGTTCAAAAATAGCTATTATTTTCGCATTTGTTTTTTTAGAAATTTCAATGGCAGAGCCTAGGTGGTCTTGGTGGCCATGGGAGAGAAAAATAAAATCGGTATCAGAATAGTCGTAATCAGGCGCTTTTATTAAAAAAGGGTCGAATAAGATTTTGTATTCTTTGTTTTCTTTTTTAGTTAAAATTTCAAAAGCGCTGTGTCCTAAATATTTTATTTTCATTTTTCCTCTTGTTTTTTTAAGCTATTTCTTTTTTATTTTAGCGCATTTATAGTATTATTTAAATATGGAAAATAATATTGAAACAACTTCAAACAAAAAAACAGTCCTCTCTAAGCTTTCTTTAAAAGAATTAGAAGAATTTATTCAAGAAAAAGGCGAGAAAAAATTCAGAGCTCAGCAGATTTTTTCTTGGATTTGGGCAAAAAACGCGGCAAGCTTTGACGATATGACAGATGTCAAAAAAGAATTCAGAGAATTCTTGAAGGAAAATTGCGAAATTTTAGATTGTAAAATCAAGCTTCGCCAGATTTCTTTAGACGGCACTATTAAATATTTAATAGAATATAGTGATGGTTTGTGTGCAGAAGCTGTTTTAATGCGCTTTGACAACAGAAGCAACCTCTCTATGTGCGTTTCAAGCCAAATTGGCTGCAAAATGGGGTGTAAATTTTGTGCGACAGGGAAAAATGGTTTTAAAAGAAACCTTGAAGCGCACGAAATCGTTTCTCAAATATTATTATGCCAACAAGATACAAATTTAAAAGTTACAAATGTAGTTTTTATGGGCCAAGGAGAACCTTTAGACAATTTTTCAAATATCAAAAAAGCCCTTTATTTAATAAATAAAAATCTTCAAATTTCAATCAGGAGAATGACTTTATCCACTTCAGGGATTGTGCCTAAAATCCTTGAATTAGCGAAAAACGAGCTTGTGCCTACTCTTGCGATTTCTCTTCATGCGCCAAATCACAAAATCAGAGAACAAGTAATGCCGATTGAGAAAAAATATAATATTGAAGAAATCAAAAAAGCTTTAATCGAATTCAACAAAGCAACAAAAGATAGAATTACAATAGAATATATTTTGTTGGGTGGCTTAAATGACACCGTTCAATGCGCAAAAGAATTAATTGAATTTTTAGATGGCATTAAATGTAACATCAACTTAATCCCTTATAACGCAGTGGACGAGACGGATTTTAAAAAGCCAAATAAGAAAGATATGTTAAAATTTAAATATCTTTTAGAATCAACAGGAAAAAAAGTCACAATTCGCCTAGAGCGCGGAGCTGATATAGACGCAGCTTGCGGTCAATTGGCAGGAAAAGCTTTAAAAAAATAGTTTTCTTTAGCCAAAATATGATTGGAATGCGCTTAATTGCGAACTTAGAGAGGACATTATGCTATCCATGTTGTTGAATTGTTTTGTAATTCTTGTTTGATAGCTTGTAAGCAAGGTGTTTGCGCGCTCTATTCTTTTGTTCAAGGAAGTGATTTGAGAATCGATACTTGTGGATTTGTTTGCAAAATAGCCTTTAGAAGAATCTAGTGCGTCGCTTACGTTTGTTAAAAGCCTATCAAATAAGCCGTTATCCACTTTTGATTCTTTTCCGTCAGACAAAAGCGCTTTAACTGAGTCAAAGTTTTCTTTTAAGGCTTTTTCCAGTTTTGTGTCGTCAATAGAAAGTTTCGAGGTATCTGTGTTTGTTGTAGATATCCCAATTTCAGACAACATAGATAACGACCCATCGTTTTTGCCCACCATAGAGGTAATTCCTCTTAATTGAGCTAAAATGGAATTCAAGCTTGAATCTGTCCCAATGGAGCCATCTGAAGCGATTGCAGATTTTGTAGTTGTCACAACATCGTTATAAGCGTTAACAAACGTTTTTAGTGCATCTTTGACACTTGTATAGTCAGGCTCGATGTCTAAAGTGATATTTTTTTCTGCTTTGTCGTCGCCTGAATATGTGCTTGTTGGTTTTTTGATTGTGACAGATAAATTGGAAATCCCAGAAGATTCGCCTGTGATTGTGTTTGAAGCAGAAACTACTTTGTTTCCGTTTACATAAGCGATAGCATTTTGCCCAAGGGTTTGAGAGCCGTCTTTTAGCTTTTCTCCGCCTTCGCCGTCATCTTCTGTTAAGCCTAATTTTTGTAATAAATTAGTGCCTTCTTCTCCTAAACTTATGTTATATTGCCCAGTTTGAGTAGAAGTTAAGATAAATTTGTTTGTTAAAGAATCATAAGAAGCTTTTGCGTTTACGTCAGAGTTGCCGTTAATTTTGGAGATGAGCTTGTTTATTGTTGTGTTTTCATCTACATCAAAATCGACACCGTTGATTGTGATTTTGCTTCCTTCTTCGAATTTTATATCGCCAAGGCCCGAGTTTCCACTCCCGAAGCTTTTGTCTGCATTAAAGGTGGAAATTGAATAGCCGCCGCTTGAGTATGAATTTGTTTTGCCTTCTTCTTTGTTTAATTTTAAAACAGAAGCAAAGTTTGATTTGTCGCCATTTGAGCCCAAAACAAGGCTTGCATTTTCATCTGTGGAATAGATTTTAATTGTGCCGTCGTCGTTGATATCCATTTTGAGTTTGTCGTTTTGAGCTTCAATTTTGTCTTTAATTGAGCCAAAAGTGTCCTCGTCTGTGATATCTATTTGATATTCTTTGTTGTTTAAAAATAAAGAAAATGTTCCTGTCTTAGCGAGCCCGTTTGCGATATCTTTAAACAAAACAGAATCAGCATTTTCGCTATTTACGACACCTAGGGAATTTGCGCTTTTGGCGCTTGTCGCAGTCGCGATTTGTTCGATTTCAAGATTTATGCTTCCGGAAGCAACGGAGCCTGTGGAAGTTGCTGTCGCATAAGAATCATTTGAAGACGTGATGGAAGTCTTTGCCCACATGTCGTCAGAATAGCCATATAAGGTCTTTGTGAAAGTCTCAAGCGAGCTTTTTAAAGATTTAAATTTAGTTTCTAAGCTGTCTAAGGCTGTGTTTTTAGAATTTAATTTGTCTAATTTTGTTTGAAGCGGAGTGACTGTAGAGCTTTTTTTTGCAGCAACTAACTGCGACACCCAGCTGTCTATATCAAACCCAGAACCAATACCTGTAATCGTTGTAGTTGGCATTTCTAAATCCTTTTCTTTTGAAACTATATCCTTATAGTTTTGCTAATAGTTAGACTATTCCACAAATATACTATATTTTAACACCATTATTGAGTTTTGTAAATAAGTTGCCAAAAGGATTTATGGGCAAGTTGAATGTATGAAATCTTTGACTTTTTCTATATTTTCAGTTTTTTCTGACTCAATATAAAACCTCAAAAGTGCTTCTGTGCCTGATTTTCTTATCAAAAGAGAAGTGAGCTTGTTTTCGCCTAAGAAGAATTTTATGCCGTCAATTGTAGATTTTTCTTTGACTTCTAGATTTGCGATTTTTGAAAAAGAAGAAAATTTTTCCATAATTTCTTTGATTTTTTGGTCGCAATCGAGCTTCAAATCCACTCTGTCTGTGAAAAATTCGCAATTTGCAAATTTTAAGATTTCTTTTTTCAATTCATTTAAAGTCTTGTTTTCTTTTGCCATCATCTCAAGGATTAAAAAATTGGCTAAAAGCCCGTCTTTTTCTGGGATATGCTCCCCTATGGATAACCCTCCTGAGTCTTCTCCTGCCAAGATTGTTTTTTCTTGGCGCATTTTTTCCCCGAGCCATTTAAAGCCCACAGGAGTGGTTATTGTTTCAACATTCAATTTTTTAGCCACAACGTCGACTAAATTAGATACACCCACAGTTTTTATCATTTTTCCCATCTTAGCTTTTTTTTGAACCAAATATTTTAAAAGCATAGAAAGCACGATGTTTGGAGAAATATATTCTCCAAGTTCATCTAAAACGCCATATCTATCCGCGTCGCCGTCATTTGCGACTACAACAAAACCTTTTTCTTTGTGTTTCAAGAATTTTTCCTTTGGTTCCGGTAAACCTCCCCCAAAGTCGCTTGAATGGTACATGTTAAAAGATTTATATTCAATTCCATGTTTATCTAAGATTTTATCAAAATAGCCGATTGAAGAAGAATAAAGCCCGTCATAGATGATTTTTAAATTTGCTTTTTTAATCGTTTCAAAATCTATAATGTTTTCTAAATGCTTGATATAATCCTCATCTAGCCTTTCTATTGAGATTTTTCCGTCGTTTTTTTCTTCAATATCTTTATCTAAAAATTCTAAAATTTTATCTGTGATTTCTTTTGTGGCTGGGCCTGCGTAGTTTGGAATGAATTTTATTCCTTGATATTCTTTTGGATTGTGCGAGGCTGTGAGCATAATTGCGCCTATGGAATTTGGGTAATATTTTGCACTATATGCAACAATAGGCGTCGGCACAACGCAAGAGGACAAAACGACATTGAAACCAAAGCTTTTTAAAAGTTCAGCTGAGAATTTTGCAAAATCACTCGCCATAAACCTCGGGTCAAAGCCCACTATAATCGTGTTTTTATCTGTGTTTAAGCTTCTTATATAAAGCGCAATTGCTTTTATAATTCTTTCTACTGTTTCAAAAGTGAAATCTTTTGCGATTATTCCTCTAAAACCATCTGTTCCAAATTTAATTATCGTTTTTTTCATCTATTATTTTTCCTTGGCTAATTCTTATTATATCTACATTTTCTAAAAAACTTTCTTCAAAAGCAAGAGTGTCCACGCTCGTTATAATCATTTGAATGTCCTCTTCGATTGCTTCTAATAAATAGTTTTGGCGGTTGTTGTCTAATTCCGCTAAAACGTCGTCTAACAAAAGCAAAGGGGTTTGACCGATTTTGTCTTTGATTATTTGAAGCTCTGCAAGCTTTAAGGCCAAGACAATCGTTCTTTGTTGGCCTTGAGAAGCATATTTTTTAGAATTTATGTCATTTATAAAAAAGTCGATGTCGTCTCTATGCGCCCCTATTAGGCATTGCGCTTTTTTGATTTCTTCAGATTTCACTTCGTTTAATTTTTCTAAAATGACTTCTTGGAGCTCTTTGGCGTTTAAAAATTCTTCTGTAATTGTTTGATATTTTATCTTTAAAAGCTCTCCTTTTGCCATTTTTTCGTGTTTTTCTTGGGCAATGCGCTCAAGCTCTTTTAAATATTTCATTCTTAAATAGATGACGTTTGCGGATTCTGTGGCTAATTGTTTATTAAAAACGTCAAGCATGATTTCATCTATAAATTGCGTATTTTGAAGGTAATTTGCCTTTTGAAGGCGGATTTTGTTGAATTTTGTGAGCTTTTCTAAATAAAGAGGATAAACTTGAAAAATCGCCATATCTAGCCATTTTCTTCTGTTTTGGGGCTCTCCTCGAAGCAAAAGAAGGTCAGAAGTCGAAAAATTTACTCCGGAAAGCACTCTTAAAAAATCTTTTGCTTTTGTCTTTTTGAGGCCATTAACCTTTAAAACCTTGTTTTTTGGAGGATTTATCAAGATTTCAAGTTCGATATCCGTTTCTGTTTTAAAGATTTGCGCTTTGATTTGGGCAAAATCTTTCCCAAATTGAATTAATTCTAAATCTCTTCGAATTCTCGAAGAATCGAGCGCGCAAAGATAATATATCGCTTCTAGGATATTTGTCTTGCCTTGGGCGTTTTTCCCTATAATCAAAGTCTTGTTGCTTTTGAAATTATATTCAAAATCGTCATAGTTTCGATAATTTTTTAAAATTAGTTGTTTTAATCTCATGTTTTTATTTTATAATGAAGGCACAACATTAGCAAAAGCAAATTAAGGATAAAAGAGGTAAATTATGTACGATTTTATTACCATTGGCTCTGCCACACAAGACGTCTTTGTTCAATCAGACATAGCAAGTATTGTATCTGTTTCGCAATTGACAAAAAAGAGCGAATTTATGTCTTTTCCTTATGGCGCTAAAACAGAAATTGCTGATTTTTCAAAAAACTTAGGAGGGGGTGCGGTGAACACTGCGACAAACCTCGCAAACCTCGGCTGCAAGACTTCTACAATCATTAAACTTGGAAACGACGAATTAAACAATATAATCAAATTAAAACTTGCAAAATCTGGCATTGATATTATGAATATCATTGATTCTTCTAAATATTTAACCGGTTTTTCAATCATTCTTGTTTCTTTCCAAGGGGATAGAACCGTTCTTGCCCACAGAGGCGCAAATGCCCATGTTCACGAAAAAGAAGTGAATTTTGATGCTATTAAAAATTCGCGCTGGGTTTATGTTTCTCCTCTTTCTGGGGATAGCAACAAAGTCTTAGACAAAATTGCAAATTTCTGTAAAGAAAATAATGTAAATCTTGCGATAAACGCAGGTACTACCGCCCTTAAAAAAGGTGCAAAATATTTTTCAAAAATTTTAAAAACTGCCCAAATCGTAGTTATGAACAAAGAAGAAGCGACTTTGGTGACAAAAATTCAAGTTCGTCCGGATTCGAAAGAAGAAAAATATTCTAAATGCGAAATCCACCCAGACATCGTAGAAATGTTGAAAGCTTTGAGAGGAGATACTAATACTCTTGTAGTTATCACTGATGGAAAATGCGGTTCATATTGCTATGACGGCGAAAAAGTTTATTTGTGCCCAACATATCCTGCGGTCGTGACTTCGACTTTAGGCGCAGGCGATGCATTTTCTTCTACTTTCTGCGCTACAATTGATAAATTCAACTGGGATATCGAAAAAGCGCTTAAATATGGAACAATCAACTCTGCTTCTGTTTGTGAACACTTCGGAGCACAAGAAGGCTTCTTGAAATTTGATGAAATCGAAAAAAGAGTGCAAAATAGCCCAGATTTTAAAGTAAAAGTGATTAAAGTTTAATGAGATTAGATAAATTTTTAAAAGTTTCAAGATTAATCAAAAGAAGAACAGTCGCGAACGAAGTTTGCGATTCTGCTCGCGTTTTTGTGAACAACAATCCTGCAAAGCCCGCAAAACAGCTGAAAGTAGGGGATATTATTTCAATCGAATATAAAAATGCGATAAAAAGCTTTGAAGTCTTAGTGTTGCCAGAAAAAAATGTCCCAATTCAAATGGCTCAAAGCTTATATAAAGAGCTCGAAAATTAATTTCGGCTAATTAGATGATTTTTTGCGGTTTTCCCTAAAGTTTTTAGGCGATTTAGATGATGAAGAAATTTTCATTATCTAATATTCTAATATGTGTAAATGGGGATAGGATTAAAGTTTTGAAAAGGTTTAAATTCAGCCTTGAGAGTGTTTTTGTGGTAAAACAAAAGCTCTTGGAAGACGAAAGACTCGAACTTGCGCGCATGATGGAGGAAAAAAGAGTGCAACAAGAGATATTAGACGGGCTCAATCATTCTTTGTTGGAAGTCCAAAAAGAATATGATGAAGTCATAGGAAAAGAAATCAATGTTTCTTTGATGATGAATTATGACGTCTATTCAAAAAAGCTCTTGGGTGAAATTGCTTCTCAAAAAGAAGTCTTGAAGCAGATGGCTAGCAAGCTTTTTAGGCAACAAAATAAAGTGAAAGCTGCTTATATAGCCACAAAAACCTTGGAAAAATTAAAAGAAAAACAAAAAGAAGCTTATGACAAAGAATGCCTAGAAGAAGAATTCAAGCTCATAGATGACATCGTATCTTCTAGGAGAATAAGCGCCTAAACTAGACTTTAAGGGGAAAAATGATTAATTCTGTTGTTGACAATAAAGATTTAAATTTAGGAAATAATTTGGCTCTAAAGGATTTGACTTATGTTCCAAACCCTTCTGACACAACGTTTTCCACTTTAGTGAACAATGTTTCTTCTAAAATTGAAAACACAAAGACAAATTTTGTGGACAAAGCTGCAAAGTCAAACACAAGTTCCGTAAACCAAAAAGCTTTAAATGCCGCAAACGCGAACCAAACAAAAGAAGCTTCAAACCTCAAAAAAGATAAAACGAAAAACCCAACAAACTCAGATAAATTTGAGCAAAATTCAAAAAATGTTTCAAAAAAACAAAAAGATAATTCTTCAAATAAAGTAAAACAAGAAGATAATGCTTCAAAAAAAGAAAAAAGCGTTGAAGAAAAAGCTTTTGAAGATAATGTTTCAAATCCTCAAGCTGAGTTAAATCAAACCACAGTTTCTAATGCAAATTCGACATCTTCAAAACAATCTTCAAAAAAAGATGTTTCAAATTCGACAAATTCAAATAAAGAAGGCGAAATTGAAAACACAGATTTTCAAGACCCTTCAAAAAGCCCACTTGTGGAACCATCACCAGATTTTTCTCAAAAAACAACTTTAGATGATACGAATACAAGTGCGAAAGACATATCGGAAAACGACCATTTGATGAGCTCTTTAATCGCTTCTTTTGCAACAGGAAAAGAAGCAGGTGTAATAGATGAAAACTTAAATAGTTCTGAACTTGATGACATTTCGATTTCTTCGCAAGATTTTGCTGATTTTAATTCAGCAAGTGTTCAAAAAATCTTTGAAATAATAGAAAGCCAAAATTTAAATGGCGAATTCAAAGAAGATTTGAATAGCTCTTTGAATGATTTTAAAAATCTTCAAACTAGCTTAAAAGCTTTAAACAACGGCTCTTTGGGCTCTTTGGAAAATAGTTTTTCAAGTGAGCTTGAAAATGTAAAAAATAGCTTAAATGATATTTCGAAAGCTCTTGAAGAAAACAAAATCATAAAAGAAAATATCTTAAATTCCTTAGGAGAAGTCGAAAATTCGATAAATTCTCCTGAGTTTAAAGATATTTTGTCTCAAATAAAAGATTTTGTTCAAAATGGAATAGATAAAGAAGCAAATTCGGACGATGGTTTTGCTACTTTGACTTCTAAAATAAATTCTTTTTTAGATAGCTTAAAGGATTTTTCAAATAATGATGAAAATTTAAGCACGATTAAAACTGCTCTTGAAGGAATTAAAAATTCTTTTGAAATTAATGAGGATAATTTAAAAACTTCTTTGGCTGATTTAAAAGAGTCTTTAAAAAATGCACTCGATAGCTTAGAAAATTCAAAAAAAGAAACTATAAAAAATGATATTTTAGCTTCAAAGAGCGCTTTAGAAGACATTTTTAAAGATGTTAATTTAGAAGAATTGCAAAAATTATCTGAAAGTCAAAAGGAAGCTTATAAAAAATTGCTCGAAGCATTTGATAAAAATGACGATGTTGATTTAAATAGCCTTCAAAAAGACCTCAAAGAATTCTTGACTGCTTTTGAAGGCCAAAATGGCGCTTTAGATGAAATTGATTTAAATAGTTTAAAAGACTCGATTTCAAAATTGGCTTCTGATTTAGAAAAATCAAATAAAAATGATATTTTGAATGTTCCAAAAAACAATGAAATTGCTTTTAAATCAAACCTTGAAACAGGAAGCAAATCAGATTTTCAAACGGATATTGATTTAAATGGCGACAATTCAAAAGTTGATTTGGCGGACAATTCTTTAGATATAGATGAATTTTTAAAGAATAAAGATTTGAATTCAAGCGATTTTTCAGACGGACAAAATGAAAATGAGTTCGATTTTTTGAATAATTCCAATGTTCAAACTGCAAAAAATTCCAAAAATTCTTCTTCGATAGACGCTTTTTCAAAAATTGCAAAATTTTCAAATAATTCTTCTGATAAGAATTTGAATTCTATAGAAGGAAGCGAAGCTACGCCAAACGACATTTTAGAAGATTTGATGGTAGATGAGATGATGTCAGATGACGCTTTTGGGGATTCATCTTTCACTTTAACCGTTCAAGACGAAGTTGCAAAATTTGCGATTGATGGCGTAAGTTCATCAAATTCCATCAATCAAACAAATCTTGATTCTTCTTCAATTTCTTCTTTGAGCTTTAGAGGGCAAAATGTGAAATTGGGAAATTTCCAAAATGCCACGCAACAAGCCCAAATGACGCAAAAAATGGACGAAAGCGAAGTTTTAAGCCAAATCACAAATAAAATCGCACAAACAAAAGATGGCTCCCAAAAGCTCACGATGATTTTAAGACCGAACGACTTAGGAAGGCTTTCTATTGAGCTTGTTTCAGGAAAAGATGGGCTTTCTACAAATATCTTGGCTCAAAATGAAGATGTTAGAAATTATATCGAAAAAAATATTGATGGCTTAAGAAAACAATTAGCAGAATCGGGCGTAAATGTTTCTAATATTCAAATCAAAACTGCAGGCCAAGAGGGTTCAACAAACTACCAAGGAAACCAAGATTTCCAAAACGAAACAAACCAAGAAAACGGCTCTTTTAAAGACCAAAATCAAGGGCAAAATAACCCACAAGAAAGAGAAAATAGCCAAAATCAAACTAATAGGGATTTTGAATCTTCAAGGTTTGGCTATGACATTCATCAAAAGCGCGATTTTTCAAGCATTTTGATGAACAAAGCTCTAAGCTATTTAAATTAAAAGGATAATAAGTAAGTTAAGGATAACAATTATGGCAAGTGTATCAGAACAGATAGTTACAAATCAAAATTATTCAAACGCGATGAAAGCGCAATCTTCTCAAAATACAACAAAGGGTTCTAACTCTGTAAATAGTCAAGACTTTTTGAATTTGCTTACTATGCAATTGCAATACCAAGACCCGACAAACCCAACAGATAATGCTGAAATGCTTGCTCAAGAAGCGCAATTTGTAACATTAGAGACAATGGAGAATATTTCAAATAGTTTTAATTCTTTTTCTTCCATGTATCAAGCAAATTCTTTAATGGGAAAAACCGTGGAAGTGACAGTAGATGGAAAAACGACAAAAGGCACGGTAGATTATGTGGATTATTCCGATTCTTCCGGCGCCAGCTTGAATATAAAAGGTGTTTCTTATCCTTTAAGCTCTGTTTCAAAAGTATATCCAAGCGACTCTTCTTCTTCCGGCTTTTCTAGCGAAGACAAAACGTTTATTGGGCAAATTTTATATTCGCTTACAAACAATGTTAGCTACTTAGCTGAAACAATAGGAAAACATTTTGGAGGAGGAAGCACAGAAGGTGGCGACACTACAGGTGGAGGCACAACTGGCGGAGACTCAGGTTCAGCGAAATCATAATTAAAAAGAGATTAAAAGAAATTTTAAAAAAGGCAATAAAGAAAGGACAATAAGTTAATGACACAAGCATTGTTTACGGCGATGACAGGCTTAAATGCAGGGACAAACCAGCTTACCGTTGTTTCAGACAATATAGCAAACATGAACACAACTGCATACAAGACTTCTCGTGTGGATTTTCAAGATATTTGGTACCAAACAAAAACAACAGGTACAAATTCAACAAAAGTTTTAGGGGGTACAAACCCTTATCAAATCGGTGTTGGGGTAAAATGCGCTTCAATCACTAAAGACTTTTCTGCAGCAAGCACCACTTCAACCGGAAGAAATACTGACCTTGCAATCACAGGCAACGGCTGGTTTAGCGTGCAAAATGCAGATGGGCAAACTCTTTTGACTAGAGATGGTACATTTACTATGGACGAAAACGGCTATTTATGTACAGCTCAAGGTTACAAATTGATGGGTATGGATTCTGTTACTTCTTCTACAGGCTCTACTGTTCCAATTAAAATCCCTACCGCAATTAAAGTAATCGAAAATCCAATGGACGCAGCGTCTTTTGCCAAACAAAAAGTTTCTGCTTTAAATAATAGCGAAACAATCACAGCAGGCTCTGACGACACTCAAGCGACTTATGGTCATTTTGAAGTTGTGATAAACGACGGCGCAGTGGGCGCAAAGACAGTCGCAGTTGACTTGTCGAACCTCACAAGCGACTCTACTATGCAAACTTTAGTAAATGAAATTAACAATAGCGCAAATGGCGACTTCACAGCTTCTATTGTAGATGGCGCAATTAAATTCACAGCAGCAAACGCAGGCGACACTTTGTCTTTTAAATCTGTTGCCGGAGGTTCTAATTTCGTCGCTCAAACAGATATTTCAAACGTAAACGCTGTGGAAGAAGGGGGTGTAAACACTTACACAACAAAAATCTTATCTATGACAGCAAAAATCAGCGAAGTAGATGATTACACTGATGATTCTACAAAATTATATAAAAGCTTGTCTTTTGGCCAAGATGGTATGATGACTGTGACATATTCAGATGGTTCAGTTTTGACTGTTCAAGCAGCAGAAGACGGAAAATCTACATATTTCAGCTACACTGACGCAGGCGGTATTATCATCAATGACGACGTGAATAACTCAGGAAATGCTCCTTTATACGTTGACCCTAACGTTTTAAGCAAAGCAAACATGCAGCTTCAAGTAGTTAAAGTGACAAATGACTCTGGGCTTGTGGCGGCTGGAAGCAACTGCTATGAAATAGGGGTAGACTGCGGAAAAGTGACCTACACTGCTGCTGGCATAAATGGCACAGGAAACATCGCAACAGGTGCTTTGGAATCTTCAAACGTAGATTTATCAGAACAATTTGCGAACATGATTTTAGCTCAAAGGCTTGTACAAGCAAACTCTCAAGTATTCAACAAAGCAAATGATGTTCTAAACACATTGGTATACTTGGGTCAATAGATTTATAACGGCACTTAATCGTTAACTTAATCTCATTCTCTTTATTGCCTAAATTAAAAAGCGCTCTTTAAAAAAGGAGCGCTTTTATTATTTAAAAGTTTTTAAAATAGCTATTTTAGCGTGAGTTTTTTAAGATTTTTTCGCTTCTTTTTAAAAGCTTTTCATAAAGCTCGATTTGCTTTTTATCGCCTAATTTCAAGGCAGCTTCATAAGCGAGCTTTTTATAAGCAATTTCGTTGTTATCAATATCAATTGCTTCTATAGAATATAAAAGAGCACTATTATAATCTTCAAGCTCAAAATAGCTTCTTGCCATTTGGTTATAATATTTAGCCACTGTTGGGTTTAATTTGATAGCATAATAAATTTCATTTTTTGCTTTTTCAAATTCATTTAAGTCGTTTAAAATTAAACCTTTAAAATAGAAAGATTCCGGGTTATTTTTGTCTAATTCTAAATATTTTTCTATGTTTTGAAGTGCTTCGGGAAGCTTTTTCAAGCGATAATAAATGCGAGCCAAGGAATTATAGATGTTTGCGCAATTAGAATATTTTTCCTTAAATTCTTCTATTATATAAAGTGCTTGGTCGTAATCTTTTTCATCTATCAACAAATCAATTATCTCAAGAGTATAAAAAATCGAGCTTGGGTAGAGCTTTTGTGCTTTTTTGTATATCCCAATTGCCTTTTTTGTCATTTTCAATTCTTTATAAACATTTGCCAAAGAATCGAGCAAAAATGGATTATTTTTTTCTTTTGCTAAATATTCTTCTAAGACTTTTTTGGAATTAGAAAGATTTGAATTTTCAAGGCTAATTGTTTGAGCCAAGATTTGCGCTTTTGGATAGAATTTATCGCCTTTTTTAATATTGTCTAGGTTGATTAAAGCTAAAGAATTTTTGTTTTGTTTAATCAAAATCCAAGCGCAAAGAAAATATTTTTCGTCTAGGTTTTCTTTTTTGTTGTTGATTAAAGAATAATTGATTGACCTTTTAAGGGCGCTATAGCTTTCTTCTAGCCAGCCTAGGTCGATATAAGTCTTTGCTAAATCAAGATAAAAATCGTGTTTATTTTGGTCAAATTCGATTGCTTTTAAAAATAGCTCAAGCGCTTTTTGAAAATTTTGCCTGTTAGCTTCAACTAAAGCTAAATAATAAGAAGCTAAAGGCTCTTCGTCGTCTAAATTTAAGCAATAGTTTAAAACTTTTGAATAGTTTCCTTTTTCGTATTCGATTTTTATTAAATCAAGGTTTGCGTCTTTGTGGTATTCGTCTAAAGACACAATGCGCTCTAGCATAAGTGTTCTTTTTTCTTTTTCTTCTAAAGTAGAAATCAAATACAACAAATCGCAATCAAGCTTGATTGATTCATCTAAAGAATTAAAAATCTCAAGCGCGTCTTGGGTTTTTCCAAGCTTTATTAAGACTTTTATGTAGCTATAATATGAAGAAGAAACTTTATTTATTTCGCACAACTTTTGCGCAACATCAAGAGCTTTTTGATATTGTTCAAGCCCATAGTATGCCCTATATAGCCCCAAGAGCGCTTTTGGGTTTTCTTTTTCTTCGTCTTTTGCTTTTTTAAAGCTTTCTTTTGCCATTTCGAAGTTTTTTAGGGTTTCATAAATTTCGCCCATTTGGCACAAAATCTCAACTTTGTCTTTTTTGTTTTCTTTTGTGGTTAAATCAAGAGCTTTTGTCAAAAATTCAAGCGCGTCTGAAAATCTTTTTAATTTTTTTAATTCAAAAGATTTTTTAATATATTCAATTATTTTAGTTTCTTCCATAAGTCTTATTATATATATTTTCTAAGCTTTATTCAATAGCTATATGATTATATAAGTTTTTGTGCTCGTCAGAGCCCCCTGTTTGGATTAAATCGTATTTTTTGGCTAATTTAAAGGGTAAATTTCTTGAAGAAAACTTTAAAACCCCTCTGAACCTATCATAAGGATAAAAAACCTCAATCCCATCGAGCCCAAAGCCTTTAAGGCGCTTTACAAAATCGTCTAAGTTGAAAACATTGCAACAGCAAGGGTGAGCTAAAACCGCTATTCCTCCTGCTTTGTGGATTGCTTCTATGACTTTTTTCGGGTGGCGAGATTTAAAAAGTCTGATGATGTCGTTTTTTGCTTCTTTTTCGTTTTTGGCTAAAAGCGGCGCTAAAGCTTCGCTATTTATATCTATCCCGTAGCCTAAAACGTGCAAAAGAGACATTTTATAAAAACAATCAAATTCGATTCCTTTGATTAAATTTGGAGTTTTATCTAAAAGTTTTGAATTTTTGTAGCCTGAGATTGTGTTGTGGTCTGTGATTGAAAAATATTTCATCTTCAAATCGTTTGCTTGAGAAATCAAATCGTCAAAACCACATTCGCCATCAGAAGAGTTTGAGTGAATATGAAGGTTGATTTTAGAATAAAAATCCTCTTTTTGAAAAGTTTTAAATAATTCTTTAATATCCATAAAATACAGTATAAATCAAAAATAATATATATTGTTGATTGTAAATATTTTTTTAAAAAGGTATTCTTTATAGTATAAAAACAAATATAATGGAGATTTTATGTTAATCGAAGAAGTTTTAGAATTAGCTGTGTCGAAAAAAGCAAGCGATATTCATATATCGTCGCAATTGCCTCCTGTAATAAGAATTGATGGAAAATTATATAGAACAAATTTGCCTATATTGTCTTCAGACGACGTTGAGACAATCATTTTTCCAATATTATCTAATGACCAAAGAAGAGAATTGGAACAAAATTGGGAGTTGGACTTTGGCTATAGCCTAAGGGGCGTTGGCCGTTTTCGTGTGAACGTTTATAGGGACAAAGGCTCTTATGCTGCGGCATTTAGAACGATTAACTCGACTCCTCCAAAATTTGAAGATTTGGGCTTGCCAGACATTATGAAAAAAGTGGCAGATAGACCAAGAGGTTTGATTTTGGTGACTGGGCCTACGGGTTCCGGTAAATCTACAACTTTGGCAGCTATGATAGACTATATCAATTCAACAAGGGTTGAACACATTTTGACTATTGAAGACCCTATTGAATTTGTTCACCAAAGCAAAAAAAGTGTAATCCACCAAAGAGAACTTGGGCAAGACACAAAATCTGTTGCAAATGCCCTAAAATCTGCTCTTAGAGAAGACCCAGACGTTATTTTGATTGGTGAAATGAGAGACCTTGAAACAACAAGGCTTGCGCTAACTGCGGCAGAAACAGGCCACTTGGTTCTTGGAACTTTGCACACTTCTTCTGCTTCTCAAACGATTGACCGTATCGTGGATATTTTCCCTGAAGTTCAACAGCAACAAATCAGATTGCAGCTTTCAATAAGCTTGGTTGCAGTATTTTCTCAATGTTTATTGCCAAAACTTCAGCCAAACGGCGTGAAAAAAGGGCGCGTTGTGGCACAAGAAATCATGGTTGTAAACCCTGCTATCGCAAACTTAATCAGAGAACAAAAAACTGCTCAAATTTATTCTGCAATCCAAACGGGAACAGGCATGGGCATGCAAACTCTTGATATGCATTTAAAAGAATTGGTAAGAGCAAAAACAGTAGACCCTATGGACGCATTATTAAAATCTCAACGCCCAGACGACTTCAAGCGCTCAATCGGTATGCTTGGCGGTTTAGAAAATAAATATCAATAAAATTAAGATAGATATTAAAAACAAAACAGGTTGGATTTAATCCAACCTGTTTTAAAATGTTAATTTTTTTATTCTATACTTCTTGTAACACTGTCTTAGCGTCGTTCACTTCTCTTCCTGCAACTTTTCTTGTAGCGCTTGTCACGGAGTCTTGGATTATTTGGCTTTCGCTTTGAGAATTGCCTAAAGAAGCGAGTTTTGTTGTAATTTGTTGCCCGATTCCTGTATTTTGAAAAGCGCCAACGCCAGCTCCTACAGTGCCTGATACAGCGGCAGAAGAAACAGTCGCACCCACCAAGGAGCCAAAATCAAATTGTTTTACTTCGTCAAGTGCAACATCTGTTAAATATCCAACAGAACCGGATACTGCCCCGCAAGCAGCAGAGCAAGCGGCTTTTGTTGCGATGTCTCTTGCTAAATTATTTTCTATTCCAGAAGTTAATTTACCAAAAGCTTTTGATGGAATTGCGCTAGTTGCCCCTGTGATTGTTCCTGAAATCACATCTTTTGCGACTTCTTTTGAATCCAAAGCATCATCTTCTACTTTATTTGTTGCCCTATCTAATACTCCAAGCCCAGTTTTTAACGCTGCGCCTGTTGCGGCTCCTGTGGCCAATATCGCAGGCACAGTAGCGCCGCTAGTCGCAATAGAGACTGCAATTGCCCCTGTTCCTGTTAAAATATTTTTTTCGAGCTCGACCATATTATCTTGTTTGTTTTTAAAATCGTCAATATATTCCATTGCTTGAGAAATGTCGATTTCGCCGTTTTTATATTTTTCAAGCATAGATTCACATTTTGAATAGCTTTGCCCTAGCCCTGTTAATTCTTTAAAGCCGTTCCAAGCGTTGCCTAAAAGACCTTGCTCGTCTTTAATGTTTTCTAATTTCACGGCTAAAGAATTATATGCATTGCTATTGTAAGCGTTTACGTTTGTCATTCCAATTGCTTCAGACATACTAATAACTAACCTTCTAAACTTTTAACACACACTAAAATAAAGTATTTTTTGAATTCAAAATTGCTAAAATAATTTTTTTTGTAAAAATTTCTTAATATTTTAAGAAAAATCATAAAGTTTCAAAGAAAAATCTCGTAAAAGAATATGTCCCGAAAAAGATTAAGAATAGCACAAAACCTTGAAGCGAAAGTTTCAAGGTTTTTAGTTTTAAAAAATTTTACAAAAGCCTCCTTGTTGAATTATAATAAAAAAGGAAACAAGGGGGAAAAATGGAAATATTACCAATAGAAGCAATTATCTATAACCAAGACAAAGTAGAAATAAAAGACGTAGTGGCGCCTCCATACGACGTTATTGACGAAAACTATCAAAACGATTTGTATGAAAGAAGCGCATATAATATTGTTCGCCTCATTTTGGCAAAGGGCGAAAACCGCTATCAAGAAGCGAAAGAAAGCTTCGAAGATTGGAAAAAAGAAAATGTTTTAATCAAGACTGAAAAACCTTCGATTTTTTATATAATTCAAAAATACACAAACGAAAAAGGTAAATTAATCGAAAGAAAAGGCTTTATCGCAAGAAACAAAATCGAAGACTTTTCGACTAAAAAAATCTTACCCCATGAATACACCATGGGCGGCCCAAAAGAAGACCGCTTCAAATTAGTGGAAGCAACAAAAGCTTTCTTCTCTCAAATTTTTATGGTTTATAATGATGAAAAACAAATCATAGAAAACGAAATTTTGCCTAAATATTTAGCAAAAAAACCTTTAATTGACGTTGTTGACGACCTTGATGTTGAAAATATTGTTTATTTAATAGATGACAAAAACGATATTGAAACTATCCAAAAAGCCCTTGAGGACAAAACTTTGCTCATTGCAGACGGGCACCACAGATATGAAACTTCTATGAACTATAGAAATGCGCACCCAGAAAACGAAAAAGCAAAATATGTCATGAGCTATTTTACAAACGCGCAAGATGAAAATTTAATCATCTATCCTACTCATAGAATAGTTGAAAAAGAAATCGGTAAAGATGAACTTTTGAAAAAAGTTGAAAAATATTATGACATCGAAATTTTAACCGATAAAGAAAAATTCCTTGAAAAAATCGAAGAAGAAAACCAAAGACAAATCACAACAGGTTTAATCATTAAAAATGATAAAAACTATTATGTTTTGAAATTGAAAAAAGGAGTGAATTCAAAAATAGACGCCCCAGAAGTGCTTCAAAACTTGGATTTAGTAGTTTTACATGAATTAATCTTGAAAAACGAACTGAATTATTCAAAAGAAGAACTTATGGCTCAAAATGGCGTAAAATATGAAAAAAGAGAAGCTTTGACTTTTGAAAAAGTAGAAAAAGGGGAAGCTGCTTGCGCATTCATAATGGCATATCCAAAAATGAAAGATATCATTGAAATCTCTTCAAAAGGATATAGAATGCCTCAAAAATCAACTTATTTCTACCCAAAATTGCTCTCTGGAATAGTTATCAACCCTTTGGATTAAAAATATGGAAGAAATCACGAAAGCCAAGACTACACTAGGCGCAAATTACAACAAAGAAACAAATAGTGTCGATTTTAAATTATATTCAAAAAACGCGACAAAAGTCTTTTTGTGCATTTTTGATGCGCCAAAAGACGAAGAAGCTGTGATGACTTTGGAAATGAAAAAAGAAGAAAAATATATCTGGCACACAAGCGTTAAAGATTATATTTTAGATTGCAAAAATAGACCAGTGTATTATGGCTTTCGCGTTTTTGGCCCAAATTGGGAATATGAAGAAGATTACGTCCCAAATTCCTTAACAGGCTTTAAATCCAAAGTGGATACAAATTCAAACCGCTTTTGCCCGAACAAAATCGCTTATGACCCTTATACAAAGGAATTATCCCACTTAGCAAGCGAAGTGAACTTGGGGCTTAATATGTTTCGCTCCGGCGCAAACTATCACTTGATAAATAACGCAAAATGGGCTCCAAAGTCCGTTTATCGCTATGTTGAAGATAAAAAAATAGCAAAAGCTTCTATCCGCCCATTTAATCAAGAAATAATAGCAGAAGTCCACATAAAAGACCTGACTCAAACCCTTTCTATGCCGGAAAAAGGAACATATAAAGGAGCAAAGTTATTTGTTAATAGCTTAAAAAAACTTGGGGTCACTATGGTTGAATTTTTGCCTTTGAACGAATTTGACCACAAGCAAAATGACGGAAACTATTGGGGCTATATGCCTTTAGGATATTTTTCTTTGGCCAAAAAATATGCTTTTAATAAAGAAGCGGGAAAAATCCTAGAGGAATTCAGAGAAATGGTAGATGAATTTCATAAAAACGACATAAAAGTCTGCCTTGATATGGTCTATAACCACACGGGAGAAGCCGGCCTCATCAATCACGACACACAAGACGCTACTTTGATGTCTTATAGCCTAATTGATAATTCTTCTTATTATAAAACTTTTCCAAATGGCTATTACCGCTCTAATTCCGGCTGCGGAAATGATTTCAATATTTCAAACGAAGGGGCGATGAACCTCGTTATAGATTCTTTAGAATATTGGATAAACCAAGGGGTAGACGCTTTTCGCTTTGACCTTGCTGCGGCTTTGTTGGAATGTAATTCGGATTGCAAAGAAATTTATGATAGCTTTAATTCTTTAGCTGCAAATCTAAAAGAAGAACTCAAAAAAAGAAATATAAATGTCGTA
This sequence comes from uncultured Candidatus Melainabacteria bacterium, assembly GCA_934675685.1. GTDB lineage: Bacteria > Cyanobacteriota > Vampirovibrionia > Gastranaerophilales > Gastranaerophilaceae > RUG14156. The sequence continues at coordinate 9,452 of CAKURL010000016.1, read as the reverse complement.
GACGACTTCACAAAGGCGCAAGATGGCGTTGTTTTGATAGCTGAGCCTTGGACTTGCGGCGGTTCAAATTGTTATCAATTAGGAAAATTTCCTTCTTTTTGGGCAGAATGGAACGACATCACAAGAGACACGATAAGAAAGATAACTCTTCGCCCAAAAGAAACAACTCCATATATGCTAAAAGATTTGTTGGAAGGCACACCTTCTCGCTTTTTAGGTGTTTCAAAATCAATAAACTACATAGCTTCCCATGATGGCTTTACGATTTTCGACTTAAACACATTTAAAAAGAAAAGCGCTTCCACTCAAGGCGGCTCTGATTGGGAAATTTCAGGAGACTATGAAGGAAACTTAGAAAAAAGAGAAAATGCAATCAGAAAACAATTGGCACTTTTGTTTTTGTCTTATGGAATTCCTATGATTCAAGTGGGCGATATCATTATGCACACAAAAAGCGGAAACAACAACAGCTACAACAAAGATAGCGCAATTAATTACCTAAATTGGCAAAAAGCAACAACTAAAAACACATTTGAAAATAGAATAATGGAATATATTAGAAATTTAATAGATTTCAGAAAAACAAACCCAATTTTCAAAAAAGAATATTTTAAAAACATAAAATATTTTTATAACGATGCAACTGAAGCAAAAGAAAACAACGAAGGCTATTGGAAAAATCCTTTGGATTTGTTCTTTGGGGCATTAATTGAAGACGAAGAAAGTGTGTTCGTTGCTTCCACAAAAAGCGATTTTCGCTATTCTTTTTCTCTTCCAAAGCCAAAAGAAGGAAAATCTTGGCACAAGTGCCTTGACACAAGCGATTTTTTCAATTTGGAATTAAGCCCAAAAGAATACATTGAAAAAGATTACATCTTAAATCCAAATTCATTAGTGGTCTTTATGGAAAAATAGGAAAATAAAATTATGGATAGATATGAACTTCAAAGCTTGATTTTGGCAAAAAATTTTTTAATTGATTTTGATTTTATTTTTCAAAATTCCACTATTGAAAGCTATTTTGATTTTCTAAAGACTTTGTCTTTGGCTCAAAAAGAAGAACTGGACTTGGTTTTGTCTAAATATGCAAAATTTATTCAAAACCTAAGAAAAGAAAACATTGAAGATTTTTCTATTTATTTTAAAAATTTTGCAATGAGTAAAAAAATAATCATCAAAGAAGATTTTGAAAAAGAAATTGAAATTATAAACAAGTTTCTTGAAATTGCTTTTGAAGATATTTTTGAATTTTTGAAAGAAAATTTTAAAGAATTTGAAAAAATAAAAGATTTTTGCCCAAGTTATTATTCTTCTAGGGCAAAGATTTCTTCAAACGACTTTAAGTCAGAGGAAAAAGAAGAAAAAGAAGATATCTTCAAAGACCACAATGCATTTATTTTCGACATAGATTTAGAAATTAAGCCAATAAATGTCGTGGAAAAAACGACTTTCTACAATTTAAAAGGATATTCAAAACAAAAGAAAATTTTATATGAGAACACTCTTGCTCTTTTGCAAGACAAAAAAGTGAACAACATTTTGCTTTATGGAGACGCAGGTTGCGGAAAATCCACAAGCGTGCGCGCACTTTTGAATGAGTTTCCTGAGCTAAAAATTATTCAAATTTTTAAAAACAACTTGGTGAACTTAGATAAACTATATTTAAAACTTCAAAATTCAAAAAACAAATTTATAATTTTTGCAGACGACATTTCTTTTAACGATAATGACGAGAGCCTATCTACCATGAAAGCAATTTTAGAAGGCTCTTTAATCCAATGTCCAAAAAATGTTGCGATTTATGCAACATCAAACAGAAGGCATTTAATCAAAGAAAGCTTTAAATCAAGAAGCGGAGACGAAATCCACCTAAACGACACGATAAACGAATTGAATAGTTTATCAGATAGGTTCGGAATAAATCTTCTTTTCCAAAAGCCAAATAACCAAGAATTTATAGACATAGTTTTAGAACTTGCAAAAGATAATAATATCAACATGGAGCCAAAAGTCTTAATTGAAAAAGCCCAAAGGTTGGCGCTCATCAAAGGCTCGACCAGCCCAAGAATAGCAAAACAATTGATTGATAATTTAATTGCGCACGTGGAAATCTAGCTTACATTACAAAGTTATTTCCATATTTCAAAGAACCTGTAAGATAGCATTCTTTGATGGTTGAAGTTAAGCTTTTATATGCTTTGATTTTTTTGTCGTTTATTGTTTCTTTAATGCCTTCTTTGGAACTTTCATATTTATTTATGACGTTTCCAAGGTTTAAATTCAAATCTAAATTTAACAATATTGAACTTGTTCTGCTGTCCATAGTGCGCCTCGTGCTTTGTTTATATTATTTTCTTATATCCTATGTATATATAAAAACAAATTTTTTGCTTCAATTTCAAAAATAAAATTTTTCTAAACATTTCTTAATATTTAAACAAAAGCCCAGAAGCAAATGCTTTTGGGCTTTTAAAAATTTAATTAAGTTTTTCTTAAATTAGTTTTTTCGATTTGGTATTCGCATTGCAAAAAACGAGCGATATACAAAAATAAGAGCTATGATTAAGAAAATAATTCCTGAAACAAATGCATATTTACTAAATTGCTCAGAAATCGCTATTTCCATAGCGAGCAAACCAAATAAAGTTGTGAATTTGATAATTGGGTTCATCGCAACAGAAGAAGTGTCTTTAAATGGGTCTCCCACGGTGTCTCCCACGACAGTCGCGTCGTGTAAAGGTGTTCCTTTTTCTTCTAAATCCACTTCTACGATTTTTTTCGCATTATCCCAACAACCGCCGGCGTTTGCCATAAAGACTGCTTGGAACAAACCAAAAACGGCGATTGCGATTAAATAGGAAATAAAATAAGAAATTGGAGCATAAGAATCTCCATTTGGTGCAGACAAAAAGGCGAACGCTAAAGCAAGAGAAAATAGTGCAATAAAGATATTAAACATGCCTTTTTGGGCATATTGCGTACAAATTTTTACTACTTCTTTTGAATTTGCTAAATTTGCTTTTTTGTCGTCCGCTTCTCCTAGCTTTATGTGGGCTTTGATGTATTCGACTGCTCTATAAGCCCCTGTGGTCACAGCCTGCATAGAAGCTCCAGAGAACCAATATATTACAGCGCCGCCTGAAATAAAGCCAAGCAAAGTGTATGGATTTAATAAGTTTAAAATTGATTCCGGTGGAATATTTAAAGTGTTTTTGATGACCAAAATCAAAGAGAAAATCATAGTCGTGGCGCCCACTACGGCAGTCCCAATTAAAACAGGTTTTGAAGTTGCTTTAAAGGTGTTTCCTGCGCCATCATTTTCTTCTAAATATTTTTTCGCGTTTTCAAAATCAGGCTTAAAACCATAAGCTTTTTCGATTTGAAGCTCGATATCTTGTTGTTCTTCGATTAAAGATAATTCATACACAGATTGAGCATTGTCTGTAACTGGCCCATAGCTATCAACTGCGATTGTCACAGGGCCCATTCCCAAAAAGCCAAAAGCAACAAGCCCAAAAGCAAATACGGAAGGATAAATCATAACGTCAGATGGAATATATTGAGAAGCAAAATAAGCTAAGCCCATCAATAAAACTACGATTGCTCCAATCCAAAAGCCCGAAAAGTTGCCTGAAACAATTCCTGATAAAATAGTCAAGCTTGCGCCACCTTCTTTTGAAGCGCGAACAACTTCTTGTGTGTGTTTTGCTTTTGGAGAAGTGAAAATCTTAGTTGCTTCTGGAATAAGCGCAGCTCCTAAGGTTCCGCAAGAAATGATTATTGATAAAATAAGCCATAAGTTGCCTTCTAGGGAGCCTAAAAGCCATTTGCTTACCCCAAAAGTCATCAAAATTGATAAAATTGAAGTCAACCAAACAAGGTTGGATAAAGGAAATTCGAAGTCGAATTTTTTGTTTTCTCTTTCACATTTTTTAGCATATAAGCAAGTGTTTACGTTGTTTATATAATATGAAACAAGAGATGTGATTATCATCAAAAATCTCATTGTGAAAATCCAAGCTAAAAGTTGAATTTGAAAATCGTTCACAGCAAGCAAAATGAAGCTCACGAGAGCAACTCCTGTAACGCCATAAGTCTCAAAGCCGTCTGCAGAAGGGCCTATTGAGTCTCCTGCGTTGTCTCCTGTGCAATCTGCAATAACCCCTGGGTTTCTTGGGTCATCTTCTTTTATTCCAAATTGGATTTTCATCAAATCAGAGCCAATGTCTGCGATTTTTGTAAAAATACCCCCTGCAACGCGAAGAGCAGAAGCGCCAAGGCTTTCTCCTATGGCAAAGCCAATAAAGCAAGCGCCAGCGAGCTCTCCTGGGACAAAAAGCAAAATTACAAGCATTAAAATAAGCTCAATTGAAACAAGCAAAACTCCTATGCTCATGCCTGCTCTTAAAGGAATATTCAAGCAATTTAGAGGTTTTGATTTTAAAGCCAAGAAAGATGTTCTTGCGTTTGCTAAAGTATTCATTCGAATACCGAACCAAGCAACAAAATATGAGCCTAAAATCCCAATAATAGACCACAACAAAATGAGCGAAACGCCTTTAAGCCCCATATTTTGTAAAACTCCAAAATAATAAGAGATTGAAAGCGCAATTACTACTTCTAAAATTATTAAAAACTTTCCTTGCTGAACAAGATAAGTCTTGCAAGTTTCAAAAATAGTCGAACCCACGTTTTCCATCAAAGGGTGAAGAGGAATTTTTTTAATCTTTAAAAATTCAACTAATCCAAAAACAACACCCAACAATGCAATCGCCATTCCGACCAAAAGAAGGTTGAAATTAAAAGGCGACTTCGAAATGTCAGGAACAACCAAAGACGCTTCGCTCGCAAGAGCCGACAAATTTAGCCCTAATAAGCCTAAAAGAAGCGCAAAGGAATAAAACATTTTTTTCATAAAAGTTCCTTTATCTATAACTATCCATAAGAAAATTCTATCATTTGCTTTTGATATTGTTAATACGTCAGATATAGCAATATTTAAGCCCCAAAAAACACAGTTATTTTTTTAGGTTTTGTGGTATTGTAAAGGTTATAAGGATATAATCAAAATATAAGGATATATTTTATGCTAGAAGGCGTTTTAGGTAATCTTAGTAATACATTTAATACAAATAATCAAACAAAAAATAACCCTTTAGAAATCAAAAAATCTGATGGTTCAAATTCTTCTAAAACAAAAAGCATAACTATTGTGAAAAAAGGCGAAGCAGGCTATATGGAAGCCATGGATAAAGACAAAGATGGCGAAGTCACCATGGAAGAATTTAATAGCTATTGCGAAGAAAACGGCGTGGACGACAAAACAAAGCTCGCTTTATTAGAAACAATACAAAGCGCAAAAATGACAAAAAAACTCCAAGAAAAAATGGAAGCGCAAAGAAAAGAACAAGAAGAAGGCGAAAAAGACGAGACAACTGTCCAAGACGAAAATAAAGATGGAATAATTTACGCAAAAAAAGGCGATGAAAAATATAATGAAGTTATGGACGAAAACAATAATGGCGTCATAACTTATGAAGAATATATAAAATATTGCCAAAAGAAAAAAGGAGAGTCTTCTGAAGATTCTTCTTCTGAAGCGGCATCTGATACAGCTTCTAAAGTAAAAGAAGCGTATTCAAAGTCTGAACCTAAGAAAGAAACTTCTAAAGAAGAAATTTCAATCGAAGCTGAAGCTTAAGATTAATTTAAGCGCTTACTTTTTTCCTTTAACCTTTGCTTTTGAAACAGGTGGGTTATATAGCTCTTCTCTTCTTTTTTTGATTTCAGGGTGGTTTAGATAATCTTCATATCTCATTTGATAATTTAAATATCCATTTGGCGTGATTTCGATTATTCTATTTGCCACAGTGTTTATGAATTGATAATCTTGAGAAGTGAATAAGACAGTGCCTGTAAAATCAATTAAAGCATTATTTAAAGAAGTGATTGCTTCTAAGTCTAAGTGGTTTGTGGGTTCATCAAAAATCAAGACATTGCTTTCTTCAATCATTGTTTTTGCGAACATCATTCTGACTTTTTCTCCGCCAGACAAGACTTTTGCTTGTTTGTCTGCATTTTCTCCGGAAAAAAGCATTCTTCCTAGATATCCTCTTAGGTAGCTAATGTGTTGTTCTTTTGAATATTGGCCGAGCCATTTAATTAAATCAAAATCGTTTTCAAAATATTTTGAATTGTCTTTTGGGCAATATGAATATGTGGATTTTACTCCCCATTTAACTTCGCCTTCGTCTGGTGTTTCATTTCCCATTAAAATTTCAAAAAGGCTTGTTGGGGCAAAGCGATTTTTGGAGATGAAAGCGATTTTGTCTCCTTGGGAAACTTCAAAAGACAAAGCTTTAATCAATAATTCGCCATTTAAGGACTTTTTCAAACCTTTAACAGACAAGATATCTCGCCCTGGGATTGTTGAATATTTGAAATTTATGCTTGGATATTTTCGAGTGGAGGGTTTGATGTCTTCTAGCTCTAATTTTTCAAGCATATTTTTTCTGCTTGTCGCTTGGTGTGCTTTAGAAGCGTTTGCGCTAAATCTTGCGATGAATTTTTTAAATTCTTCTCTTTTTTCTTCTAATTTTTTATTTCTTTCTTCTTTTTGTTTTAAAATAAGAGCGCTCGCTTGCACCCAGAAAGAATAGTTTCCTGTGTATAGTTGGATATTATGAAAATCGATGTCTGCGATGTGCGTGCAGATTTTATCCAAGAAAGCTCTATCGTGGGAAACTGTAATTACGAGATTTGGAAAATTGATTAAAAATTCTTCTAACCATTCAATCGTGTTTAAATCCAAATGGTTTGTAGGTTCGTCTAAAAGCAAGATGTCTGGCGTTCCAAAAAGAGCTTGTGCCAAAAGAACGCGGACTTTTTCGCTGCCATCTAATTCTTTCATTTTCACATAATGAAGCTCTTGATTTATCCCAAGGTCGTTTAAAAGGCTCGCTGCGTCGGATTCTGCTTGCCAGCCATCTAGCTGCGCAAATTCTGCTTCCAGCTCGCCTATTTTTATGCCGTCTTCGTCTGTGAAATCTTCTTTAGAATATAACTCATCTTTTTCTTTCATTATATTCCAAAGCTTTTTGTGGCCCATAATCACAGTGTCGATTGGGGTAAATTCGTCGAATTCGAAGTGGTTTTGCTTTAAGACTGCAATACGAGCACCCTTTTTAATATGCACTTCTCCAGAAGTCGCCTCAAGTTCTTTTGATAAAACCTTTAAAAATGTACTTTTTCCTGCGCCATTTGCCCCGATGAGCCCATAGCAATTGCCGTTTAAAAACTTCAAGTTTACATTTTCAAAAAGGGGTTCTTCCCCAAATCTAACCGTTAAATTTTCTACTGTAATCATAATAATAAAATTTTATCATAAAAATTTTATTTTTTATTTTATCTGCAATATGAATTATATTTTTTCTCGTGAGCTATTGTGGTGCTGTCTCCGTGGCCAGGGAAGACAATGGTATTTTCGTCTAGCGAGAAAAGTTTTTCTTTTATGCTTGATAAGATTTTTTTGAAGTCGCCTCCAAATAAATCGCATCTTCCGACGGATTCTTGAAACAAAGTGTCTCCTGAAAACAAGAAATTATTTTCTTTGTCGTTGATTAAATAGCAAGTGCCCCCTTGAGAATGCCCAGGGGTTTCGATTATATCTATTTTATAATCTCCGATTTTTAAATTTTTAGTGTCCTCTTTGATTAAGCCATCGACACAAGGGATTTTTATCCCTTCTATTCCTGCCATAGTGCATTGTGTGCCCACGTTTTTTAAAAGAGGCATATCTTCTTTGTTCATCAAGATTTGGGTTTGTGGGAATTTTTCTTTTAATTTGTCGATACAAAAAACGTGGTCAAAATGCCCGTGGGTGATGAGCGCATATTTTAAAGTGAGGTTTTCTTTTTTTACTTGTTTTTCGATTTCTTCGATGTCGCAAGTGCAATCAACCAAAAAAGCTTCTTTCGAAATTTTGTCTGAGACTAAATAAGTAGTTGCGCCATAAATTCCGTTTGGATATGAAGTTATCTCTAAGTTGGTTTTTGCCATTTTTTCCCTCTTTTTTCAAACTTTTCTATATTTTTTTGATAAAAAGATTTTATCACTTCAAACTTTTTTTTCATTATTTTTCTTATAGAGTTAAAAAAAGATAGTTCAAAATATACGCTTCTTAAAATTTTTCTTATTTTATTTTTTGGCACGTCAAAGTGTCTTTGGAGCTCTTCTATATATTTTAAAATATAATTTTTGAGCTTCGTTTCTTCAAAATCTACTTCGTCTTTCGATTTTTTATTGAAAAAAATTTTAAGAAATTTATCCATAATTCGACACTTTTTAAATATATTTTAAAAACTCAAACAAGAAAAATCATTAGAAAAACGCACAATTGAAATATACACTTGTTTACATATAAATGCTAAAATCTTGATTGTGAACTTGGTTTTTTGTATTCTGCTATTAAAGAAGGTTTATGAAAAATACAAAATTAAAATTAAATATTGCGTTTTTTGTTCTTCTTGCGCTCTTTTTGGGCTTTTTTGCGCCTAGCGCAAAGGCTATTCGAATTGGGCTTAATGAAGGGATAGAAAAAACATATATTGGAAGTACGCAAAATGCTGTGTTTACTGATGTTTATTCAAATAACACACTTTTTATCGCGCGCTCGTTTTTCCCATATTCCATAAAAGCTTATGGAAATTCAATCGCAATCAAAGTAAAAGGCAGATATTATGATTGCTCGACTAGTGCAATCCATGTCCATAACCCAGACAAGAAAGGCTTTTTGGCGACAAAAAGAAAATGGTATAGGGGAGATATTATTGTCTACAACGTTGATGGAAAATTGACAATAGTGAATACTCTTCCTTTGGAAGAGTATCTTCTTGGGGTTGTTCCTTCTGAAATGCCTTCGAGATGGAATATAGAAGCCCAAAAGGCCCAAGCAATCGCGGCTAGAAGCTATGCTATTGCAAATATGAACAAAAGAAATTCAAAAGGCTACGACTTAAAAGACACTCCTCAAGACCAAGCTTATGGCGGCGCTACAAGCGAAACTCCGCAGACGACTTGGGCGGTTTTGTCTACAAAAGGCGAAGTTTTGACCTATGACAACAAAGTAATCCCTGCATATTATCACGCTTCTTCTGGTGGAACCACAAAAACTGCGGGTCAAGTATGGAGCCATGATTTACCATATATCCAATCAGTTGATGGCTTTGATAAAGGAACAAAGAAAAATGGCCATGGGGTAGGCATGAGCCAGCATGGCGCAAATAACCTCGCAAATAAAGGTTTTAGTGCAAGGCAGATTTTGAATTATTTCTATAAAGATATTAATTTTTCAAAAGTCCAGCTGAAACCCGAGTAAAGCGAAAGCTAGGCAGACTTGCCAGCTTGAGCAAAACGAGGGCATAGGTGTGTGAAAAAAGCGCAAGCCAGAGTGG
>CAKURL010000015.1 GCA_934675685.1 uncultured Candidatus Melainabacteria bacterium | reverse complement strand
GGTCAGCTTGCAATTATCAAGCAGCGCTAAAAGTTTGCTCTTCTCTTGATATCGGAGGAGGAAGTTGGAGATTGCCAACGCATTCTGAATATTTAACGCTTGCATATCATTCAGCAGGTCTTGGAGAAAACGGGGCTATGATGGCAGGAGATGGCGCCACGACTTATCAAGAAGGCGTATGTAATGGTTCTATATATGGCAATTCTTGCTATATAAATAATTATCACTACAATCAAGGAGAAAATCCAATAAGCACATATTTTTTATTATTTGCAGGAAGAAATGATTGGATATTATCCATATATGATCGTTCTAATGTAAAAATGGCCGCTTCAATTCGTTGTGTGAAGGATATGGAATAGGTTTTTTATGTTATTTTGTGTTTTGATGTGAGGGAGAGTTCGCTCTCCCATTTTTTTGACCCGAATGAAGCGAGGCTTAGTCCGACGGACTTGCTGAGTAAAATGAGGGCAGACCTTTAATGGGCGACGTAGAAATCTTTGATTTCACAGGAGCCAACCCGAATGAAGCGAACTTGTCGGGTTAGTAAACCCGACCTACATTTAATAAAACAATACGTTATTCTGAAAGCTTTAAAAAACAAGCTGAGCAAGGTGAAGCGTAGTTTTTAAGCTGTTCAGAATCTCTAAAACATAAAATGCGAGAATTCAGTATTAAATAAAGATTCTGAAACAAGTTCAGAATGACGTATTGGCAGTTAAAATCTAACACTTCATATTCTATAAATTCTGAAACACCGAGTAGGTACAGAAAATTTGCACTCGCATAGCTCGGGCAATTTTCTAGTAACTTCAAAATAGCAAATTGCGCAATTAATAATTTTTAATCAACATTAAACGCACCCAAGCCCCTACACAATCTTATACCCTTGCACAAATTTCTTTGGCAAGTACTCGCCCAAGGTTGTAATCAAAACCTCATTTTCCAAATTCAAAATAATCAAAGTATTATTTTTTGCATATTTTTGTCTAATTCTGCCCAAAGACTTTATAGAAACTAAGCCGTCTTGAAATTCACCATTAGAAGTCTTTGAAATTTCGTCTCCAAAATATGCAATTGCTTTCACGCAAATGTTTTCGCCTTCTTTTTGAATAGCCGAAGCAAGAGCGTTTTCCAAGGGTTCTACAAACCATCTTCTAGTCCAATCAATTTTAGAGGACACATAAACATTGTCTTGAGTCAAAATCGCAGCCGAGATGTTTTGCTTTGTGATTTTGCAATGGTCAGTATTTAAATAATTGTCGTAGCAAGCTAAAAACAAGTTGTTTAGAGCGTTTTTATCAATACTGTTTTCGCTAATCGAATCAATCGCAGCTGCTGTATATTTAAAAGTTTTGTTTTGAGAAAATTTATTTGATGTTTTATATTTTTTAAACGGCAAAATTTTAGATAAATTTGTCGCATACAATTTTAAAACATCGTCGTCATCTCTTTCGAAAGAAAAAATCGTAGTATTTTCGTCAAAATAGCGATTTGTATTAAGCCAAGAAAGGCAGTCTTCACAAGGGGCGATTGACTTTTGGCGTTTTTTTAGGTCAATACTTGTCGCCATACAAAGATATTTTATCTTGAAATCAAATGGAGTTTTTTTGTCTGAATTTGAAAATTCCATCAAAGCTTTAGAATATGAATTCAAAATCGCGACACGCTCTCCGCAAATCGAGGAGATATCGTTTCTTGTGTTGTTGAAGTTTGTGCCCACAGACCAGATGTTTTTTGTTGTACAAACATTTGTTGCAAAACCGCGCCCCGTGATGTTTCCAGCTTGGACATTTGCAGAAGCTAGATTGTGCGCTTCTAAAAGTTTTTCTACAATTATTGTCTTGAGCTCATAAGAAAGCGAAAAATCCACATCGGAAACGATGGGCATAGCCTTGACGTCAAGATTATATTTTGCAATCAAAGAAGGCTGTTTTGAAAATTTGTTTTGTAATTTTGTAAGATTTTGAATCATTGTATATTAATTAAAACACCTAAAAAATATTTGTGACTACAAAATAATCCAAATATTAAAAAAAGTAAACATAAAATTAAAATCCACTTCGAAAGTGGATTAAATTTCCCTATATAGTCTAGTAGCTAACCTTATTTAACTTTTCATTTAAATAATTCTAAATCTTTTTTAACAATCTCTTGTCAATAGTCCTTAATAATTTATTTCCACTCCGTATCCTTAACTTAACCATCACTCCTTTCAAAAGCGTTTATTTATCGTATCGACTACACTATTTATTGTAGAGGATTAAGCCTATTGTGCAATATTTATATTTGTTAAAAAAAATTTACATATATCTTGAGCCTTTGGTGCTATAGAAAAATTCAACTTTACATTCTTAACATTTTAACAAAAGGTTGACAATGGTTGAAGTAAAGAAAAATAGGTCATGCTAAAAATGAAATCTAAGTATAACTGGGGTTTTGAAAACAAGGGTTAAAGATAAAAATTAATATTTGTCGGGTTTACTAACTCGACAAATTCGTTTTATTCAGGTGCTCCTGTAGTGCTCGGGATTGCTCCTGTGGAATTTTCTTTGAAAATTCTTACGTCGCCATGGTACGGACTACACAAAAGCCAAACTCATCGTTTGTCTTTTTCCGCCTGTGGGTATTTCGCAAGACTCACTTGCGCTTTCGCTGTCGTTCGTTTGCTCAATAGCCTACGGCGGCTATCAACAGTTTCGAGCAAAACTCATCGTTTTGCTCTCCACTCTGGCTTACGCTTTTTTCGCACAGCAAGCCCTCAACTTCGTTCGCCAAGCGCAGTCGCGCTAAGGCTCGCTTGTTTCGGGATAAAAAAAACTATTGTATTTAGTATACAATAGGTTCTAATAAGGATGACAATAAAGTTATATGGTGTGTATTTATAATTTTTATTTTATCTACATTTTTAATCTCGTACCACCAAACAAAAATCTTTAACAACAATTTTCAAATCTCATCTATTTGATGTATAATCAACTTATGAAACTAGTTATTCAAATTCCTTGTTTTAACGAAAAAGACAACATTAAAGCGGTTTTAGAGGGTATTCCAAAAAAGATTAATTCAATAGATGAAATCTATGTTTTAGTCATTGACGATGGTTCAAAAGACGAAACTTCTGAAATCGCAAAAGAATTTGGCGCAGACGAAATCATTAAATTCAACAAAAATTATGGCTTATCCCATGCTTTCAAAGCCGGGCTCAAAAGGGCTTTGAGCCTAAAAGCAGATATTTTAATAAATCTTGATGGGGATAATCAATATTGCGCAAAATCAATTGAAAAATTAATCCAGCCGATTTTAGAAAAAAAAGCCGATATCGTGCTTGGGACAAGGCCAATAGATAAAATTGAGACTTTTTCTCCTTTAAAAAAAGCTTTGCAAAAATTTGGAAGTTTTGTTGTAAAAGTCATCTCTAAAGAGGACATAAAAGACGCAGCCACGGGCTTTCGAGCTTTTTCAAGACAAGCGATTATGAATTTAAATATTTTTAACCCATTTTCATACACCATTGAATCCATCATTCAAGCAAACATCAAAAATTTAAAAATTGAAAACGTCGAAATTGAAGTAAACGAGCAGAAAAACAGAAAATCAAGGCTTTTTAAAAACAGCTTTATATATATTTATAAGCAAATGAAAAATTTGATTAGATTTTATATAATCTATCGCCCTGCAAGGTTTTTTATCTCAATTGCAAATATATTCTTGGTTTTGGGCTTGCTTTTGGGCGGAAGGTTTTTGTATTTCTTTTTTTCTTCTTCCGGTTCTGGGCACGTGCAATCTTTGATTTTGTGCGCAATAATTTTGATTTTAGCTTTCTTTTGCTATCTTCTTGCGATAATCGGAGATTTATTTTCAATCAACCGCAAGCTTTTAGAGGAAATTCAGTTTTTGCTCAAAGATAAATTATGACCTTAAAAAATTTTATGATAATATAAGGAAAAATGGATATTAATATTATGTTTGAAAAAGAAGAGATAATTAAAAAAATAGAACAAATTAAGAACGCAAGCGTGTTGATAATAGGGGATTTCGCGCTCGACGAAATGATTTATGGCAAAACAGAAAGAATTTCAAGAGAAGCTCCTGTTTTAATCTTGGAGCATTATGACACCAAAAAAATCCTTGGCGCAGCTTCAAACGCGGCGCACAACGTCTCTCGCTTGAACCTTGGAAAAGCAGGCGCAATAGGCGTTTATGGAGACGATTATTACGGAAAAGAATTAATCAAAATCTTAAACGAAAAAAATATAAATACAGATTTTATGGTGCAAGACCCGACAAGAAAAACAACGACAAAAACAAGAATTTCAGGCTCTTGTAACCAAAGTATTACGCAACAAATAGTGAGAATTGATAGGCAAACAAAAACAACGCTCGACCCAAAAACAGAAGAAAAAGCTATCGAGAACATCAAAAAAGCAATTCCAAACTACGACGGAATTATTTTGTCTGATTATCATCTAGGGTTTTTGACCCAAAAAATCATTGATTGCGCAATCGAAGAAGCAAAAAAACACAATAAAATCATCGTAGCAGACATTCAAAAAGATATGCTTAAATATAAAGGTGTGGACACAATCACCCCAAACCAACCGGATAGCGAAAAGCAAGTGGGCTTTTTTATAAATAACGATGAAGATTTGAAAAAAGCAGGAGAAAAGCTTTTAAAAGATTTGGATTTAAACCGCGTTTTGTTGACAAGAGGCGAAAACGGCATGGCTTTGTTTGAAAAAGATGGAGATAATGTCAAATTCGACAAAATCCCAGCTTTCAACAAAAAAGAAGTCTTTGACGTGACAGGGGCGGGAGACACAGTTGTGGCCGCATATACTTTAGCTTTGTGCTCGGGGTTAGGTGCAATTGACGCTATGAAAATCGGAAACTTAGCCGCGAGCATAGTTATTCGCTTCTTTGGCTGCCACACAGTCACAATCGAAGATTTGAAAGAAGAAATCATAAAACAATAATCAAATTTAAAGAAAAAGGTGAAAAGGAGAAATATGAACTTTATTAAAAAAATTAAACCTTTTGATTATCTAATCATTGCAATTGTTTTAATCACAGCAATTGTTGGAATTTTAACTTTTACAGGAAAAAGAGCGACTTCCTCAAACCAAATTGAAACAACTACAAACGTAGAAATGGAAGTTTATTTAAAAGGGGTCACTATGACTTCAAGCGAAGCCTTGTTTAAAGCAGGAGACGAAACTTTTATCACAATCAGAAACGTTCCTTACACAAGATTAAAAATCAAAGATGTTAAGGCAAGCAAAAGAAAAATCACTCTTCCTTCCTTAAATTCTAAAAAACCTTATGTAGTTGTGAACGACGAATCGACACCATATCAATATGATTATCTTGTAAAAGTGTCTGATAGCGCTAAAATCACAAAAGACGGCGACGCAGTTGTGGGCGGAAACAAAATCAAAATCGGGCTTCCTATCACATTAGAAGGTGCAAAATACAAGCTAAACGGAGTGATTTCAAATATCATCGTTAGCCCAAACCCCGAAAACAACACACACGAAGACTTAGACAAACATACTAAATTAAACCAAGATGTACAGTAGAATTAAAAATTTTATTAACAACAGCCTTTTTGCAAATAACATCGACAATATCTTGTATATGATTATGCTTTTGATATTGTCGAGTGCAGTTTGCTTAAAAAGCGATTATATGGGCGCTTTAGCGCTTTTGTTTTCAATTTTGACGATTTTTAAATCAATCTTTATTCGAACAAAAGAAAAATTTGAATTCAGAAATTACCATAAGGCAATTTTGATATTTTTCTTGATAGTGACTTTAAGCCTCTTTGGCTCGACGCTTTTCAGCTTGAGCTTCCATGGCTATATCAAAACCTTCATATACATATTATTTTTCTATTGCTCTTCAATATTTTTTAAAGATAACAAAAACAAAATCACACCCACTATTTTGTTCGTTTCTTTTTTAATGAGCGCAGAATCAATAATTGCAATCATTCAAAACAACACAGGGGTCTTAGAGATTTCAGGCTGGCAAGACACAACTTCTATAAACCCAGAGGAAGTCGTTTCAAGAGCTTATGGCACGCTTCAGCCATACAACCCTAATTTGCTTGCCGGATATTTGCTTTGCGGATTGTCTTCATTTGTTTATTTAATCTTGAATTTTTTGAGCAAAAACAAAAAGAAAATAGCTCTTTTGTTTTCGATTTTGTTTTTAATAAATTTAATTGCAATCATAGACACGGGCTGCAGAGGCGCATATTTAGGCTTTTTATTTTTCTTCCCATGCCTGTTTTTAGCAATTATTTATTATGTTCAAAAAAAATTCGGCGGAATTTCAAATATTAAAAAAAGATATAAAAATATAACTCTTGCTGGAGTTATAGGGATTTTATTTTTCATCTTCACAAACCCAGCTTTAATCAAAAGATTTGAATCAATCTTGGCTTTTAGAGAGGATAGCTCAATATCTTTTAGGTTAAATGTTTATGAATCCGCCATAAAAATGTTTTTAGATAACCCATTTTTAGGAATAGGGGTGGGCAACCAAAACTTCAGAGAAATCTATGGGCTATATATGAAAACAGGCTTTGACGCTTTAGGTTCATATTGCGTACCTCTTGAAATCGCAGTCGAAAGCGGAATTTTCGCACTTATTGCTTTTATATTATTCTTGTTTTTGGTTGTTAAATTCTGCCTTGAGACAGGGCTCAAAAAAGCTCCAAAAGAAGAAATAGGAACCAAAGACAGAATTCTTTGCTTGAGCATAATTTTAATGATTTTAGCCACAATGGGGCATGGACTTTTTGACACAATTTGGTTCAGGCCGCAAGTGCAACTGCTCTTTTGGATAAATATTTCAATGCTTAGCGCCCTAAAGATAAAAATTAAATAAAAAATAAAATGTGGTTTTGGAAAATAATTTCTAAAACCACATTCACTAAAAAACAAAACTTACATTAACTCAACGCTTTGAGGTTTTTTATTTGCAATAACTTCAATTTCTGCCTTTGCTCCTTTTGGCAGCTTAGCCTCTACGCAAGAGCGAGCCGGATTTGAAACAAAATATTTTGCATAAATTTCGTTAAATTTTGAAAAATCTTCCATATTTTCTAAAAAACAAGTTGTTTTGATAATGTCGTTCATAGAAAAATCTGCTTCTTTTAACAAAGCTTCAATGTTTTTTATGATTTGTTCTGTTTGCTCTTCGATTGTTCCGTCTATGAACTCATTAGTTTCTGGGTTAATTGCAATTTGACCTGAACAATATAAAAAATTGTCCGCCAAGATTGCTTGAGAATATGGGCCCACTGGCTCTGGAGCATTTTTTGTATAAATAACTTTTTTCATTTTTTCTCCTTTTATCTTATTGTATTGTAGATAAAATCTTATAACCTTTTTTCTCGAGCGCTTCTTTGATTTCATTAAAATGCGCAAAATCTCTTGTTTCCATAGAAATTTTTAAATAGCAATCTGTAATTTCCGTTCCTTCGCCCCCTTGATTATGACGCACTCTAATCACATTTGCGCCATATTGAGCAATAATTGAGCTCACTTCTTTTAATTGCCCCGGTTTATCCACAAGCTCGATTGTCAAATTAGAAATTCTTCCGTTTTTCAAAAGTGCGCGGTTTATCACACGAGACAAAATATTTACGTCTATGTTTCCTCCAGAAACAACGCAAACAACATTTTTACCCTTTAAAGGAATTTTATCAAACATCACAGCTGCAACGCTCAAAGCGCCTGCTCCTTCTGCTATCATTTTTTCTTTTTCGATTAAGGTCAAAATTGCGCTTGCGATTTCGTCTTCTGAAACAGTTACAATGTCGTCAACATATTCTTTGCATAATTCAAAAGTAAGCTCTCCTGGGAGCTTCACCGCCGTGCCATCAGCAAAAGTGTTTACTTTTTTTGCTTCAATTCTTTTGTCTTGTTTAAAAGAATCATACATAGATGAAGCATTTTGGGCTTGTACACCATATACCCTGCAGCTTGGCTTAATTTGTTTTATTGTCGCAGCAATTCCTGAAATCAAACCGCCGCCCCCTATTGGAACAACAATAGCATCAATAGAATTTAATTGTTCTAAGACTTCAAGGGCGATTGTGCCTTGGCCTGCAATAACATCAATGTCGTCGAACGGGTGAATAAATTCTCCCCCTGTACTTTTTTGAAATTCAACTGCCGCATGGTATGCGTCATCGTAAACACCATCAATTAATCTAATGTTTGCGCCATAGCTTCTTGTAGCTTCCACCTTTGAAATAGGAGCAGTGGAAGGAATAAAGATATTAGCTTTGATGTTATTTACTTTGCTTGCTAAAGCGACTCCTTGCGCATGGTTTCCTGCGGAGCATGCAATAACGCCTTTTTTCTTTTGTTCGTCTGTTAATTTTGAAATTTTATAATAAGCTCCTCTTAGCTTAAAAGAGCCTGTTTGTTGCAAATTTTCAGATTTTAAATATACGTTATTATTCGCGCTTAAAGATTTAGATTCGACAAGATTTGTGCGCCTTGCGATATCTTGTAATATATTTTTTGCTTCGTAAACTTTTTCTAGTGGCAGTTTAGACAATTTATACTCCCTTCATTCTTGAAATATCCCTAAAACAAAGATATTTCAAGAATAATATATCATTTATCAGAGTATAAACATAATTTTTAACAGTCCTTAACAGAACTGTTAAAAATTAAGCGTTATTTAAAGTTTATTTAAATTGGTCAAAAAACTCTTGTCGAGAAGGCTGAAGTGTTTCATCTCTTCGATTATTTTTTCGTCCGACTTTTTGAGATTTTTGTCGTCTGTGAGCTTAGACAAAACAAACATGATTTTCAATCTGTCGACATAATAAGTTTTTCCGTTATTTATAATTTCCATAATTTCTACATTTTGCATTTAAATTACCTCTAAACAATGTTTATTGTTTTATATTAACATTTTTTAAAAATACTTTAAATGTGCAATATATTTTTTGAAAATTTATTTATTTTATTGCTTTGATTTTATGAAGTCTTCGACTTCCATTCCTTTCTTTATAGCATTTTCTGCTTCAGAAATAGAGATGTTATTATCAAAGCCTTTTTTATGAGCTTCCACTATGAAATCAAGCGCTTTATCTCTTGAAGAATCGGTTTTGTTGCCTTCTTCAAAATCATCGATTGTGTCATACATGTCTTTTACGGCTGCCGCTAATTCAGAAGCAGACAAGTTAGCACCTCTTCTTTCATAGTAACTTTTAGCTTGTTGCATAAAGTCATCTGGGATAGTATTTTCAAATAGTTGTTGGGCAGCAACCATGACTTTTGATTGCATTGATGACCAATTACCTTTGCTTTGGTCATTATAGGCTTTATCTGCTGCTTTTTGCTTTTTGGCTTCCATATATTCTTTTGCTTCTGATTCTGTTTTTTGCTTGTAATCAACAAGCTCTTGGTAAATATTTGAAGCATTTTTCACAACGCCAATAGCTTCTAAACCAGCTTCTGAGAAGCCAAGATTGAACTCTTGAGCAGATTGAGACACAATTTGGTCAATATCAAGACCACCCAAGGCATTACTTCTGCCAGAGGCATCGCCAAAGACTGTATTTAGATAATCGTCAGTGTCATCTTTTCTTGTTGCTGTGACTTGTTCTCCGTTAACACTAAACGAGAATGAATCCGAGAATGTTTCGTTGCCATTTATGTCAAAACCGGAGGATTTGTTGATTAAAGAAGTGTTTACAGAACCATCTGCGTTCAAGAATTGTCTTAAATCGATTGAATCAATACCGAGGTCATAAGCCGAAGTTGAAGAATATTGTACATTTTGAGTATTTGTATCTGCCGCATTTCTTCCATCAGAAGAAGATGTATCTGAGCCCGATACTGTTGTTTTTGCTCCTAACAAATATACATTTTTCAATTCTTCTTGAGATAATACACCATCTCCATCTTTGTCATATTGAAGAAGGTCTTGAACCCAGTTAGTGTTTTCATCTGCTCCTGCAAATTCATTTACGCCATCAAATATGCCGTCGTTGTCTCTGTCGACCACGAAAGAATATTCAGTATCACCCACTTTAAAGGAAATTGGGTCAGTTCTTTTTGTGCTTACATTTTCTTTTTTAACTTCAGAACTTGAAGAATTATTTCCTGAGTTTTTCAAGTTATCCGGTTGAACACCCCACAATTCGCCTATTTTTGCTGCCATGTTTTTGTACATCAAAGCAGTTTTTTCGTCACCTGCAGGGTTGATTGAATAATTTGCATTGTCTTGCCCTTGTTTTTCAAGGTCATAATTTATGCCGCAATCAGAGAAAATTCCTTTATAGCCATTTGCAGAATTTTCGCCAAAGAGCGCATACATTGCTTCTTTGAACGTATAACCTTTGTTTTTAAGCTCAGATAAAATTGCGTCATAATTTTCGCTCAAAGTTTTTAATTGCTCGTTTGAATCAATTGTATTTCCGGCGCTTGATGCAGTGTCTAAGGTTCCCAAGAAAGGGTTTGTTGCTGTTTTTGCGCCTTGGATTAATTTAGTCACACCGCTAAATGCGCTTCTTGCGTCTGAATCCATGCCATTTGGATATGTAACTGTGTTTTTGTTGGAATCATAATAAACGCCCGCTTTAGAAAAATTGTCCGCAAAGAATTTACACATTTCACTTTGAGACAAACCAGCATTCGCCAGTTCAGAAACAAAGTCTGAATTATTCATCAAGCTATATAAAACGCTTGTTGCGGTGTTTGAGCTATATGATTGGTCGCTTGTAGATGAATTTTTTGCTCTTGTTAATTGAGAAGCATATTTTTCATTTATTGATGAAATTTTTTCGTCGTAAGTCAAAGGCTGGCTCACTGCTCCACCTTCAGTTTTTGCTGTGTTTGTGGCAAGAATAGAATATTTATTTGCTAAATCAGTGATATCTAGCGCTTTATCTGTTGTATAGATTGGAGTTTGAGTGTTGTAATCTGAGTTTGAATAAGATGTAGATGTTTTTCCGATTTGGTTTAAAGTGTTTGAAACAACTTTATAAACAGAAGAAACAGAAGTATATTTGATTTTTAAAATGCCAATTTTATCTGTGATGTTTGTCAATTGGCGAGCAAGTTCTTTTACGGTTTCTTGTTCTGTGTTCATTAAATCAATAACTAAATCCACGTCAGATGTGCTTAAATTTGACATCTTGATATAAGATTGAATTCTTGTTGCGACTTCTGCTTTTCCGATGTTGCCTTGTTTATAGTCGTTTAAAGCTTGTTTTACAGCGTCATTTGTAACGCTTTCAACTCTTTTTGAATATTCTTTTGATTTGCTTTTTGTAGTTGAAATATATCTTGTGATTTTGTCAGAGTGTTCTTGTGCTTCTTCTTCTTTTTGAGAAATTTCTTCTTGAAGTTCACCCATTTGTTTTTCAAGATTGTCTTTTTGGGCTTGAAGAGTAGTTTGTTGAGCAGATAATTGAGATTTATCTGCTTCAGTTGCAGTATTTGCTTCTTTTTCTTCAAAAAGTTTCAATTTCTTTTTTATATCATCAATACTTGCATCTTTATAATCAGCGTCATTGTTGCTCACTTTGATTGTTTTTGCTGCTTGTAATGACCCGTTTGAATAATTAATAAAGTCACTCATTTTTCAAAATTCCTTTCTATTGTCTCCTTGAGAAAATATTTTATGCTATGTTTCAATGCTTTTATTAATATATTTCGGCATAGTTAAACTAAACTTTATGATTTTTGAAGAAATGTTTACAATTATTAATAATTCATTAATAAAAAAGCCTTATATACGCGAAAAGCACATATATAAGGCAAAATTTATATATAAGTATTAGTTTTAACAATCGATATAGCCTTTGATTGCAGATTTCGCTGCAACGTAAGGGCTGGAAAGATAAATAAAACCTTCCGTATTTCCCATTCTTCCTTGGAAATTTCTATTTTGAGTAGCAAGACAGGTTTCACCGTCCCCCAAAATACCCCCATGCACCCCGACGCAAGGGCCGCAGCCTGCAGGCAAGAAATTTGCTCCTGCATTTAAGAAAATCTCCAAAAGCCCTTCTTTTGTGGCTTGAAGATAAATCTCTTTGCTTGCAGGGGCGATAATAAGCCTAGTTTCAGGGTTTACTTTTTTCCCTTCTAAAACTTTTGCCACTACTCTTAAATCTTCAATTCTTCCGTTTGTACAAGTTCCAATAAACACTTGGTCTAATTTTACGTCCGACAATTCCTTAGCAGGTTTTGTATTATCCACAGTATGAGGACAAGAAACCATAGAAGGGATTTTAGAAGCGTCGATTTTGATTATTCTTTCATAAACCGCATCTTCGTCTATTTTCAATTCCTTGAATTTATCTTCTCTTCCTCTTGATTTTAAATATTCTTTTGTTGTTTCATCTGTTTCAAAAAGTCCTGCTTTTGCTCCGGCTTCTACTGCCATGTTAGCTAAAGTGAACCTTTCAGACATAGGCATGTTTTTTATTGTTTCGCCGGTGAATTCCAAAGCGCGATATGTTGCGCCATCTGCCCCAATAAGGCCAATTAAATAAAGCATTAAATCTTTTGCAAAAACATTTTCTTGAAATTTCCCTGTAACTTCAATTTTAAAAGATTGAGGAACTTTAAACCAAGTTTTGCCATAAGCCATAGAAACGGCAATGTCAGTAGAACCCATTCCTGTCGCAAATGCACCTAAAGCACCAGAAGTGCAAGTATGAGAATCAGCACCCACAAGGATTTCTAAAGGATTTACAAATTCTTCAACCAATCTTTGGTGGCAAACGCCGCAGCCTATGTCAGACAAAACCGCGCCATATTCTTTTGCAAATTCTCTAATAATATTGTGTGCATTAGATAATTCTTTTCTTGGCGAAGGCGCCGCATGGTCAATAAAAAGAATAGTTCTTTTTGGATTTTTCAAGGGTTTATTTAATTTTTTAAATTCTTTTATTGCTAAAGGGCCGGTGCCATCTTGAGTTGCGCAAACATCAACGTTTGCAATTACTAATTCTCCAAATTCGACGTCGTGGCCTGCGTGTAAAGATAGAATTTTTTGAGCCAAAGTTTGAGCCATAAGGTTTTCCTCTTTTAAAATATATATAATATTTTATTACAAACAAAAAAATATTTTCCATTAATTAAATGATAACAAAAGGCTTGTTTTTGGGGATAATAGGAAAATAATTAGGAGTTTTATAACAAAATGGATATAGCAGCACTAATCGGCACCTTTTTAGGTATATCGTTTATTTTACTAGGCCAAGCAATGGAAGGCGGAAACATTGGACAATTGCTCCAAATCACAGCGTTTTTCATCGTAGGGGGCGGTACAGCAGGGGCTGTATTTTTAAGCTTCCCTTTGGAAGACTTTAAAACCGCAGGGCATTGTATCAAGGTCGTATACTTTGGCAAAATCCCAAATTTCGAAGAAATTATCCAAGAAATCATAGGCTACGCACAAAAGGCGAGAAAAGAAGGGGTTATTGTTTTAGAAAAAGAAGCAAAAAATGCTTCTGACCCATTGTTAAAGCTTGGGCTTGAAGCCGTGGCGGACGGAGCTGATCCCACTATGGTTCGAGACATGATGGAAACACAACTTGCCCAACTAGAAGAAAAAATAGGAGCAGGCGCAAAAGTCTTAGAATCCGCAGGCGGCTATTCTCCAACTCTTGGTATCATCGGGGCCGTTTTAGGCTTAATTCAAGTTATGCAGAACTTATCCGATCCATCAAAACTAGGGGCAGGTATCGCGGTTGCGTTCGTTGCTACGATTTATGGCTTGGTTATCGCAAACTTAATTACTATTCCATATTCAACAAGGGCAAAAAGAAAATATTCTCACATTTTCACTTCAAAAGAATTAATGATAGAAGGAATTTTATCTATTCAAGCAGGCGAATCTCCAGCGCTTATTGAAAGAAAACTTGAATGTTACCTTGTAGACAAGAAAAAAGAAGAGGCTAAATCTTAATGGCAAAAAAGAAAAAAGCCGAAGAGCACGAAAACCTCGAGCGCTGGCTCGTTTCATACGCGGATTTTATGACGCTTTTATTTGCAACTTTTGTTGTACTATATGCGCTTGCTCAGTCTGACGTAAATTCTTTTAAAGGGATAGAAGAAGCTCTAAGAAAAGCTTTTAGCCAAAACATCTTCGACAGCCAAGCAAACATTTTTTCCGGAAATGATTCAATCATGGAAGGGCAAGATGGCGCCACAAACCCACTTATGCTTGAATATATGAGCCAAAAATACGAACAAACTTCTTACGAAGAAATAGAAGATAGCATAAATAAAATGGGAAAAGATGGAGTTTCCGCGGACGTCGACGAAAGAGGGCTAGTTATCCGCCTTGATAACCATGCACTCACTTTTGCCCCAGGAAGCGCAGAAATCTCAAAAAGCTCTTATCAAACCCTTGATGCACTAGGAAAAATCATAAAAGAAAAATTTTCAATCCACTATATAGAAGTTGAAGGGCACACAGACTCTGACCCAATCAAAAACGAAAAATTTCCTTCAAACTGGGAATTGTCTTCTGCAAGAGCCTGCAGCGTTGTTAGATATTTAATCAAATATCACAACTTCAACCCTAAAATCTTCATTGCATCAGGGCTTTCAGACACAATTCCAGATGAAAACAACAACTCAAAACAAAATAAAGCAAAAAACAGAAGAGTTGAAATAATCATCTTAAAAAACAAAAACAGATATATGTCCAAAAAGAATATTCAAGACATTCTAAAAGAAGCAAAAGAAAACATTAAAAAATCTAGAACTCAGCCTTCGCAAGCTATGCAAGAATTGATTGGAGACGATAGAGAACTAATGAACAACGTTATTAATCTATCAGACACTTATGAATCAGAAAACAAACGACTTGAGCAAATAGAAAATGAAAATTATACTTATGATGGCGAAAAACCTAAATTCATAGAGGAATAAAATGCTAGAAAATACATATTTTGCAATTTTTGGCGGTGGTGGAATTAGAGGGCTTGCGTATTCTGGCGCGTTTAAGGCTCTTAAAGAAAACAATATCAAACTAAACGGCACAGCAGGAAGCTCCATAGGAGCAGTTTTCGCAGGGCTTTATTCCATCGGATATGATTTTGAAGAAATCTTTGAAATGCTTTCTGCTATTGGGCTTGAGATTTTTAGAGACATAAACATAGATTTCAAAAAAGAAATCGCAGTCTCAAAAGGAAATATTTTCTATGATTGGGTTAAAGAAAAAATAGAAAAAAAATTCTATAAAGAAAACTTTAAGAAAAATCAAATGCCTCCAGTTTGCTTTAAAGATATTGAAAAAATGGGAAAAAAACTCGTAATTTTTTCTGTTGACCTTATAAAAAATGAATTTTTTGAATTTTCCGCAAAAAACACTCCAGAAGCAGAAATCGCAACCGCAATAAGAGCGAGTGTTTCAATGCCAGGGCTATTTGTTCCTTTAGAATATGAAGACAAACTCCTTGTTGATGGAGACTTATTAAAAGCAATTCCTTTATGGCGCGTGAGTAAGACAATCATGGAAGAAAATAGCAAAATCGTCGAATTTCGCCTTGAAGATAATGTGACCCAAAAGCCTTTTAAAAATTCTCTTGAATATTTAAATCGCGTCTATAATGCGATTTGCGGCTTTGCCACAGATTACATTATCGATATGTATCATTATAAAGACAAATTTGACTATATAAAAATAGACACTCCTGATATTTCAGTAGTTGATTTTTTAATTCCAAAAGAGAAAAAGCAAGAGCTTTTTGAGATTGGATATAAAACAACAAGCGACTATTTTAAAAATTATTTTCCAAAGAAAAACAAGGCGCTTAAAGAAAAATATTTAAACATTTTAAAAAAAATCAACGACTTTCAAAAAGAATTTAATAACAAAAAATATTTTAATTCATACATAAGCTTGTGCGAAGTCTTTATGATTTTATGCGAAGAGAAAAAATATATCGATTCTGAAATTTATAATTTGATTTCAAATTTCAAAGATAAATATAAAGAAAATTTCTCCATAATAAAGATATTTGGCTTTAAAACAGGTCGTCTTAAAAACGCAGACGCCATTTATTCTTTAATGCTCAATATCATAAAACAATTGACATTAAAAATTGAACAATTAAATTAATATTTCCTATAAAGCACGGCCACGAGCCTGTTTTCAAAATCTTTTAGCAATGACTTTTTCTTTTGGGAATTTTGAATAATGCTACAAGCGATTATTTTATTTTTGTTGTAGGATTGAAATTCAGCTAAAAGAGAAGAAACGCCCGCCAAAGTGCCCGTTTTTGCTCTTAAATTGTTTTCTAAAAACAAGAAACGATTGAGCAAAGTGCCTTCGTTTGGTTTTGCTAAAAGTTTCATAAAATCTTCGTCACTTGCTAAATTTTGAAAAATTTTAGTTGCAACTTTTGCACTTATTAAATTATATCTTGTAACTCCACTTGCGTCTTCAAGCTTAATTTCTTCCGGATTTACAAAATCGAAAACTTCAAAAAACATCTTTTTTGCGTCGTCAAAATTTGCGCACTTGTTAAAATATTTAGAAGCTGCAACTCTAAAGACAACTTCTGCGTTGATGTTGTTTGAATTAATTAAAATCGGTTTTGAAACGTCTTCAATAGAATGTGAAATCGAAGTCAATTTCTTTGCACCTAAGGGCACTTTTTTGTTGTTTATAAATTTATCATATACAATCTGTTTTTTGTCTAATTCTTTGTGGAATTTGATTTTAAAATTCAATTCAGGATTGTTTACAGGTAATTCGAAACTAAGGTCTTTATTAATGTGACCTGAAAATTCGATTATTGGAGAATTTTCGCCATACAATCTTGAGATTTTAATGTCGTTATCTGCTCCTTCATAAAACAAAGTAATCTTATTTACGATAGGCATTTTATAATCGTCAGATTGCATTATATCGACTTTTGTAGACAAGCTCGAGCGTTTAATTAAAATTTGAACTTTATTAGAATCGATTATATAAGGACTTATTGGCGCTTGATATGGCCATAAGTCGTCTTTTGTCCAACCCATTGGGTATGGAGTTTTGTCAAATATAGTGTCATCTATATAAATATTATTCACTTTTGAAAAGTCAAATTGTTTTTTAGCGCTCGCAATCAAAGCTCCAAGGTCGCTTCTTGAAAATAAAGTGTCGGCTCCAAGCTTCAAATATATGTCATTATTATATTTATAAATCCCAGTTTCAAAACGATAGTCCTTTTTTAAAACTTTATAAGAAGAGCCAAAAGTCAAAACTTTTAAAATGCTCGCCGGGTTTAAAAGTTTGTTTTCATTTTTTTTATAAAGCTCTTTATTGTGAGTTAAATCATACACATAAAGCGCATAAGTAGCGTCTGAATCTATCGAAGTCGTGCTAATCAAATCGTCAATTTGGTTTGAAAAAGCAGGCATGACAAAAAAGCAAAAAAGGATTAAAAATAGTTTGATTTTTTTAAGCGCTTTTATCATAATTCTTCAACACTTCCGATTCTTCCTAAAACCGCGCTCGCAGCTGCGATATAAGGGGAAGAAAGATATATTTTTGACTCAGTATGCCCCATTCTGCCCACAAAATTCCTGTTTGTCGTGGATAAACAAACTTCTCCTTTAGCTAAAATTCCACAATGACCGCCAAGGCAAGGGCCACAAGTAGGGGTCGAAATAGCAGCCCCTGCTTTAATCAATGTTTCAAAATAGCCTAATTCTACTGATTTTAAAACAATTTCTTGAGTTGCAGGGAAAATCAAAAGCCTAACGTCAGGGTGGACTTTTCTTCCTTTTAAGATTTCAGCAGCGGCTTTGATATCTTCTAAGCGCCCATTTGTGCAGCTTCCTATCACTACTTGGTCTATTTTTATGTTGTCTATGATTGCTTCATCAATTGTTTTTGTGTTTTCTGGCAAATGTGGATATGAAACAGTTGGCCTTATTTTTTCAACATCATAAGTTAAAATTCTTTGATAATTTGCATCTTCGTCGCTATAAAAGAACTTTGGCTCTCTTATAGAGCGATTTTTAAGATATTCTTTTGTGATTTCATCTGGTTCAATTATGCCATTTTTAGCGCCTGCTTCAATTGCCATGTTGCAAATTGTCATTCTGCCGTCCATGGACATGTTTTTAATTGCAGAGCCAGAAAATTCCAAAGCTTTATATAAAGCACCATCGACCCCGATATCGCCGATTAAGTGCAAAATCAAGTCTTTTGCTGTTAGATATTTTGGCATTTCGCCATTAAAAATGACTTTTATAGTCTCTGGAACTCGAAACCAAGTGAACCCAGAAGCCATAGCGCAGCCAAGGTCAGTTGAACCCACACCTGTAGAAAAAGCCCCTAAAGCGCCATAAGTACAAGTATGAGAATCGGCGCCTATGATTAAATCGCCTGAAGTCACAATTCCTTTTTCAGGCAAAAGTGCATGCTCTATCCCCATAGTCCCAACGTCAAACCTATGAGTTAAGCCTTGTTTTTTTGAAAAATCTCTTAAAATTTTTGCTTGCTCAGCTGACTTAATATCTTTATTTGGCACAAAATGATCCGGCACCAAGACCACACGAGACTTATCAAAAACTTCATCAAGCCCGATTTTTTCAAATTCTGCTATTGCAATAGGGCCTGTGATGTCGTTTGCTAAAGCGATATCGATATTCGCTTCTGTGAGCTCGCCCGCTTGAATATATTCGCGGTTACAATGAGAAGCGAAAATCTTTTCCGTAATGGTCATTGGAACTTTAGACATTTTATTTTCCTTGTTTCTTTTTGATTTCCAAAATGTTATTGTGAGCAATCACATACACGCCGCAAGATTTCGTGCTTGGAGTATACCATGCGCAACTTTCTTGCAAGCATACTCTTAAGTCACCCGACACAGAAAGCATTGGGCAATATGGAATTCTTTTTTTTGAAACATTTTCTGTCATTTATTTCACTCTTTCTTAAACAGTTTCCATTTCAATCGCTTTTTTGATTAAATTACATTTTGTTTCGTCGCAACGTTTTTCTTCTTCTTTATAAATGCGAGATCTGTTCATAACTTCATCAAAATCGATTTGGTGCGCGTCAAAATCAGGGCCATCAACACAAGCAAATTTAACTTTTCCGCCCACAGTCAACCTGCAAGCGCCGCACATGCCAGTTCCATCTACCATAATCGGGTTCATAGAAGCTTCTGTTTTAATTCCATAAGGTCTTGTTAATTCTGCAACTGCTTTCATCATAGGCATTGGCCCTACTGCGATTACATAATCTACTTTTTCTTCGTCCATGATTTGTTTTGCAACTTGAGTAGTGAAGCCTTTAAAGCCCAAAGAGCCGTCGTCTGTTGTGATATGAAGCTCTTCACAAGCATCTTTCATCTTATCTTGCCAGAAGATTAAGTCTTTTGTTCTGGCACCCATTACCATGTGCACCTTGTTTCCTGCTTCTTTAAATGCTTTTGCAATTAAATAACAAGGAGCGGCACCATATCCGCCAGCCACACAAATAACTGTGCCATATTTTTCAATGTGGGTTGGTTGGCCTAATGGACCCACTATGTCCTCTATGCAATCGCCCACTTCTAAAGAAGCAAGTTTTTTTGTAGTGTAGCCAACTGCCATATAAACAATTGTAAGCTCTTCTTTTTCTCTATCATAGTCTGCAATAGTCAAAGGTATGCGTTCAGAATTTTTATCAGTTCTTAAAATAATAAATTGCCCAGCTTTTGCGTTTTTTGTGATAAAAGGGGCTTTTACTCTTATTTCAAATTGATTTTTACAAAGTTCTTTTTTATATAAAATTTCGTATCCCATGTTTCCTCCGACTATTCCGATACATTATACAAGAATATCATATAGCAAAAATCAAGGTTTGTCATTTTCATAAATAAAACTTTACTTAATTAAACATTTGAAAATTTTAAAAATAAAAAAAGGCTTCGCAAATTGCAAAGCCTTTTTAAAACTACTTTTTTAAAATTATAGTTTTGAAGCAACCATTAATGTAGTTTCTGCTAATCTTGTAGAGTAGCCCATTTCGTTGTCATACCAAGAAATGATTTTAACCATGTTGTCGCCCATAACTTTTGTAAGTAATGAGTCAACTGTTGAAGATTGAGCAGTACCAATGTAGTCAGAAGATACAAGTGGTTCTTCTGAGTAGCATAATACGTGGCCATCAGCAGCTTCTTTTAATGCAGCGTTTACTTCTTCAGCAGTAACTTTCTTTTCAGTTTCAAATACAACGTCAACTAAAGATACGTCTGGAGTAGGAACTCTCATTGCGAAACCGTCCAATTTTCCTTTTAATTCAGGAATAACTAAAGCAACTGCACGAGCAGCACCAGTTGTAGTTGGGCAAATGTTCAAAGCGCCAGCTCTAGCACGACGTGGGTCTTTGTGGCCAGCGTCTAAGATTCTTTGGTCGCCAGTGTAAGAGTGAACAGTTGTCATCAAACCTTTAACGATACCGAATTTTTCTTTGATAACTTTTGCAACAGGAGCTAAGCAGTTAGTTGTGCAAGAAGCCATAGAAATTACGTTATGTTTAGCTGGATCATATTCGTTGTCATTTACGCCTAAAACGATAGTTTTGTCTTCGTTTTTAGCAGGAGCAGAGATGATAACTTTTTTAGCGCCAGCTGTGATGTGAGCAGCAGCTTTTGTTGCGTCTGTGTAGAAACCAGTTGATTCAACAACTACTTCAACACCTAATTTAGCCCAAGGCAAGTTTGCAGGATCTTTTTCAGCAAACATTAAGATTTTTTTACCGTTGATAACGATACCGTCTTCAACAGCTTCAACTGTGCCGTTGAATTTGCCCATAACTGAGTCATATTTGAAAACGTGAGCAGCATCAGCTGGTTTTAAACCTGGGTCATTGATTGCTACGTAATCGATTTTTTCAAAAATACCTTCTCTGATTGCAGCACGTAGAGTGTTTCTTCCGATTCTTCCGAAACCGTTAATTGCGACTTTTGTCATTTTTACTCTCCTTCTAAATGAGTTAATACTACGTTTCTATTATCCAACAAAAAAAATTAGGTGCAAGAAGATATAAAACTTTACAAAAGTTTATTTTATATCATTTTTCTTAATTTAGTTGTTTTATATCTATATCGATACAAGAAAGGTATATTAAACCCCATGCAAATTTCTAATTTTCACATTCAAAATTTTACAAAACCAAATTTTCAAAAAACAAACAAAAACATCTTAAAAACACAATTAAATAAAACCAACCCGATTATTTTCAAAGGTACTCTTGAAGAAGATTGTGTTGAGCTTGAGGCGCCAAAAAAAGCCCCGACGAGACAAGAAATTATCCAAAAAGAAATCGAAAAAAGAATAAATAATAGACCTCATTTGCCAAGCGAAAAAAATCTTAAAAATGAATATAGAAAATCTGCGATAGAATCATCTGGCCTTGGCTTCACAAAACAAGACTTAGAAAACCAAGACGACATCACAAAGCAAATCATAGCCCTTGAGCCAAACCACAAAATAAGAATAGGTACAACCACATATTTTGCCCTAACTCCAGTCGCCAAAGATTTTATCCAAAGCAAACTCGAAAACGGAAAAGAAATCTTGGATTGCACATATTTAAGAAATACTTTTGGACTAGAAAACAACGAATTAGAAGCTTTATTAAATTCCTTAGGAATAGAACAAAAGCCATATCCAAAAGGCACTTTTCAAGATACAAATCTTGAAAAATATTATGTCGAATTTGATTCCGACTTGGCAAAAGAAGTCTTTGAAGATTTAAAAAATAAGAAAGTATTGCCAAGGTCAAAAGCCATAAAAGGCGCTAAAATAAACTTTATGCCTCTTTATTTTAAAAAATATCAAAAAGAAGGTGAAACAGTTTTGGCTATGCCATTAGTCGACCTTGAAAACGAAGAAAACAGAAAAGTCATAGATGGCTCAAATGAATATAGAGATTTTTTAGCAGGCTTGGGCTTTAAAACAAAAACACAAAAAATTGACGATTTAATTATTCGCTATGTCGATATGGAAGATGAAGATAATCAAGCAATTTTAAAATCAACTACAAATGGCTTACCTCAAAAGCACCCAATTTATTTTGCGGACCCAAGGGTTATTCGCCTTGTCCCTGCTGATTTTTTAGCATCACAAGGCTCGGGAAGCGAAGAAGAATTGAAAGAGCTTGTCTTAAAAGGAAAATTAAAAGGAGAAATAAAAAAAATAGAAAAAGCAGGAGAAGAAGATGGCAAAGAAGAAGTGCTTGTCGAAATAAACCCTGAAAACTATCAAGTCTTGACGCAATTAAGAAGAGATAACCTTGACATCTCCTCTCCTTCTATTTGTGCAAAAGCACTTGGAATAAGCGTTGAAAGATTGAGAGAATCAATCTACTATGGCGATTTTGACGTAATCCCAGAGTGCTACACTCCTTATGGCTTAATTGCGCACTTTATAAACATTGCCACCCCAAAAAACAAAAGTTTTATCCAAAGAACACAATTTGAACAAACATTTGTCACTCAAAGGCTTTTAACAAGCAGAGAACAACTAAGGCAAAAAGAAAAATTCAAAAAATTAATACTTGAATCAAAATTGCATTTTATAAGAGGCGCTATCAGCTATGCTATAAGCCCAAACACAAGAATGGCTTTTGAAAAACTTGTCCAAGAAGACAGAACTTTTAGAAACCTCTTAATCAAGCAAGAAGAAGAAAAAGAGCCTTTAACCCTACAAGAAAAAGCATATTTGAGAGAAACAAAAAAAGCTTTTTGGGAAAAGAACGGAACAGAAGAAATAGAAGATGGCTACGAAAAAGCTTTGCTTTATGTAAAACTTTTCAAAGAAGGCGGACTTGAAAATGTTCCAGACGCCATAAAGCCCATCTTTAAACTATACAATATCAAAAAACATACTTAAAATATTAAAAAATAATAACCTAAAACCAATATTGCTTTTTATATGGTAATATCTTGTTATGGTGAGGAAATTAGTATCGTTATTTTTATTGTTTTCTTATTTTTCGCCTTGTGCATTTTCGCAAGACGTAATTAAGCTGGACAAAGTGCAAGATTTCGATATTCAATATAAAGAAGAAATCCAAACCTTAAAAGGGTCTTTGTTTGTGGACAATTCTCTCGATGCTCAAAATAACATAAATGAGCAGCAAAAAGCAGACCTAGAGGACATCGAAAACCTTTGGAATTCAACTGTGAACAACAACCCTATGATTTCTTTTTGTTTAAAAAAACTTTCCGCTCCGGCCGAAGAAAGAAGAATTCATTCTTCCATGCTTGCAAAATCCATGAGCGCAATTATTTCTGGCGCAGCACTTTTGCCTTCATTTTTAGGGCTCAATTATGGCATACAATCGGGCTCGCATTTAGCAGGCCAAATCGCAAACAACTTGATTAATAGAAAAAACGTGCAAAAGCTCGAAAACCCCGCCATCACAGACACAGAAGCAATCGAGCTTGCAAGCTTAATTGAAGATTTACAAGATGAAATCATAGTCGACTATTTTAAATATAAAGGAGCGTTAACAAGGCTCAAAAAATGCCGTGAACAAATTTTGCTTCACAACAAAAATTATTCTAAAGCCCTAGAAGAAGGAAATTCCCTTGATATCACAATTACTTCTGCTCAATGGGACGAAGAATTAATTGAAGAATTTAAATTAAAACAAGAAGTAAAAAAATATCAGCTCGCCCTTATTCGCCTTGCAGGCAAACAAACCGTGAAAGACTTAAATATCGCGCAATTTGACCTCACTACCCAAAATGTGAAAAAAGACGATTTAAACTTTGAAAAGAAAACCTATAACATCACCATGCCGGAAAGCAAAAAAACAAAAAAAGAAGATAGCAAAAGCGAGGTGAAAGAATGAAAAAAAATGCCTTAGCCTTGCTTATCTTGTTTATCTTTTTAACTCAAGCAAAATGCGCTTTTTCGCTCACTTTAGAAGACTTGAATTCTCCAAAAGATTTCATGAATAGACTAGGAACAGGAGAAAAAACGGAGCCTAAAAAAAGCCTTCAAAAAGACGATTTTTTAGAAGAGGAATCTTCAAAAGCACAAATAAAAAAAGCGCAAAGCGAAGAAAACGAAGAACAAAAAGAAGCTTCGACAAAAACAACAGAAGAAGCAAAAAACAACGACAAAACGAATTCTTCTTATGCAGATTTGAGCTTAAAAAAGCTTGCGCTCGACGTAGCTTCCGACCTTGAAATAGATGAAGCTAAAATAAATTCCGACCTCGCTATCCTTTGGGCTGCGACCACAGAGCGCTCTGAGACTATGAAATATACAATTTATAAGCTCGCAAACCCAGACGAAGACAAACCAAATGACTCAATGATTAAAAAAATAATTCGCCCAATTGCAAATATGTCTTCTCTAGCAGGTGCAAGCGTCTCTTCTAACCCTTTTGTGGCGGCCGGGTCTTTGATTGGCGGCGGACTTTTTAGCGCAATTTTAAAAAACGACAAAGAAATAAACTATACTTTTTCTAAAGTGTCAGATGCCGATATGGTCTTGTTAATTCGAAAAATCGACATGCTTCAAAAAAAGATGGTTGACCTTTATGTCGACTATAAAACAAAAGAAAAATTATATAATTTAGAAAGCGAAAACCTCAAAAAAAGAGAAGAAATTTTCTATAATTCGCAAAATAAATCAAAAGAAGAAGCGACAATCGCAGACGTTTATTATAGAAACGCAAAAATAAAAGTCCAAAAAGCTTATGACGAATTTATGACAAGCAGGGCAATTTTAGAAAACCTTGTAGGAAAAAGTGCGCTTGCTCAAATAGAGCTTTCTTAAATTCTTCAAAATTAAATTAAATATTTAAAAATAATCCCAATCAAAGAAGCCAAAAGCATATAATATATCGGGTTTTTCTTGAATTTAAAGCTTGCCAAAAACAAAACCACAACAACAAAAAGCGCTTTTATATCTAGGCTTTTTAAAGATAAATCGTTCAACAAAACAAGTTTATAAAAAAGCTTTAATCCAACCGCCCCAATAAGCGCACAAGAAGTCGGGCGAAGAACATAAAGGATTTTTTGAACATAAGAGTTATTACAAAATTTGTCATAAAGGCGAAAAACCTGCGTTGTGATTAAAAGCATAGGAACTAAAAGGCTTGCGCTTGAAATCAAAGCACCCATAACGCCTAAAGTCTTGAACCCTGCAAATGTCGCCATGTTGAGCCCAATGGGCCCCGGGGTGAGGCCAGAGATTGCTATCATTTGAGTTAGTTCTTCGTTTGAAAACCAGCTATAATTTTGAGAAATTTCAAACAAAAAAGGCAAAGACCCATATCCGCCCCCAAAGGTGAAAAGCCCTATTTTAAAAAATTCAAAGCTCAATAAAAGATAAAGATTAATCATTTTTAGCTCCTAATTCTTCTTTTTTGTTTTTAATTCTTCTGATTTTTTCTAAAACCGCCCCTAAAGCAATAGAAGAGATGATTAATATTGCAGCATTTACGTTTAAAATAGATAATATTAAGATAAAAACAAACCAAAAAGCGCAAAAGATATCTACAATGCTTTTTTTCCAGACATCTTTTATTGTGATATAGATTAACATTATAACAGACAAATTAACTCCCCAGAAAATTCCTTGGATAAAATCAATTTGCATTAAATTTTTAATTACATTTGCAATGATTAAAATAGAAATTATAGGAGAAGCGCAAATCCCAAGAACAGCCGCAAACACGCCTTTTAGTTTTTTTAATCTATAGCCGATTAAAATCGCCGTGTTCATCGCAACAATGCCCGACAAACATTGCGCAACGCAATAAAAATCAAAAGCTTCTTTTTCGTCTATCCAATTTCTTTTTTTCACCAATTCATCATTCACAACGGGGATTATGACATATCCGCCGCCCAAAAGAATGAGCCCAATTTTAAAGAAAGCTTTAAAGATATTAAAAAAATTGATTTCCATAGCATTTTAATTTTATACTAAAAATATGGAAAATGATTTTTTTATTTTTGGCGAAGAAAAATTTTATAACAAAATAGAGGACATTTTGGCTTTTGACTTCAAAGAGCTCGATTTAGCATTTGAAAAAATCGAAAAATTAAAAGAAAAATATTTTCTTGTGGGCTATATGAGCTATCAAACAAAAGACTACTTTTTAAATAAGAATAAAAAATTAAACAAAAAAGCTTCTTCTCCTTTGTTGTTTTTTAGAGCCTTCAAAAATAAAAAAATCTTTAAAGAGCAAAAAGCCCCAAAAAGAAATTTATTTATTAAAGAAAACATAACAAAAGAAGAATATCTTTTAAATATTAAAAAAATAAAAGAAAAAATCAAAATGGGCACAACCTATGAAGTGAACTACACTTTTTCAAACGACGTTTTTTCTGATATTTCTGGGTTTGATTTATTTTTAAGTCTTCTTCAAGAGCAAAAAACGCCTTATTGCGCATATGTTAAAAATGATTTTGATGAAATTTTGTCTTTTTCTCCGGAGCTCTTTTTTGAAATCAAAAACAACATCATAAAAACAAAGCCTATGAAAGGCACAATAAAAAGAGAAGGGAAAGACAAAGAAGAAATTGAATTTTTAAAAAACGACATCAAAAACAAAGCCGAAAACACGATGATTGTGGATTTGATAAGAAACGATTTATCTAAAATCGAAGCAAGCTTCGACATAAAAACAACAAAACTTTTTGAAATCGAAACCCATAAGACCCTCCACCAGATGACTTCTTCTATTGAAGCAAAACTAAAAAACATTAATTTGAAAGATATCTTATCTTGCCTTTTTCCTTGCGGCTCCATCACAGGCGCCCCTAAAATAAGCACTATAGAAGTCATAGACGAAATAGAAAACTACAAAAGAAACGTCTATTGCGGGCTTATTGGGGTAGTTTTTAAAGACGAAGCAAAATTCAGCGTTCCAATCAGGATTTTAGAAAAAAATCTTTTAAAAGAAGAAAAGAAATATCTTTTTTCCCAAGGAGGAGCTATCGTCTGGCGCTCAAAAGCAGAAGAAGAATATGAAGAATGTAAAACAAAAAAGCTTTTTTTGGGAAATTCGATTGATTTTGATTTAATCGAGACTGTCCTTATCCAAAACGACACTCCTCAAAGATATTTTGAGCATTTAAAAAGATTGAAAAATAGCGCTAAAGTTTTTGGATTTAAATATAATGAAAGCTTAGAAAAACTCCACTTTGAAAACAACAAAATTGCAAGAATTCTTCTTTCAAAAAATGGCGATTTTAAAATAGAATATAGAGATTTTATAAAAGACGAAATAAATAATATTGCGCTTTCAAAAGAAAAATTGAGCTCAAACAATTCCTTTTTATACCACAAAACAACCTTTAAACCGTGGTATAAAGAGGCTTATCGAAAAATAAAAAACAAAGAAGTTTTTGATATTTTATTTTTAAACGAAAAAGAAGAATTAACAGAAGGCGCAAGAAGCAACATTTTCATCTTAAAAGACGGAGTTTTATACACCCCAAAATCAAGCTCTGGGCTTTTAAAAGGGATTTATCGCAAAAAAATAATTAAAGAAAAAAACGCAGTAGAAAAAATTCTTTATTTAGAAGATTTATTCTCTGCTCAAAAAATTTATATGACAAATTCAATAAGAGGAATAAGAGAGGTCGGACTTGAGCAATTTTAAAAACCAAGAAAAACTAGTCATAATAGACAATTACGACTCTTTTACATATAACATTGTTGAATATTTTAAAATTTTAAATTGCGATGTTAAAGTCTTTAAAAACGACGAAATCACAGTTTCAGACTTAAAAAAGTTGGATTTTTCTTCAATCATTCTCTCCCCTGGTCCAAATTCCCCAAAAGAAGCTGGGGTTGCTTTAGACACAATCGATTATTTTTTTAACAAAAGAAAAATCTTAGGCGTGTGCCTAGGGCACCAAGCGATTGCACAATATTTTGGGCTCGAAATCGCAAAAGCAAAAGAGCCAATCCACGGAGAAACTTCAAAAATTTATTTTAAAGAAAAAGAAAAACTTTTTTTGGGCTTTCAACAAGGCTTTTTTGCCACAAGATATCACTCATTAATTGCCAAGGAAGATGAAAACAACAAAAAAATCGAAAAAATTGCTTGGCTCAAAACAAAAGAAATTATGGCCCTAAAAGCAAGCGACGGTTGCTTTGGAGTGCAATTCCACCCAGAAGCCATCTTGACTTTGGGCGGAATAAACATTTTTAAAAATTTCCTTATGATTTAATTAAAATCTGATTGATTTAACAAACCCAGAAACAATCACAGGGTTAAATGCTTTTGTGTCTGTCATGGTGAATACAAGCTTTGTTGAAGGATTTTTTGCTTTTTGGTTTGTTGTGGAATATGCTGCCACTATGCCTGTTTTATTTGAAAATGGAATATTTTTGATTTTTGCTTGAAATTTCACATAAGGAACAGTCTTGTTTTTCGCTATATAATTACCTCTTTCCACGATTTGAAAATCTTCTAGGGTAATTAAGGAATCTTTTAATTTATCAAGAAAATCGTTTAATTTTTTATCAATCGCTTTTGTTTTAAAGTCGTTTGGAGAGATTATTTTTTCGTCTCTTAAATCGTAGATTGTGATTTTTTGAGAAGTTGGCAAATATTTTGCGTTAATTTTTTTATAGCCAAAAAGATTAAAGCTCCTAGAAAGCTGGTAATCTGTGGGCACAGAAGAGAAATTCCCATAGTTCATTTCTGCTTTTGAAAATTCGCTTCTTGTTGGGTTTTGGTAGTCGTTGATTAATTTTTGAACGAAACTATATCCGCCAAAAGCAAAGAAAGCAACCACAACCGCTATAAAGATAATTTTATGTATCAAACTTTTAAGACAACCCATATCTTCCTCCAATTCCAAAAACATTATAGTATGTAAAAATAAATTGGATTATTCTTATAAGTTTTGTAAACAATTAATTTTGGCTCAAGCTTATTATTTGCAAAGATTTTATGTCTATTATACACTATTAAGTGTTATTAGATTACCTTTTCGGCTATTATTTCCAAATGGCGCTTTAGCCAGCCCAACCCATAGGGGTCAGGATTAAACCGAAAAAAGAAAGGACAAGAAACTATGGCAGTAGCTACTTTAGTAGAATTATTAGACGCAGGTGTACACTTTGGTCACCAAACTCAAAAATGGAATCCAAAAATGAAACAATACATTTTTGGGGCAAAAAACGGTATTTACATTATCGACTTAAGAAAAACTTCGGATTTATTGGATAAAGCTTATGAAGCAGTTAGAAAAGCGGCTTCTCAAGGCAAAAACGTATTATTCGTAGGTACAAAAAAACAAGCAGTTGACGTTATCGCTCAAGAAGCAACTCGTTGCGGCGGCTACTACATCAACAGAAGATGGCTAGGCGGCATGATGACTAACTTTGAAACAATCAGAGGCAGAGTTAACAAATTAAGAGAATTAGAAGGCTTCTTGGAATCTGGTGCAGCTAACAAACTTCCTAAAAAAGAAGTTGCTCAATTAAACAGACAATTAGCAAAATTATCAAAAACATTAGGCGGTATCAAAGAAATGAAAGGTATGCCTGATATGCTAGTTATCGTTGACCAAAAGAAAGAATTAATCGCAATCAAAGAAGCAAACAAACTTAGTATCCCTGTTGTTTGTCTTGCTGATACAAATGCTGACACAGATGGCATCGACTACATCATTCCTGGAAACGATGACGCGTTGCGCTCTATCAAATTAATCACTTCAAAAATGGCTGACGCTGTTTTAGAAGGCAAAGAATTAAGAGCTAACAACATCAAAAACAACAACAAAATCGAAAAAATCGAAGCAAAAGACGCTAACGCAGAAACTGTTGAAGCGTAAAATAATAGAATTAGGAGATTTAAAAAATGGAAATTAAAGCATCAATGGTAAAAGAACTAAGAGACAAAACCGGCGCCGGCATGATGGACGCTAAAAAAGCTCTTGTTGAAACTGATGGCGATATGGAAAAAGCTATTGAATTTTTGAGACAAAAAGGCATAGCTTCTGCAGACAAAAAAATGGGCAGAATTGCTGCTGAAGGCACAATCGCTTCTGCAATCGAAGGCAAAGTTGGCGCTATGGTTGAAGTAAACTGCGAAACAGACTTCGTTGCAAAAAATGAAGACTTCAAAGCATTCGCTTCCGACATGGCAAAAGCAGTTATCGCAATGAACCCTGCTTCTGTTGAAGAATTCTTAGGCATGACTTGCCCAAAATGCGGTAAAACAATCGAAGAAATCGTTAAAGAAAAAATCGCTAAAATCGGCGAAAAAATCACTATCAGAAGATTTGTTAAATTTGACGCAGGCTGCTGTGTAAACACATATATCCACAACGGCAAAATCGGCGTTCTTCTTGAAGCAAAATGCGCTAACTGCGACGAAGCCTTGACAAAAGACTTGTGCTTGCACATCGCTTCAAATGCTCCAGAATTCATTTCAAGAGAACAAATCCCAGCTTCAGTTATTGAAGAAGAAAAAAGAATTGAAATGGGCAAAGAAGATCTTGCGAAAAAACCTGAAAACATCAGAGAAAAAATCGTTGAAGGCCGCGTAAACAAATTAATGGCTCAAAGATGCCTATTAGAACAACCTTTTGTTAAAAATCCTGATTTAACAATTGCGCAATTAATCGAAGGCAAATGCGAAATCGTGAGATTTGAAAGATATGTTCTTGGCGAAGGTCTTGAAAAAAGACAAGACAACTTCGCTGAAGAAGTTATGAGCCAAATTAAAGGATAAAAAGCCTTAATTAGCAACGCTTCAAATCTTTGATTTGACAAGAACAAATGACTTTTCTATTAAATATAAATAAACTAAACGACTTGCTTGAAAAAGTAGGTCGTTTTTTCTATAATATATTTATTGATAATTGAATATATTTTCGGGACGTGGCAGGGTCCCCATTAAGTCAAACGACACTCGATGAAATTTTGACTAAAAGTATAATGGGGTGCGCGAGGACCGAGATATTCAAAGAAAACAAACAGTAATAATTAAATACATTTTCGGGCTTTTTTAAAAAACGCAGGGTCCCCATTAAGTCAAACGACACTCGATGAAATTTTGACTAAAAGTATAATGGGGGTGCGCGAGGACCGAGATATTCAAAGAAAACAAACAGTAATAATTAAATACATTTTCGGGACG
>CAKURL010000014.1 GCA_934675685.1 uncultured Candidatus Melainabacteria bacterium | reverse complement strand
ACTAACCTTTATACACGAGAATCAAGAACAAAAAAGATTCAATCCTTCGATTATCGAAGGATTTTTTTTATGCTTAAAATCTAAACTTCTAAGAGGGTAGCAAAAAAATTTTTTTTGCGCTTTTATAGATAACAGGAAAGAAACTCAAGAAATGATTGTAGAAAATAATTTATATAAAGATTTTAAACCTTATGAATCTTATCAAAATATAAAAACAAAAGAAAAAAAAGGAATTGACAAAAAAGCCGTAATGGGCGCATTGAGCGGGGTCGCATTGGGACTTGTAGTCTCAAAAGGCATTTATAAACACGATTTTTTTAAAGAAATGGGAGACGAGGTTTTACAATCGCCAAAAGATAAATTGAAATATACAGCAAAAGACGTAGCTTCTATGCTCACCATGGCTGGATTATCAAACCTTGGCGCTATTCTTTTTAGCTCTAAAAATGATTCAAAAGAAGAAAAGAAAAAGAAAATCCATGAAGCACAATTTCAAATCATGAATACTTCTATCCCTATGCTTTTAGTTACAGGGGCAAATATCTTGTGCGACAACGTAAAAGCTTTGAATAACAAAGGGGCAAAAATAGTGTCTTCTTTGGGCGCTATGGTCACAGGGGCAGCTTTGGCTTCTAAAATCACTAATTTAAATAAAGCCCCTAACCAAGAAAAGAGAAAATACACAATAAAAGATTCTGTTGCAAATTTCGATGACATCATCGCGACTTTTGTTGTGGGCTTCCCTCAATTGGGCAAGTTAAATGTCGTTGCAAAAACTTTGCTTCCTTTTATATACACATATTGCGGTTCAAGGGTGAGCGAAGAAAAATAGCCTTTTATGGCCCACAATAATTTATTTATGATATAATTTTTCTGTAATTTAGTTAATTTATGGGTAAGAAAATGACAGAAAAATTTTATACAACAACAGCTATAGACTACGTAAACGGTGCTCCTAATATCGGGCATGCTTATGAAAAAATCTTAACTAACGTCATTTTTAGACACTTCACCCAAAGAAAAGACGACTGTTTCATGCTCACAGGGACAGACGAACATGGGATTAAAATCCAAAAAACTTCTGCTGAGATGGGGGTTTCTCCAAAAGAATTTTGCGACCAAAACGCAAACAAATTCAAAAACGCATGGGATTTATTAGACATCAATTATTCCCAATTCATCAGGACAACAGACGAAGAGCACAAAAAAGTCGTTCAAAAAATATTTAAAAAATTAACAGACCAAGGCGACATCTATAAACATTCTTATAAAGGGCTCTATTGCGCAGGCTGCGAAGCATTTTTGTCCGAAAAAGATTTAGACGAAAACGGCTGTTGCCCAAACCACAAGAAAAAGCCTGAAATCGTTTGCGAGGAAAATTATTTCTTCAAGCTTTCAAAATACAAAGAAAGAATAATTAAACACATCAAAGAAAACCCCGATTTCATCGTGCCAAACTTTAGAGCACAAGAAGTTTTAAACCAATTAGAAAACATCGAAGATTTTTCTGTTTCTCGCGCGAAATCTAGCGTGGAATGGGGGATAAACGTCTTAGACGACGATAGCCAAATCATCTACGTTTGGATAGATGCTCTTTCAAATTATATTACAGCTCTAGGCTACGACCCAGACCACAGCAGCGAAAAATTTAAAAAATATTGGCCGGCAGACGTCCAAGTAATCGGAAAAGATATTTTAAAATTCCACAGTATCTATTGGCCTGCTATTTTGATGGCTTTAGATTTACCTTTGCCTAAGCATTTGCTTGTCCATGGGTGGATTACAATCGACGAAACAAAAATGTCTAAATCTTTAGGAAACGTTGTTTCTCCGGAAGGAATAATCAAAAAATTCGATTTAGATATCCCTGATAGCTTCCGCTATTATATGGCTACAAGCGCGCCATTAGGAAAAGACGGAAATTATTCAGACGAAGATTTCAAAGAAAAAGTAAATGCCCATCTGGCAAATTCTATGGGAAATCTTTTAAATAGAACACTTTCAATGTTGAATAAATATTTTGATGGCGAGATTAAAGAAGAATTTATCCAAAAATCTCCACTTTTCGATAAAGCAAAAAGAACAATAGAAGAAGTGAAACACTGTTTCAACCACTTTGAAATCCAAGAAGCAGCGCAAAAAATCATGGAACTAGTAGACGAAACAAATAAATTTGTAACAGACAACGCTCCTTGGACCCTTGCAAAAGAAGAGAAAATGGAAGAATGTGGAAAAGTTTTATACACAGTGCTTGAGCTTATGTGCACAATTTCAAGCTTGATTTTCCCATATTGCCCAAATATTTCAAAAAGAATGGCTGAACAATTAAAATATGATATCAAAACAAAGCTTGATGACATTTCTTTTAACAACATAAAGGCAGGAAAATTAATCTCGAAAGAAGATATCAAACCTGTATTTTTGAGACTAGATAGCGAACTTGCTAAGGATAAAAAATAAAAATAAGGTATAAAAATGGATACTTTAGAAAAAGAACTTGAAAAGTCGAAGCTCAATTCGACTTTTCGCACAATTAAAAATATTGATGAAAAAATTTCAAAATACATAATAGTTGAAGGCAAAAAAATGCTTAATTTGTCCTCGAACGACTATTTAAATATTTCGACAAACGAAGAACTTAGAAATGAATTTATAGAAAAATATAAATCAAGCCCAGAGTTCTTCTTCTCTTCTGCTTCAGCTAGGCTTTTGACGGGAAATTCAAAAGCATATTTTAGGTTAGAAAAAAATATAGCTAAAATGTTTAAAAA
This sequence comes from uncultured Candidatus Melainabacteria bacterium, assembly GCA_934675685.1. Taxonomy (GTDB): domain Bacteria; phylum Cyanobacteriota; class Vampirovibrionia; order Gastranaerophilales; family Gastranaerophilaceae; genus RUG14156. The sequence continues at coordinate 29,310 of CAKURL010000014.1, read as the reverse complement.
AGAAGCAGCGCTTTTGTTTAACACAGGATATCAATGCAACCAAGGGGTTGTTTCGACTATTTTAAAAAAAGGCGATTTAATCATCTCAGACAAATTAAACCACGCAAGTATTGTCTCCGGTTTAAAACTATCTCAAGCAGAACACATAAGAATAAACCATTTTGACTACGAAAAACTTGAAAAAATCTTAAAAGAAAAAAGAAACAATTATAATAATGCCTTAATCATCTCTGAAACCGTTTATTCGATGGACGGAGACATTGCAGATATTAAAAAATTAATCGAATTAAAGAAAAAATATAATTGTATGCTCATGCTTGATGAAGCCCATGCTTTTTGCGTTTTTGGGGATAATTTAGCAGGCGTTTCAGACGAACTTAATGTTTTAGATGACATCGACATAATCACTTTGACTTTTGGAAAAGCGCTGGGGTCGGTGGGTGCAGCTTGTGTTTCAAGCAAAAAAATAATAGAATATTTAACAAATAAAGCTTCAAGCTTCATTTTTTCGACTTCTTTAGCTCCCATAAACATCTTGTGGAGTAACTTTTTGCTTGAAGAAAAATTTGAAATTTTAAAAGAAAAGAAAGAAAAATTGAATGATTTATTTAAATATGTCCATAAAATCTACCCAAGCATTTCTTCTTCTCAAATTATTCCTGTCGTTTTAAATGACGCAAGTTTGACATCAAAAAAAGCGCTTGAGCTTCAAAACAAGGGCTTCTACGTTCTTCCAATCAACCCTCCCACGGTCCCTGTTGGAACTTCTAGGCTTAGAATTTCTCTTGGCGCAGATATGACAAAAGAAGAAATTGGAGAATTTTTCGATGCAATTTAAATGGTTAAATAAAAAAGAAGAAAACAAAAATCTAATCGTATTTTTTAATGGCTGGGGAATGAACGAGACTCCTGTTGAGCACCTCAAAAACGAGTCTTTCGACATTTTAATGATATATGATTATCGTGCTTTTGAGATGGATTTTTCTCAATTTAATTTTGAAAAATATGAAAGAAAATATTTGATTTGTTGGTCAATGGGAGTTTATGCTTCTAATCTTTTTAAAGATGAATTTCAAAATTTTGACAAAAAAATCGCCATAAATGGCACTTCTAAAGTAATCGACAACGACTTTGGAATCCCTGTTAAAATATATAAAGTGACAGCAAAATTCTTAAACGAAGATAGTTGCGATAAATTCATTAAAAACATGTTTGACAATGGAAAAATCAACCCAAACATCACAATTACAAAATCCATTGAAGAATTAAGAGAAGAATTAAATGAAATCCAAAAGCTCGAGTTTGAGGGCAAAATTAAAAACGAACTTAAATTCGACAAAGCAATTATATCTTCAAACGACAGAATTATCCCGACCAAAAATCAAATCAACTTTTGGCAAAATAAAGCAGAATACAAGATAATAGACTCCACTCATTGCCCTTTTGAGATGTATAATTGTTGGCAGGATTTAATATGCTAGAGCCTCAAAAAGAAAAATTAAATAAAGAGCTTATTAAATCTAAATTCGAAAAAAGCGCCAAAACTTATGACAAAAACGCTTCCCCTCAAACAAAGATGGCAAAAACTCTGTTAGATTTGATTTTAAAAAAGCACCCTGAAAAAAATTTCGAAAATATCCTTGAAATCGGCTCCTACACAGGGATTTTCACAAAAGAATTAATCAAAAACTTGGATTTTGAAAATTATCTTGCGCTTGATGTTGTGGATAGCTTTTCATATATTAAAGATTTAAATCCAAAGATTTCTTTTAAAAATATGGACATAGAAAACTTTGAAACAAAAGAAAAATTTGACCTAATCGCGGCAAACGCAAGCCTTCAATGGTGCGAAGACTTTGACAAGACTTTATTAAAACTATTATCTTTCAAAAAAGAAAGTGGGCTTTTAGCTTTTTCTATTTTTGACAAAGATAATCTCTTTGAAATCAAAAATGCTTTTAACGTAGGCTTGAACTATAAAAACGAAGACGAGATTTTAGTTCTTTTAAATTCAAAAAAAATTAAATCAACAACCATTAAAAAAGAAAAAATTACTTTAGAATTTAAAAACCCAAGAGAAATCTTAAGACACTTAAAGCTCACAGGGGTGAATTCTTTAAACAAAAAAGAAAAAATGCCTTATAAGAAAATCAAACAAGGCATGAAGATTTTAGAAGAAGAATATAAAAATAAACTCACTTATAGCATTTTGTATGTCATAATCTAATTTTTGCCCACAAGCGCAAATTCTTTTTGAAGGTCGTCTAAAAATTCTTTTCTATACATATACCCTAAATGAGAGCCATTGCTCAAAAGCTTAAGTTTTTTTGTGCAAGTTTTTCTTAATTTTCTAAGTTGCTCTTGGCTTAATAAATAATCATCTAGGCTTTCATAAATTATATAATTATCTTTTTGAATTAAATAATCTTCTAAAATGCCCAAATTAGTCTTTGCTTCGATTTCAGCCAAAGAATTTTTGTCATTTAAGAAATATTTTTTAATATAGTCAAAATAATCCATGTTATAAATCAATTCATAGATTTCTTTTTTATTGTAATTTTTTTCTTCCATAGCAAAAATCAAATCTGAAATTTTTTGATGAAAAATGTAGCCCAAAACAAGCTTGGATTCAAAATTTGACATAGGTAGCCCTTTAAAATTATTCACGTTTTGAAAAAGTTCATCTTTGTTTTTATAGGCATATAAAAGCTTAGAAGCAGTTATTGCAACTTTTTCTTTGATGTCATACGGATAATTTTTCCAAGAGGCAATAATTTTATCAATTTGCTCTATCGCATAAATTAGCCCATAAGGAGGGGAGATTGCAATGAATTTATCGATATTATTTGCGCCTGTTTGAAATTGTTCGTTTGCCAAAAACAAAAGAGTGTATGCACCCAAGGAAGTCCCCACGGCAATTCTTTTTAGAAAAACTCTATCGTATTTTTTAGATAAATATGAAACAATGTTTGATAAGAGCTTATCTATGTCTTTAATGTCGTCTTGAATAAGCCCAACTTTTGAGCCATCTTTTAAACTTTTTAAAAATTCAAATTGGAACTGACTTCCAATTATGACCACGCTATAGCCTTTTAAATAAAGCATATTTGCGAGCTTTTGAGAACTCGAATTATAAATTCCTTCCCCCACAGAAGGAAAAACAAAAGCCAAAGGGGAGGATTTATCTTTTTGAATTAAATATCTAAAGTCGTATTTCTTTTTATTTTTTTCAAGCTCGACACTTGAAACTTTAATTTTCTTAGAAAAATCTCTATTCCAAAACGAAAACTCGCCCCAAAAGCCCTTTTTCTTATACAAAGAAAATAAAGCATTTCTCATAGAATCCCTGAAAGGGTCTTGTGGGTTAAAATTTTCAAGATAAATATCAAAAGATAATTTATCGTCTGCAAGATAGAAAAATGTTGGGCTTGAATTTTTTATAAGCCCTTTAACTTCTAAAAAATCATTTTTTTCTTTAACGACTTCTTCAAAATAATCTTCTTTTAAATTTTTCACGACGCTTTTTCTATCTAAATTTTTTAATTTAATATATTTTTCAAGTCCATAGACTTTTCTTTGAATGTCGTATGGGTCGATGTAGTTAGATTCGACCATTTTCACGATTGGCTGGATAAAAGCAGTCCTATTTATCAAAAGCCCGAGCTTTATCGCAGCCGCCACAGGAGAAGCGACATAAGTTGTGGGCGTTAAAAGAAAATCAAAAATTCGCCCCAGAATATCTCTTGAATTTGTAGAAGACAAAAAAGGCAAGACTAAATAATTTCCACATTTCATTTTGCATTTTGCAAAAGCTTGCTCCATATCCTCTTGATAGGGTTCCATTTTAAATATTTTATCTGCAAAATCAATAAAGCCTGCAACTCCAAGCGTCGTATTTATAAGAAACCTTTTGGATTCATGTTTTACTGCGTCAAAATCCCTTTGCAAAAGTGCGCTCACGACTTTTTTAGGGTATTCTATGTTTGAATACATAGAATTTAAGCCATCAATCACAAAATTCGGAAAAACGCTCTCCCAAGCTATATGGATTTTTTTCACAAAAGCTCGATTTAAAGACAAATTAAAATCAAAGATTTTTCTATTAAAATTTTCATATTTGTCATCTTCTAAGTATAAGTCTTTATAAGAAAGATATTTCTTTTCGTCTTGAAAGGCAAAGACAAAAGGAGCATTTGCGAAAACAACAAAAAACAAAACCAAAGCTGCAAAAAATTTTTTAATCCTCATCATATTAAGATTAAAAAATTAAATTAAAGATTTTTAATTAGGCAAAATGGTAATAATTTTGACTAATCTTAATTAATAATAAAATTAACAATATCAGAAACCGCAGACTTGTTTGCTTTAATTAATTGCATGCCAGGGCCCCCTAGAGGATATTTCTTCACAACAGGAGGAGTTTTTGTATTCAAGCTAAAAAACAATTTGTCTGATTTAGATAAAACTAACATCAACTTTGACTCTTGAAAACGAAGAGTTTTAGTTGGCATTTTGAGCCCTTTAAATTCATACATCGGAGAAATTAAAACGAGCTTTTGAGGAGGAATTTTCATCATAGAGCCCGCTAAAGCACATGCATTTGCGCCAACATCGGCGCCTACCAAGATTGTGTGTGTAGTATCTATTTTTGAAAAATTATCTTTAACATATTTTATTGTGTCTTGTATGTCTGAAGGCAATTTTTGCCAATCGCTATCTTTAAAATTATATCTTGATTTATATTTTAATTTTTCGTTATAAACGCTTCTGCCATGCCCTCTTAAATCCATGGCGACCACGTTATAGCCTTTTTCTCTTAAATTTTGAGCTAAAGTCGCCCAAGAAAGCGCATTCATCGAAAAAGAGTGAACAAGAACAACAAGAGGCTTGTTCGAAGGGGTGCTGGAAAGATAAATGTCGCCTGCTAAAATAAACTTATCTTTTGTTAAGACTTCAATTTTTTGTTTTGTTTTTTTTGGCTTTTTCTTCTTCGCTTTTGCCCCAAAAGCAAGAGTAGTCGAGAAAAACAAAGTTATTAATATAAATAATGATAAAACGCGTTTCATAATCTAATTTTAACAAAATACAAGACAAAGAAACTTTTAAAAATCAAATTTACACCATTTAGATGAAATACAAAATATTTTATTAAAGTAAGAAATATTAAGTGTCGAAATGACAAATATATGAATTTTGATATGAGCGAAAGCTCTTTATCAAAACCTCCTCCCCAAGTCTAGTAGCCGCCTTATTGCGGCTTTTTTTTATTTTTAAAATAAAATTTTAAAAAATGCTTGAAATTATAAAATATTTATGAGAAAATTGTCTTGCGCGATTTTTGCGCTTTAAATTAGACATCTTGTGGCAAGGTAGCTCAGCTGGCTAGAGCGTTCGGCTCATACCCGAGAGGTCGAGAGTTCGAGTCTCTCCCTTGCTAAATAAAAGAAGAACCTTGAGGGGTTCTTTTTTTATTGGGAAAAATGCTTTGAACCAATCGCATTTGCTTCATTACTTCAGCAACTGCTCTTGGAGCGTTCGGCTCCCTCTCCTTCGAATGATTATCAATCATTCTCAGTCGGCAGAGTCCGAGAGGTCGAGAGTTCGAGTCTCAGCTTCGGCTTCGCCTTTCGCATACAGTATTCTACGACTCGCAAGCTCGTCAAGAATACTAGCACCCCTTGCTAATAAAAATCCTATTAAAAGTTTTTTATTTAAAAAATTTCAAAATCTTTAACAAAATTAAGCGCAATGCGCCAAAAATATTTTCGCAATTTTTGAAATGCAAATATTTTACAGAAAACGAAGCTTTGCCACAAGCAAGCGTTTCTTCTCTATATCTTTTTAATTTTATATCAATTTGCTTTCGCTCTTCTTTTGCGAATTTAGATTTTTGAGGAACATCAAAACAAACTTTAAAAGAACCATCTTTTATTGATTCAAGAAGCATTTTGATACCTATTGCTTTATCATGCACAGAATCAAATATAACCTCGTATTCTCTTTTATTATAAGCGGCAAGCTCATCTTTGCCGTCTTGGAAATCTTCAAATAGTATATGATTAAACATCAAAGCTTGTTTTAAAGATAATTTTTTGCCGGCCAATTTTTCTGCCATCTTTGATAAATCTATTTTATTTTCATCTGGTATGTCATTTATTTCGATATTAAATTCTTTTGCGCGCGCTTTAATTGCATCAAAACCAAAAGCGCTGTTCATATTCCAATGGACAAAATATTTACCAACATTTTCATTGATAAAATCAGAAAACTTCTCCAACAGAAGTTTTTCAGCCTCTTCAAGATTATTTTCCCCTAAATAATCTTTCACATAAAATTTGCGCTTATCTTTACAGCTCAAATTGCAAACTATTATACAAGAAACATTTGGAGCAGGCAAAATGCCATTATACAAGCCATTACAAGCATAATGAATTGCCCAAGCATTTTCGTTATTCAACTTTTTTAAATCAAAAATATCGTTTTGCATATTTATATAATATAATAAATCAAAAAAAGGAAAAACGATGGAAGAAAGAGAAAAAATGATACAAGGGCTTATGTATAACCCTTTTTTGGACAAAACTTTAGAGATTGATAGACTAAATTGCAAAACTCTTTGCCAAGAATACAATCATCTGCCTGTCAAAGACTATGAAAAAAGAAAAGATTTAATGAAAAAAATCCTAGGCTCGACTAAAGAAAACTTTTTAATCGAACAAGATTTCATGTGCGACTATGGATATAACATAGAAATCGGAGAAAATTTTTATTCAAACCATAATTTGCTAATCTTAGACTGTGCAAAAGTGAAATTTGGAGACAATGTCTTTATTGGCCCAAATTGCAGCTTTTATTGCGCATTGCACCCTTTAGACATCAAAAGAAGAAATGCTGGCTTAGAATATTCAAAGCCAATCACAGTTGAAGATAACGTTTGGTTTGGAGGAAGCGTCACAGTTTTGGCTGGGGTCACAATTGGAAGTGGCGCGGTGATTGGAGCAGGAAGCGTTGTTGCTAAAGATGTTCCAAAAAACTGCGTTGCTGTAGGAAACCCAGCAAAAGTGATTAAAGAAATAAACCAAGAAGAATTTAATTAGTGTTTATGGATTTTTCCTTCTTTCCAATATTTCTTAAAGTTTGTTTTAACGTCTATATATAACTCCTCTAGCGTATCTTCCACTTTTTTTCTTGTAGCTTCAATATCTTCTTCTGTTGGGTTCTTCGGAAGATAAATAGGGTCAGCAAACTTCATCACGAGCCTTGTCCCTATTAAAGGAAAGCGAAATTCGTCCCAAGAATTAAACTTCACAAAAGCAATATCAGGACTCCACCAAATCGCAGGAACGATTGGAACATTTGCCATCTTGGCGATTTCAATAATTCCTTTTTTAACTTTTCTTTTTGGCCCTCTTGGCCCATCTATCGTAATTGCGCCATTATAGTCTTCGTTTTTGATTTTATTTATCAATTCAAGGCTCGCTTTTGCGCCCCCTCTTTTATGCGACCCGCGAACGGTGGTGACACCCATGGCGTTTGCTGCTCTTGAGATGATTTCACCATCTTTTGAAGCAGAAACCATAATCGCCGTCTTTCTCATTTGGTTGCAAGAAAAAACTCCGCATTGGTGCGCATGCCAAAGGGCAAAAATGCATTTTTCTTTTGGATAGTTTATGCATTTGCAAAAATAAAACGCTCTAATTACATAAAAGAGATATTTTACAAGATCGCAAAGCAAGTTTAATTTTTTATCGTTTTTATAATTTTTTTTCAAGATTTTTTCCTTTAATAATTTTTAAATTTTAAAATACAATCGTCAAATTCGCTCCAGTCAAATGCTCTTGGGCTTTTTTCTTTTTCAAAATCTCCCTTAAAGAAAATCTTCAATTTCTCTTCAAGTTCATCTTTTGAATAATTAAATAAATCCACATTTTGAATATTTAATTCTGAAGCTAAATTTTTAATTTTTTCATCATAACATAAACAAAAAGTCCTTGTCTTAAGTGCTTGAGAAATCAAAGCACCATGGAAGCGCATAGAAAGCATATATTTTGCACAATTTATAGCACTAATCGTTGCAATTATATCTTTTTCTTTTAGAATTTCTGTTTCTTTATTTACTTTTAAAAGTTCATTCTTTAATTTTTCGCAAGTCTCTAAGTCATAAGAGCCTTGAAGAGGCAAGATTGAAATTTTTCCATCATAAATTTTTGGCAAAATTTCAGATAAATTTTTTATTAATTCTTCTTCAAGCCCCTTAAATTCCCTTAATTGTATAATTAAACCTTCTTTATTTTCTTCTTTTTTGATGTTTTCTATAAGAGAATAAACTGGGTCTGAAGTGAGATGTGCGTTGATTTTAAGAGATTTTAAATAGGACAAACTTTTAAAATCTCGTACACTTATAAAGTCGCAAAGTTTTAGCGCAATTTTCAACAAAAACTCAAAAAATTTGCCATTTATAGGTTCAATTCCTTGAGAGAAAACCATGACTTTTTTTGAAAAAATTTTTGCTAGAAAAACGATAAAAAGATAATATAACAAGCTAAAGTTGCTTGTCTTGTTTTGAAGAAGGCTTCCTCCGCCAGAGATTAAAATATCTGTTTTTAAAATCGCTTTAAAAATTTCTTTTAAGTTTTTAAAGTTATATGTTTCAACATCAAAATCTTTTTTTGTTTTTTTAGGATCAGAAGAAAAAGCACGAACATTAAACCCTAAGGACTTTAAATGTTTAGATAAAGCACAAAAAATCGCTTCATCTCCAAAATTTCCAAAACCTATGTATCCAGAAACAAGAACGTTTTTCATAGTATTTTAATTTTACCATAGATTATTTTAAGGGCAATTTTTTAAAATTTAGTTTAGGAAATGTTACCTTTCATGCTAAATTTTTATGATAAAATCAAATAATAACACTAAAGGAGAAAGTATGAAAAAATATAGAATTGGTGTCGACATCGGCGGAACAAACATTAAAATCGCCCTTATAGACTTTGACGGAAAAATTATCTATAGCGCAACTACTCCAACAAGAGCGGAAATGGGCTATGAAGCAGGCATAAATAACATCAAACAAGCAATCAAAGACTTAATGCAAGAAACAAATGCCACAAAAGACACAATAGAAGCAATCGGCTTCGGGCTCCCTGGGCAAATCGACTACAAAAATGGGATTGTAAAAAACCTTCCAAATATCCCAGGGTGGACAAATGTGAAGCTTGCAAAAATCATAGAAACAGAATTTTCTATCCCAACAAGGCTAGATAACGATGTTCGCTGTGCGGCTTTGGGCGAATTGAATTTTGGCGCAGGAAAAGGCTGCGAAAATTTGGTTTGCATCACAGTAGGAACTGGTATTGGCTCAGGTATTGTTTTAAATGGAAAATTAGTGAGAGGGGCAGCAAACGCTGCAGGCGAAATCGGCCATATTAAAATGGAGATGAACGGCGGCCCATTGTGCGGTTGCGGAGATTATGGCTGTTTTGAAGCTTATGCTTCAGGCCCAGCTATTGTCACAATGGCAAAAGAATATATTTCAGGCGGAAAATCTGCAAAATATAAAGAAATGGCAGCAGACGGCATAATCACTCCTTATTTAGTAGCTCAAGCAGCTCTTCAAGGGGACGCTGTTTCTATTCAAATCTTCAAACAAATGGGTAAAATCATAGGTACAGGGCTCGCTTCTGTTGTGAACCTATTAAACCCTCAAAAAATCATCATAGGTGGCGGTGTGGCTGACGCTGGGGACATTTTGCTTGACCCAATCAGAAAAACTATTTTAGATAGAGCTATGCCAATTCAAGCAAAAAGCGTGGAAATTGTTCCTGCGCAACTAGCAAACACAGCGGGCGTTATCGGGGCAAGTCTCTTGATAAATAGCTAAAACAAAAAACAAAAAGGAAGGCAAAAAGGAAAAGATGCCTCTACATTTTTTCTTTGGAAACGAAGACTTTTTAATCGAAAAAGAAATAAATAAATTAAAAAAAGAAATTTTACAAGGGAATGTCAACGAATTGAATTATAGAAGCGTTGACAACCCTTCTTTTTCTTTGTTTTCGGAACTTTTGAGAACAAACGCAATGATGTTTGGGGATTTGGTTATTTTAATAAAATGCCAAAAATATTTCCTCGAAACAAAAGGCAAAATCACTCTTGACGAAAAGCAAACAAAAGAGCTTGTGTCTGCTTTTAATAATATTTCAGATAGAGTCCACATAATCCTTCTTTGCCCCACTCCGAAAGGAGAAGATAAAAAACCGGATAGCAGAAAAAAACTCTATAAAGAGCTCATAAAAATCACACCTCCTCAAGAATTCAAGCAATTTAAATCTTATGAAGAAGGAAAAATTATTCCTATTATAAAAAAATTAGCAAAAGAACTGGATATTGAAATCGATAATTCCAATTGTTCTTTGCTAATCCAAATTTCAGGGACTTCCATTAGAGATTTATATAATCAATTAGAAAAATTGAAGCTTTATAGCTATCCAAATAAAACAATTGAAGAAAAAACCATAAAAGAATTAGCTCTAAGCACGACTGACGTCTTTGAAATAGCCGATTTAGTTATCAAAAAAGATTATGAAAAAGCCCTAAGTCTCATTTCAGATGTTCTTCAAAAAGAACATTATTTGCCACTTTTGGCGCTTTTACAAACAAATTTTTCTAATTTTTTAAAGCTTAAAATCTATTCTAAAACTTTAAATTCTTTTGAACTTATGACGAAGCTCAAATATCGAAGCGATTTTATTATGAAAAAGATTTTAGGCAAAATAAAAGATGTGCCAGAGCGCGAACTTTTAAGGTTAAAATTAAACCTAACAGAAGCGGAATTCAAGCTCAAGACAGGAGAAATCAAAGACCCGATAACGGCTTTTAGCTTGGCTTTTTTGGAAAATAGGGCAGGAGAAGTATGATAGATAATTCATTGAAAGAAAGATTTCCTTTTGCATATAATTATTTTTCAAAAATGCTTGAGCTCAAAAACGAGCAAAGAAGGAATTTCCCTCAAGGGCTCATTTTTGAAGGCGAGGATACAATCGGGCAATATGTTTTTGCGCTCGAACTTGCAAGAATTTTAAATTGCAAAGAAGATGGCGCGCCAGATTGCCAATGTACAAATTGCAAATGGATAAGAAACTTTGAACACCCGAGCATTACAAATGTCTCTCAAATCCATTTTAAAGGAGAAGATGACGACTCAAAGACAGTGATTTCGGTAAAACAAGCTCGAGAAATCGAGAAAAATTTAATCATGTCAAGCGACTATCACCGCTTTTTCATCTTCTTTTCATCAAGCGAATTAAAAGAAGAAAAAGACATTTTAGAAGATTTTTATGACTTAGGCTATAGAACAAATTTAAATTTCACAATTGAGCCTATAAATTTAAAAACTTTCCACCCGACAACCCCAAATGCGCTTTTGAAATCTTTAGAAGAGCCTCCTTTGAACACGACTTTTGTATTTTTAACAAATTCAAGAGAAAATATTTTATCCACCATTGTTTCAAGGTGCCAAGTTTTTAAGTTATCAGGCAAAAAGCAGAAAGTAGACTTTGAAGAAATTTCAAATATTTTTTCAAACTACCCTAATATAGATTACCCAAAAGCCTTAGACATTGTGGAAAATTTGCTGGAGCTCGAAAAAACAAAAGAGCTTAGAGCAGAAAACATTTTTGATAAAATTTTAGAATTTTTAAAAGAATTATTAAAGCAAAACCTTGATAATTCATTTTTGATTTTAAAAATAAAAAAAGATATTGATACGATAAAAAAAGCGCAGAAAATGACAAAAGCAAACGTCCAAGACAAGATTGCTTTTGAATATATGATGTTAAAAATAGCAAAAGGTAGCTAAAAAATGAAAAATGAAATAGAAAATAAGGACAAAAAACCAATAGTTGCAATATCTATCCCAACAGGAATCGGAGCAAACCAAGGCGGATATGCAGGGGATTTTGGATATATTGCAAGAAAATTTTCTAAAGATTTCCATGTTATCTTAAACCCAAATGCCGTAAATGGAGGGATTTTAAGCGCCATAAATTACGATATGAGCTATTTAGAAGGCTATTTATTTGACGAATTTTTCAAAGGAAAAATAGAAATTATTCCAAAAAAACCTTATGAAACAAATAAAATCGGTGTGATTTTCGATTCTGAAATCCCAAAAGACATCTTAAACGTCCATTTAAATACAATTAGCGCTCTTAAAATGGTGCAGGGGATAGAGTTTTTAGAGCCTGAATACACGAAAAACGACGTAGGAGTCGAAATCAAAGTCGAAAACGGAATTTCTTATGGAAATTTAAAAAATCCAGATGAATTGCTTTCGTCTGCTAAAAAATTAATCGAAAAAGGAGCCCAAGCAATCGCCGTTGTTTGCTATTTCAAAGAGGACGCAGAAGACGAAAACTATTCAAATGGCGAAGGAATTGACCCAATAGGAGGGGTGGAAGCGATTATTTCTCATTTAATCACAAAGGAATATTCAATCCCTGCGGCCCACGCGCCCGCTTTTTTAGATATCGACATTTCAACAAAAATCGAACACGAAAAAGTGTCTTCTGAGCTCATAAGCTCCACATATTTTCCTTGCATTGCCCAAGGGCTTTCTATTGCGCCAAATATTTTTAAAACTCACCAAGAAAATTCTATAAGTTATAAAGATATTGAATATTTAATTGTTCCAAAAGACGCTTTGGGCTCTCCTGCGGTCTTGAGCGCGCAAGAAAATAATGTTAAAATCATAACTGTGAAAAACGATACAGTTTTAGATGTCACAAAAGAAAAATTAAACATCAAAGTTTACAAAGAATTTAATAGCTATGAAGAGTGCTTATGCGAAATAAAAAACAAATAGAACAAATTATATTAGAACAAAAAATCCTTAATATAATAAAAAATGTGATTATAATTCTCGTTGTCGGGGTTTTGCTCTTTTTATATTTTCATTTTTATAACCCAAGACAACATGCAATCGAAAAAAATGCCTCTCGAGCTTATGCAATAATCGAAAAAGCAACCCTTGCAATCTATAAAGAAAAAGGCTATCTTTTTGACGCAAATCAAAAAGAAGGTGAATTTTGCGAACTTTTAGCCCAAAAGCTGGAAATAAAAAACCCGCAATGCTATAGCCAAAATTTAAATCTAAACTACAATTTCACCTTAAAAAAACCAAAAGTGGAAATTTGGGGGCTCGAAAAGAAAGCAGACTTTAAAGAAGGAAAGTTCACAAAAGAATTCTTTATAGACGCAGATGGCAAAAAAGGAGAAAACCAAATAGGGCTCGATAGATACCCATTAAAAATGTATTCAGAAGGCTTCATGGCAGGAAGATTGTCTCCTGTTAATTGCAGCTTTTTAGATTCAAAAGACTTTGGCTTTGAATTTTCGCCTTTATGCCAAAATACGACTATAAACATAAACTATCAAGCGCAAAACAAACCTTTTGGCTTTAATGTGATACAAATCGCAGCAGACAAAGGAAAAAGCCAAGAAATCCTCCATGACGTTCCTTTCTTAAGGGCAGATTGCGCAGCTATGGGAGGAGACCTAATTGCAGACGACTATTGCGAAGAAAAGAAGATATATTGGCTTAGCGCTTGCTATGACGACAACCCATGTGCCATCACAATTGAGACAAACAAATAGTTTGTTTAAATGTTGTGTTCTTTTTGATTTTAATTTTAAGATAGAAAAATAAAAAAGAGGAAATTATGAAATTAAATAAAAATATGAAAAATAATAAAAAAGGCTTCACGTTTGCAGAAATCTTCATCTCGCTTATCGTTTTGATGATTTTGTCGGGGCTTTGTATAAATGTTTTTAAAAATGCAACAAATAACAAAAAGCTTTCTTTCTATGCTTATGCTACTATTTCAAATTTGATGAAAGGTAACATCGCAGCCATGGAATCGCAAGACGGCTCCGGAAGTGTGGAACATACGGACGTTTCAAACAATTCAAAAACTTATGACTGGCTTTGCCTTCAAATGGCAGACGCTTTCACTTTAAAAGGAACAGCGGATTGCGTAAAATCTACAGCAAACACGGACGCAAAAGTGAATTTGCAACTCGCAAACGGGGTCACAATCCAAGGGCTTGCGACAAATTGGATAACGCCTTTTGACGGAGCTGATTATAAATATAAAAATATCGTTATGGATATCGATTCGCCCTCTAAAGGCATGAATAAAATTTGGGCAGATAGAATTCCTTTAAGGCTATATTCAGGAGGAAGCTTTGAAGGGATTGTCCAAGTAGTAAGCTGCGGAAACAAAGACTATACTTATAACGGAACAACAAAAGTCACCCCAAAAACAGCACACCCGTTTTGCAAAAACAATACGACCGTCGTGAATAAAGATTTCTTAACCGACGACACAATCGTGACTTATAATGTCTATAGGGCAGAGTCAACAGAAGAAAACGCGAAAGCCTCAATGGTGGCATCTTCCTTGTCTTCTTTGGCTTCTGATTGCGCAGCAACAGGGGAAGAAGGATTATATCCTAAAAAGCTTTGCCAAGAAAAAGGGTTCACAATCTTAGAAAAATGCTATACTTCATCAAACTGCGAATTATGCAACACATATTCAGGAATTTGCAAAGACGAAAACAAAAACGTCGTAAATAAAAGCACTTGTGACACAAAAAGGGCGACTACAAACCCAAACGACATTTCTTGCTTTGCCTTAATTAAAAAGCCTTCTATGGGAATAGGAGTGATTTTAGGAACAATCATGGGTGACGCTTTAGATTATTAAAAAACAATAAAATTAATCAACAAAAGAGTTATTGAAAAAAATCTTTTCAACCACTATAATATTTTTATCAATTTCATGTCTTAAAAAATAAAAAGGGTTTAATATGGATATCTCAATAATATATTTACTTGTAATTTTATATTTCGTTATCTCTTGGCTTTTTATCTCGCTTGCGATTTATTTTATCCCTGTGATTATCGCATATATGAGAAAGCACAATAACACTTTAGCCATTTGCTTAATGACCATTTTTTTAGGTTGGACATTTTTAGGCTGGCTTGCAGCTTTATTGTGGGCATTGAATTCCGACACAAAAGACAAAGAAGAAACAGATTAATTTAAAACTAATCTAAATTAGTTTTAAAAAACAGGCGGAGTTTGAATATAATTAGGTTCAACCATTTTATAGTCAAACTTTGTTTTGTCTTGTTCTTTGTTATAAATTTCTTCTGTTAATTCCACCATAACAGAACCTATGTCTTTTGTTTCTTCTTCAAAACAAATTGCGTCTTTAAAGAATTCTTTTGAATTTTTGTCGCAGACGATTTCTGAAGAATTATATTTTTCCACGACTTCGTCTTTTAATTTAAGCTCGATTTTATCTTTGTCGCCCACAAAAAACATATCTCTTCTTGCGTCCATAATTAAATATTTTTTGTCATAAATTCGAAGCAAAATTTGAGAAGTATTTAAGCCAACAAGAGGCAAATTAAGCTCTCCTGCCATCACTTTTGCAATGCTCATCGCAACTCTGATTCCGGTGAAGCTTCCGGGGCCGCAATTTACGCCTAGCAAATCTATCTCTTTTAAGTCTATATTTTTTTCTTTAAGAGTGTTTTTGATTTCGTTTATTAAATAAAGGCTGTGGTAGTTCACATCTGACTTTAAAATTTTAGAAAAAATTTCGCCTTTATATTTAATTGCAAAATAAGAATTATCAAGAGCGCAACAAAGCGTCAAAATGTTTAACATGGCATATCCTTTAAATTTTCAATAAATCTATTTAAAAATTCATCTGTCGTTTTGTCGTTTGAGATGAATTCAAACCAACGAATATCAACGTCGTCTTCGTCGTATTCAACTTTTATCTTTAAAGCGGAAGTTGGAATTTCATCATGCGCAAATTCTGCCCATTCGATGAATGTAAGCATATTTTCTTTTGTATATTCCCTTAGCTGAGGAACGATAGACTTCAAGCCTTTTTCTTCAAGCCTATATAAGTCAAAGTGATAAATAGGAAACATAGAAGATTTATATTCATTTAAAATCACAAAGCTTGGGCTTGTGACTTTTTTATCTACTTTTAAATATTCTAAGACATAGCGGATAAATTGCGTCTTGCCCGCGCCAATATCACCCAACAAGGTCACAAAAAGACCTTTTTTATCTAGTGCTTTATAAAAAGCTAAGGCTAAATTTTTCGTATTTTCTAATGATGTTACTTTTATTTTCATAATATAATTTTATGCGCTAATTATTTTTTATCAATTCCAAGCCCAAATAAAGCAAAATCATATTTCACAGGGTCAGATTCATCAAATTCTTTTAATTTTGAAGTGAGCTCAAGAGCCGCTTTGAAATCATTTTGCTTTCTTTTAAGCAAATTAAATTTTCTTGAAACTTGAGCGACGTGTGTATCTAAAGGGATAATTAAATCAGATTTTTTAAAATTACTTTTCCAAAGCCCAAGGTCGACTTCGCCACTTCTCACCAACCACCTTAAAAACATATTTAGCCTTTTCATAGCAGAATTGTTTTCAGGCTTCGCAAACAAAAAGCAAAAACCCTTTGAAGAGGGGCATGTTGAGTTTTTATAGAAATAATTTGTGACTTTTTTAAAACCAATATCTTCAAAAAACAATTCTTCGATTGAGGATTTATCTTTATAATAAAGTTTATTTAAAATAGAGAGAAATTCAATTAAATCGCAAGATTTTATAAACCTATAGATAAAATTATCAAGTTCATATTTTTTAAAATCCAAAATGAGTTCATTTGGAGAAGCGCAAAGAGAAAAAAGCCAATTTAACTTTTGAATAAAAGCTTCTCTTCTTCCAAAAGCAAATAGAGCGCTAATTAGTGCCGAAATTTCAATATCATTTTTTTCTTTATAGTTATGCGGAAATTGAATTGGGTCATCTTTTATAAAGTCTTTTGTTTCATATTTCAAGACCAATTCATCTAATAATTCTTTCATTTTCTAAGCTTTCTAAAATATTCTTTTAAAAGAGTGTTGTTTTCTTCTTCTAAAATTCCCCCCACAATTTCTGTTTTAAAATTTCCAAAGTTATTCATCTTTAAAACAGAAAAAGCCCCATATAGGTTATCATAAGCGCCAAAATAGACTTTTTTTATTCTTGATGTCATAATAGCCCAAGCGCACATAGGGCAAGGCTCAAGCGTCACAAACATGATGCAATCATCAAGCCTCCAAGAAGAAAGCTTTTTGTTTGCTTCTTCGATTGCTAAAATTTCTGCGTGCGCTGTTGTTCTGTTTTCCTCTTCTTTTTTGTTATGAACCAAAGAAATTATCTCGTTGTTTTTTAAAATCAAAGCGCCAACAGGTATATCAAGCTTTGTTTCTTTTGCTTTTGAGATTGCAAGAGACATATATTTTTCAAGGTCAGAAATTTTTAAATCAGAGCTTAACATAGTTCATTAAATTTCAACTTAATTTTAAATTCATCATCAGCTTCTAAGGAAATATCTATCTTCATTCCTTCGCACAAACCTTTTACGATATAAAGCCCAAGGCCTGTTCCTCTTGTGGTTCTTGTGAGCTTTGAATCTATTCTTGTAAATTTCTCAAAAAGCTTTTCTTTATCATCTTTTGAAATTTTTTCACACTCGTTTATCACATAAACCACAGGTTTATCTTCTTCCATTTTAGCTACAATTTTGATTGGTTTTTTATCAAGACTATATTTTATCGCATTTCCAATCAAATTCACCATAATTTGTTCCAGCCTCGATTCGTCCGCCCAAACATAAGGAAGAGTTTTATCCAAATCAAGAACATATTCGACATCTTTGTCTTTTAAATATTCACAAGTTCTTAAAATTGTATCTATCAAATCTGCTTCTTGCATGTTGAATTTCAAGCTAAAGCTATCGAGCTCCGGTATCACAAGCAAATCTTCAACCATTTCAGAGAGCCTTTGCGCTTGTTGTTTTACAATTTTTAAGGACTTAATTTTTGTTTCTTCGTCTAAAACGATATCGTGCCTCAAAAGCCTAGAAGTGTAGCCAATAATACTTGTCAAAGGTGTTCTAAATTCGTGGCTTGTGGCGCTTATTAGGTTTTCTCTAAATTCCCCTAATTCTTGAAGCTTCTTGTTTTTTTCTTTTAAATCTTTATAAGAAAGCTTGATTTTATTTGCCATATAGTTGAATTCTTTGGCTAAAAAAATTGTTTCATAAGGAGTGAATATTGTTTTTACAAGGTGGATTTTTTTGTCATAATTTCCCTTAGAAATCGCCGTAATCCCCCTTAGAAGCTGCCTTATATTTATATAAAGATATGAAGTATAAAGGCTCACAATCACAATGATTGATAAAGCTGCAATCGAAAGTGCTAAAATTATTCTATAACGCGCTTTGTTTATTGTTTTTTTGGTTACTTTTTTTGTAGTATCCACAATCACGACCCAATTTGGGTTATCCAGCCTATAAAAGACTTTTGGAGTATTTTTCTTTTGGCCGAATTGTCCGCTTTCTTCTTTTGAATTGAAATCAAAGTCTTTAATAGCGTCGTCTATTGAAGCATCTTTGTTGTTTGCGATAACAAGCTTTTTTAAGTCACAATCAATTACAAAGATATTTCTTTCGTTTGCATATTTTTTTAAAATTTTATCTATAATGTTTAGATTTAAGGTTGCAATTAGATAATAGCTTTTGTCTTTATCTATTTGCGAAGTCAAAATCAAATCGTCGTTGTTTGTTGTGTATTTTCTTTTTGGAACATCTTTATAAGAAACAAGCTTCAATTCCTTTAAAAGATGGCTTTTTGTCTCGATTTCGTTAAAATATTTAACCTTATCGAGCCCGTTTTCGACATATTTAAAACCGTCCGCCGCTTGGTTTAATTGAGATTGGCTGATTTTTATGTAATTATCTATGGAAGTCGCTACATATTGAGCGATGATATCCGTGTTGCTCACAAGTTCATTTCTCACAGATTGTTGAGAAATGTTTGAGATGATTATCCCGATTGTAATAAATGGGATTAATACAGCCAAAACCAAGACTATGATTATTTGTTCAACTATTTTTAATTGTTTCATTAGTTTTCGTCCAAAGTTCCAAAAGGAGTGAGTTTATAGCCAACATTCACAACGGTGTGTAAATATTTAGGAGACCTAGAATTTTCTTCGATTTTTTGTCTTAGGCCTCCAACATGCACTCTCACCATTCTAACATCTTCGTTTGAGTCATATCCCCAGACTTCATCTAGCAAAGTAGCAAGGCTCACAGGTGTATTTATATGTTGCATCATACAATATAAAATCTCAAATTCCGTAGGGGTCAATTTGACTTTTTTATCTAAAACCAAAGCTTCAAGGTTATCCGGCAAAATTTCAATGTCGCCCGCCCTCAAGACTTCTTTTGAATTTTTTTGCGGAGCTTGAGGTTGGTTTCTCCTTAAAAGCGCTCTTATTCGAAGCAATACTTCTTGAATATCAAAAGGCTTGATTAAATAATCGTCTGCGCCGCAATCAAACCCTTGGGTTTTATCTTCAATTGTTCCTTTTGCAGTCAAAAGTAAAACAGGCAAGTTTGGTTTTACTAATCTAATATTTTTGCAAACGTCAAAACCATTCATTTTTGGCATCATAACGTCCAACAAGACTAAATCATAATTGTTTTCAAGAGCCTTTTTTAAACCTTCTTCGCCATCTTGTGCGCAATCCACAATATAGCCGCTTTGCGCGATATCAAAAGTCAAAAGCTCCCTGATTTGAACATCGTCATCTACAATTAAAAGTCTTTTATTTATTTTTTGCATTTATTTTGCCTCGATTTCTACGTTAAAAATCTTATTTTCTCTTGATAAAATTCTTACTTTTTTCCCTATTTCAATTCTTTTGTCTTTTGTGCTTTTAGCTCTATAAATTTCTCCATCATATTCGATCAAACCAATGCCATCAAGGGAAAATCTTCTTCCAATTATTTTTTTTACTGTTGCTATTTGGTTTTTAAAGTCTTTTTTCGCTAGTTTTTCTTCTTTTCTTAAATCATCTTTTTCTTTTTCAAAAGCTCCTTGGATTAAAAAATAACAAAGAAAAAGAAGCCCCAAGAAGCTCAAACCTTGCAAAAGAAGGTTATCGGGATTTTTATAAGCAACAGCGCAATTAAACAAAAAAGCGCATGCTAAGACAAGATTATAGGTATTGGAAAATTTCCTTTCAACAATAAGAAAAATAATACCCAAAACAAGCCAGAATATATATGAATTTTGATACACTTTAAGAACCCTTAAAACTTATTTTTTAATTATAAATTTTAAAAAACGTGTGTCAAACTAAATTATCTAAAATTAACAAAAACTACTTCAGGCAAACAATTCAAGCGAGCAGGGATTCCGACTGTGCCTATGCCTTTTGAAATTATCATAACATTATGAGTTTTTTTGATTATTCCGCTTGCAAATTCTGCACCAAATTTAGATGATACAATCAAAGGAGGAGTGAAAGGCAAGATAAATTGCCCGCCATGGGTATGGCCGGACAAAATAACGCTCGCGTCGTCCATGATGTCATAATAAATATCAGGATTGTGCGAAATCACTATTCTTGGCATTCTTGTTCTTCTAAATGCATTATTTATATCAGGGTTTTTTGTTTTATAGTCCGCAAGCCCTATTATATCCACATATTTTCCATTAATAATTATTCTATAATTTGAATCATCTAAAACATGCACTCCATTACCTTCAAGTGCAGTTTTGATTTTTTCTCCGTTTGTCGCCCAGTCGCTTTCCCCTAAAACAGAAAAAATCGGAGCTTGGATTTGTTTAAGCTTTTGGATTAAAAGGTTGATGTTTGGCAAAACTCCCTTTTTATTTTCGTTCACCAAATCACCACCCAAGATGATTATATTTGGGTTATGATTTTTTGTTAATTCTACTATTCTATCTATCTTTTTGAAGTCGCCTCTTTTTAAATGAACGTCAGTAATAAATGCAACCTTAACACCTATTAAATTCTTGTCTTCAACTGAATAATCCGTTGCCACAAGGGAATTTGGTTCAATTAAAAAAGATTTAACAAATACAAAAACAAATATAAATATGATTATTGCTAAATATCTGTTCATAAATAAATTTTATCATTTTTGCAAAATAAAATACATATAGGATTTAAAAATCGTCAAAATTACGTATAATTTTAAAAAATGAGGGACTATATGAACGAGATTGAAGAAATTCAAAAAAATAAATTTATAAAAGAAAAAATAGACGAAAACCACCCAAACTGGATTAAATGTATCACAAGGTTGGCGCCTTTGTCCCATAAACCTTTTGATATCAGAACCCCATTTGATAGAGACGCAACTAGAATTATCCATTCAAACGCATATAGAAGATTAAAACACAAAACCCAAGTCTTTTTTGCAACAAATAATGACCACGTTTGTACAAGAATTGAACACGTGGGCCACGTTGCAAGCATTGCAAAGACAATCGCTTCTGCTCTTGGGTTAAATGTTTCTTTAGCTGAAGCAATCGCTTTAGGACATGATTTGGGCCATAGCCCTTTTGGGCACCATGGCGAAAGAATTATTGAAAAAATCATGGAAAAAAATGGTTTTCAAAACAAATTCTGGCATGAAAAAAATTCTCTTCGCTTTATAGACTACATTGAAACCCTTCCAAATTATTCCGGTTTAAAAGAAAACATGAATTTAACATACGCTGTTAGAGATGGAATAGTTTGTCATTGTGGCGAAGTAAATGAAAACAATATCAAGCCAAGAAAAGAATACATAGACCTTGAAACAATAGAAAAAGGGCGTCACATGCCTTTCACCTATGAAGGTTGTGTTGTAAAAATTTCAGATAAAATCGCATATTTAGGTAGAGACATCGAAGATGCTTATAACTATAAATTTTTTGAAAAAAAAGATATGCTTTTATTGAAACAAATGGCGCAAGAAGTCGTGCAAAAGAAAATTCATTTTAAAAACGTGAACACTTCTTCTTTAATCCACGAATTTATAACAAATTTATGCAAAAATTCGACCCCGGAAACTGGACTTACATTTTCAAAAGAACATTATGATATGATGAACAAAATAAAAAGCTTCAACTATCAAAAAATCTATTCAAACCCAAGGTTTAAACCATTTATGAAATATGCACAACTTGTCTTAGAAGCGATTTTCGACTTTCTTTTGTCAAATTATGATGGATTTAATACAATAAATAAACTTCATAAATTCTCAAGATTTTACCCTACTTCTACCTTGGATTTTTCAGATTGGCTTATTAAATATTCCAATATTGACGAAAGAACGCACTTGCTTAGAAGATATAGAAATAAAATTATTTATAACATAGAAAATCCGCAAGACTACAAACAAGCTATAATAGACTTCATCTCCGGCATGTCTGATAGCTATGCAATTAAGACTTATAAAGAATTAATTGAATTTTAATTAAATGAAATTGTTTTCTTTTAAAGCTTCTATTGTACATTCTTTTGCAACTTTAATTACAAAATCCATGTCTTCTTTTTCTATGATTAAAGGAGGGTTGAAATAGATTATATCCCCCAACGGGCGAAGCAAAACGCCTTTCTTAAGAGCTTTTTTATAAATTTGATAGCCGAGGCGAAGCTTAGAATCAAAATGAATTTTATTTTTCTTGTCATATACAAGCTCAATCGCATTAATAAGCCCCAAAGAGCGGACTTCTCCAACGTTTTTTAAATCTAAAAATTCTTCTTTAATTAAATTATTAAAATATGGAGTTACTTCTTTTAAATGCTCTTGAATTTCTCCTTTGTCAAAAATATCCAATACCGCAAGGGCGCAACTTGCCCCAAGAGGGTTTCCAGCGTATGTATGAGAATGCATGAAGGCTTTATGTTTTAGATAGTCATCATAAAAAGCTTCATAGATTTCATTTGTCGTAACCACTGCTGCCATTGGCATATAGCCCCCTGTGAGCCCTTTTGAAATACACATGATGTCAGGAGAAACGCCCGCATGATCGAAAGCAAACATTTTTCCTGTTCTATAAAAGCCTGTTGCAATTTCGTCTGCGATTAAATGAACATCATATTTGTCGCATAATTCTCGAAGTTTTTTAATATATAAAGCAGGATAAATCCTCATGCCTGCGCTTCCTTGAAGCAATGGTTCTATTAAAATAGCACATGTTTCAGAAGCATATTTTTCAAAAGATTTCTCTGCAAAACAAATACATTCACAAGAACAATTATCTCTATTTTTATTAAAAGGGCAATGATAGCAATCGGGCGCTTGAATATGTTCCACGTCCATCAAAATTGGTTTATAGATTTCAGTATAAAGATCGCAAGCACCAGCTGAAAGCGCAGCTATTGTTTCTCCGTGGTAGCCTTCAGTTAAAGCCATAAATCTTTTTTTGTTTGGTTTTCCTGTTTGTTGAAAATATTGAAAAGACATCTTCATCGCCATTTCGATTGCAGATGAGCCGTTGTCTGAGAAATTAAATTTTTCAAGGCCGGAAGGAATAATCTTTTTCAACCTCATACAAAGCTCTATTATTCCTTTATGAGAAAAATTAGCAAAAATGACATGTTCTAATTTATCTGCTTGCTTTTTTAAAGAAGCAGAAATAGTTGGGTTACAATGCCCCAAAAGGTTACACCACCAAGAAGAAACAACATCTTTATAGCAATTTCCATCGATATCATAAAGATTTATACCTTTAGCGTGGTCTATTACAATTGGAGCCAATGTTTCATAGTCTTTCATCTGCGAGCATGGGTGCCAAATGTATTTTAAATCTTCTTTTTGCCAATCTATGTTTGAATTTTCGTACATTTTTGCCTCTTTTTAAAATTTCTTTTTACATAGCTATTTTATCACTTAAAAAATTTTAACGATTTTGAATTTTTTAAATAAAGTTGTAGAATGGAAATATAAATATTGTTAGGTGATATCAGGGGGAAAAGTGGAAAAATTAAAAAAAGAAGCAAAAGAAAATATACTTTCTTTTTTGAAAAATCAAACGGACAAGTTTCAAGATAGAATTGCGCTAGGCATGAAAAATAAATATGGCTGGCAAGAGTACACTTACCAAGGCCTAGGGCTTATGAGCCAAAAAATCGCTTCTTATTTAATCGACGAATTAAAAGTGAAAAGAGAAGAAAAAATCGCTATCATTTCAGAATCCAAAGTGGAATTTGGGGCGGTATTTTTTGCTTCAATTATTGCAGGAACAACTTTAGTTCCACTAGACATTAAGCTCACCCACCACGAAATCACCTCAATTTTATCAAATTGCGAACCCACTATCGCTTTTGTTTCAAAAAAATATTTTAATTTAATCAAGGAAATTAAAGACAAACTTCCATCTATCAAAAATATTATCTTAATTGACGATGTTGAAGATGAAACTTATACAAATATTTATAAATTGCCTGAAAAATATAGAAAACATTTCCGCCACAGAAACCTGGACTCTTGCGCGCTTATAATCTACACATCAGGCACTACAGGAAACCCAAAAGGCGTACAGACGACATTTAGAAATTTAATGTCTCAAGTAATGGATTTAAAATATGGCATGGACAGGATTTTTAAAAACAACGAAAAGATTAATATACTTTCAATTTTGCCTATGAATCATTTGTTTGAGCTTTCTTTTGGCTTTTGCGCATTTTTGAATTTAGGCTATTCAATTTATTACACCCAAACTCTTCGCCCAAACGACGTCTTAAGCACTATGAGAGCTAAAAAAATCAAATTTATGTGCACGGTGCCATCTTTCTTTAAAATGCTCAAAATGCAATTTGAAATAGAACTTTCAAAGCAATCTAAAATAAAACAACTTTTGTTCAACTTCAACTATCATTATTTGGCAAAATTTTTCCCATTTGAAGGTTTGAAAAAAGTTTTGTTTAAAGAAATCCATTCGAAATTTGGAAACGAATTTTATGGCTTTTGTTCAGGCGGTGCCCCTATGGATTTAGACATGGGTAAATATTTTAACCGTATCGGAATAAAAGTCTTTCAAGGCTACGGGCTTTCAGAAGCAAGCCCTGTTGTGACATTCAGCATGGATAAAAAGACAGACATTCGCTCTGTCGGGTATTTATTAAATAGCTTCCAAGCAAAAATAGACAAAGAAACAGGGGAACTTATGGTAAAAGGGCCTGCTGTCATGAAAGGATATTATAAACAACAAGAATTGACAGACGAAGTCATCACAAAAGACGGCTGGCTCCACACAGGAGACATCGCAAAAATAGACAGAAAAGGCCAAGTCTTTATCACAGGAAGAATTAAAAACATGATTGTCTTAGCCGGAGGCAAAAAGGTTTTTCCGGAAGAAGTGGAATCAATTATGGCAAACAGCCCCTTGTGCCAAGAGTGTTGTGCATTATCTTTAACAAGGCAACAAGGAGAAAAGAAAGGCACAGAAGAGGTCGCTCTTGTTGTTGTTCCAAGGGGGGAATTATATGAAAAATATGACGAAAAAACCGTAGAAAACATGCTTATTATGGAAGCAAAGAAAAGAGCGCTTCATTTATGCCAATACAAAAGGCCGACTGCGATTTTCGTGAACAGAGAAGAGCTTCCAAAAACAGCGACTAAAAAAATCAAAAGAAGAGAAGTTAGAGAATTAATTAGTGTGTCTTAATAAAGAAAATCAAACTCAAAAAGAAAACTATTTAAACGATTATTTAACCTATCTCGAATTAGAAAAAGGGTTATCTTCTAATACTATTTTGGCATACCAAAATGATATTATGGAATTTTTAAATTCTATAGAAAAACCGCTAAAAGAAATCAAAAGAAAAGATATCTCTTTTTATATTAAATCTTTAAATAAAAAAGAATTGACCCCTTCTTCTATCACAAGAAAAATAGCCTCCTTGAAGGGATTTTTTAAATTTTTGAGCTTTAGAGAAATTATAGAAATCAACCCTTTGTTATCTATTTCTTCTCCAAAAATCCCCAAAAAGCTCCCAAGAGTGCTCACTATTTCTCAAATAGATGAAATTTTAAAAAGTCACCTGACGACTTTAGAAAATGCCGTTATAGAACTTTTATATTCCACGGGGGCAAGGGTGAGCGAGCTTGTGAAGTTAGAATTGAAAAACTTAAATTTGAGCCAAAGAACAATAAAAGTCTTTGGGAAAGGCTCGAAAGAAAGAATTATCCCAATCAACCAAAAATGCGCGAAAATTCTAAAAAAATATTTAAAAAAAAGAGAATTAATAGAGCAAAAATATTTTGACTCCAAAGACAAAAAATATTTATTTTTGAAAGAAAATGGCAAAAAAATCACAAGGCAATATGTCTATTTATTAATCAGAAAACAAGGAGAATTGATAGATAAAAAAATCTCTCCTCACACAATCAGACACTCTTTTGCAACACACTTATTGGAACACGGCGCAGATTTAAGAGTCGTGCAAGAATTATTAGGCCACGCAAGCATAGTCACAACCCAGCTTTACACCCACATCAGCAAAAACACTTTAAAAGAAGTTTATTTTAGAATTAATAATTAAATTATGCTATAGTTATTTTATGATTATTCCAGAAAACTTGATGATAAAAAAGCCGGACAAAAAGCTTGAAAAAATCATAGAGCAAAAAGAAATCAAAGAAAAAATTCTTTTTCAAAAACAATCCGATTTCCACGACATCTCTGTTGTAGAAAGCTCGTTTGGAAGGTTTTTAAAATACGACGACACATATCAAGCAGGAAAAGTAAATAGCGAATTTTACAAAGGAAATTTGTTTTATATAAACTATTTTCTAATTCCATATTTAATGAACAAAAATATTAAAAACATCTTGCTTGTGGGCTTTGGCTCTGGAATTATCGTAAACCAATTTGAAAAAATTTTTGAAAAACTTGAAAATATTGATATCGTGGACATTGACGAAAATGTTTTTCCTTTGGCTCAAAAATATTTTGATTTTAAAATTTCAAACAAAATGAATTTCTATCTCCAAGACGCCCTTGTATTTTTAAAAAATAAAAGAAAGAAAAAATACGACTTGATTATAGTGGACGTCGCAGGAGACGAAGGGATAGACGAAAGATTTTTAAGCGAAGAATATCTTCAACTTATTAAAAAGAATTTAAAAAAAGACGGAATTTTTGTCTCAAATTTGCCATCTTCAAGAGAAATCTTCAACCCTCAAAACAAATTTATTTTGGAGCTTCTTGAAAAATATAAAAAAACTTTTAAAAATATCGACATTTATAATGGCGAAACTTCAAACAAATTGTATTATAAAGTCTTTTTTGGGCTTGATGAAATTGTCTATGACATCACAAATTTGATTTTAATTTCATCGGACAAAAAATATAAAATCTCTTCTAACTTTGAAAAATTAGAAGAGATTAAAGTAAATATTAAAAGCTATCTTGAAGATAAAATTTAGCTATTTTATTATCTTAATTGAAGCCCAACAATGTTCTTTTCAAGCCCAGCTTTGATTTTAGCAATTTCTGCTTGAATTGTTTCATCGGTTAAGGTTTTTGTTTCGTCTTGCAAAGTAATTCTAAAAGCAAGAGATTTTTTGCCTTCTTCTATTCCTTTGCCTTCGTAAATATCAAACACTTTCGAACCTTTAAACAAATTTCTATCTGCGACTTTTTTAATCGCTTTTTCTATGTCTTCAATTGTTGTTTCCTTGTTCACTAAAAGCGCAATGTCTCTTTGAACAGGCGCAAACACGGGAAGCTTCTTGAATTTTTTCACGCTTGGAGAAATTGAAGACAAAATTTCTTCTAAATTAATCTCAAAAATATAAAGAGGTTGATTAAATTTCATTTTGTCTTGCAAGATTGGGTGAAGCCTTCCTATATAGCCAAGAACTTTTTTACCTTTACCCAAAAGAGAAATCAAAGCACCTTGAGCAGGGTGGATAAAGCCATATTCTTTTGCGTCATTTTCTTCAAATTGAGAGAAGATAATCCTTCTTGAAAGCCCGAGTTTTTCAAATAAGCCTTCTAGAACACCTTTTAGAGTGAAGAAATCACCTTCTTTTGAATTATATAGGCTGTTGTTCACGTTTCCAAAAATGCAACCTGTCAATTTGCGCTCTTCTAAAACGCCGGTGGAGTCGCCTTCTGGAGCAGCAATTTTCGAATAAACTTTTCCTATTTCATACAACCTAAAGTTTTTGTTTCCATTGTCATAATTGTTTTTCACAACTTCAAGCATGCTTGGCATTAATTTTTGTCTTAAAGTTGAAAAATCTTCGCTGTGCGGATTTTTAACAACAATCGCTTTTGCATCGTCAAGCGGTTGAAGATATGTATTACATAAGTTTTTACCTAACAAAGAGCTTGTTATGATTTCATCAAAGCCAAAAGCAAGCATTGTTTCATTTATTGTTTTAACGCTTCTTGTATCAAAGCTGATATCTGCGCCTTGTGCGATATTTGGGATTAAAGGCGTCACTTTATCAAAGCCATTTATTCTTGAAACTTCTTCAATTAAGTCGATTTCTCGATAAACATCATTTACTCTGTAGCTTGGAACTTTGAATTTTGCAGCAAGCTCGTTTTTGCCCAAAAGCTCAAAGCCAAGGTTTTCTAAGATAGAAATTTGTTGCGCTTGCTCGATTTCTATTCCCATTATTCTTTTGATTTCAGAATTTCTTAAAGTGATTTCAATATCTTGCGCTTTATCGGAGCCTGTTTTTGAAATTCCAACAAATTCTGCGTCTGCATATTTTTGAAGCAATTCAACAGAACGAGCAAGACCAGAAGCCACCATTTCGATATCAATTCCTCTTTCATATCTTCCAGAAGCGTCTGAATGATATCCAACAGAGCGCGCTGATTTTCTGTTTGTGTGAGGAGTAAAGTATGCAGCTTCAAGTGCAATGTTTTTAGTGTTGTCGTCGATTTCAGAATTTAAACCGCCAAAGACACCCCCTATGCACACCGGTTTTTCTTTTGTTGCAATCACGACACTTTGGTCTTTTGTCAATTTTCTTTCCATTTCGTCGATTGTAACGATTGATTCGTTTTCTTTTGCATAACGCACGCAAAGATAATTGTCGATTTTGTCAAAGTCGAAAGCGTGTTGTGGCGTGCCATATTCCATCATTACATAGTTTGTAATATCAACGATGTTGTTAATTGGGCGCATGCCGCAAGCCATAATTCTTCTTTGAATGAAATCTGGAGATGGTTTGATTGTAAGGTTTTTCAAAATTGCAACGCTATAATATTTACAAACTTCTTCATCTTTGATTTCCACTTCAAAATCTGCTTTTGGAGGGTTTTGTAAAGTTGCTTTTTTAAATGTCATTGGGCGGTTAAACAAAGCAGAAAGCTCTCTTGCAATCCCCACGACAGAGA
>CAKURL010000013.1 GCA_934675685.1 uncultured Candidatus Melainabacteria bacterium | reverse complement strand
TGTCGGGAGTTCGAGCCTCTCAACGCCCACCATAAAAGAGACCGCAAGGGTCTCTTTTTTAATGCGTTTTGAGTGTATGTGCCAGATGGTTTTTCTAAATTCTATGCGCATTTATAAATATTGGTAAAAATCTGCAAAATCATTATAAATTTTCGCCTGTTTGTAATCTGAAAATTTAAATTCTTTTAAATTTTGCATAAAAATTATTGCGATATTTTTTATTTATATTTACTTATTAAAAAAATATGCATAAATTTTTATTTTTATATTGACTCATTAAAAAAAATTATCTATAATTTTAACGAGTGAAAATTTTAATAAAATTTTTTGGAGCTTTTATATGTATGGCGAAAATAAACAAGCAGAAGAATTATTTAAAAATGAAAAAAATGAATATGAAAAAATATCATATAAATATTTCATGCCCAAAATGTTAAATGCTGGGTTTAAAATAACCAATCCCGATATTTATCTATTGTCAGAAGAAACAATTAAAAGCATTGCTGAATTAAACGCTGATTCTAAAAATTTAAAAAATATAGACGTTTTTTTAAGAATGATAGTTAATCAAGAAGCAGTAAAATCATCTTTCATGGAAGGAACAAGAACCACTTTTAGCGAAATGCTCTTGCCTGAAGAAAATGCAAAAAATATTGAGCAAATAAAAGACAGAGAAGAAGTAGAAAATTACATTAAAGCAACTTTTGAAATGAATGCGCTTTTGCAAAAATTGCCAATTAGCGAAAGATTTATATGCACCTTGCATAAAACGCTGTTAAATAGCGTGCGAGGGTCAAATAAAAAACCCGGCTGTATAAGAAAGGTTCAAAATTGGATTGGCGGAAATACAATTAAAAGTTCAAAATTTATTCCTCCTCATTGGAAAGAATTACCTGACTTGCTGACCGATTTGTGTAATTTTTGGCATAACGATGATTTAAAATTACCGATATTGGTAAAAATGGCATTATTTCATTATCAGTTTGAAACAATTCACCCTTTTGAAGATGGCAATGGCAGGATAGGCAGGTTGTTAATTTTAGCCCAATTGTTGGATTCCAAGCAATTAATAAAGCCTTGGTTTAATGTTTCTTATATTTTTGAAAGAAATAAAGAAAACTATACCAATGCATTAAAAAATGCAAATTCCACGGGAGATATTGAGTCTTGGATATTATTTTTTATTGATTCATTAAATAGTGCCGCAAAAAATACTTATAAAATTTATCACGAATTTAATGAACTTCAAAAAGAATGCAGCAAAGAAATCATTGCCTTAGGGGCAAAAGTGCAAAATGCTCAAAGGCTTTTAGAAGAGTTATACAATAGCCCAATTATGTCATTTAGTGAAATTGCAAAAAAACTAGACATAACTATGCCGACTGCAAAAAATTTAGCGCTCGATTTGATTAATCTTAACATAGTAGAGCCTTGCAGCATAAAAATGCAGTCTGAAAAATTAAAAAGAAAACATTCTGCGATTTGCTTTACTAAATATATATCTTTATTTGAATGATGATTAACCAACTTTCTTCTTCTGCCTTGTAACAAAAAAGATATCTGCTTGAAAATGAAGCTTATTTTTGGTACAATTAAAAACCCCGAAGCTTATAAAGAGGCACCAGAATGAATCCAATTAAAATCAAAGAAAATGAATATAAGCTATATCACAAGTTTGTTTCGCAAAATTTGACAACAAAAAAGAAGGAAAATGACGACATTTTGTCCAAATATCCTTTGAGGCTTTTGGCATATTCAAACGAAGTTGGAGCGGCAATCAGCCCAATCAACAACACTTTGGGCACAGTTCTTTGGGCGCCTGCGCTTTTGTATTTGGGAGCCGACATCTATGACAAA
Source organism: uncultured Candidatus Melainabacteria bacterium (assembly GCA_934675685.1). GTDB lineage: Bacteria > Cyanobacteriota > Vampirovibrionia > Gastranaerophilales > Gastranaerophilaceae > RUG14156. The sequence goes on along the minus strand of CAKURL010000013.1, from coordinate 30,563 downwards.
TATAAAAATGAAGATAAAACCTATAACCCTTCCGCAAGAAGAAGCATTCAACAAGCGATTTTTCAAGGTTTAGCAAGCGTTATTATGCCCACTGGTGCAATCAAGCTCGGGCAAAAGATTGGGGTTCGAATAGCGAAAAACAAAAACGAATTATCTGCGACAGAGAAAAAAGAAATAATTGAATTCACAAGAAATTACTTAGAAAACACAGAATACCCAAAAGCAGATAGGGCGACTTTTACAGAAGGTTTGTTAGAATCTTTTGCGCAAAAAGCACAAAAAAATAGACCATTTATTGAAAAGAAAACTCTTCAAAACAAGATTTCTTCTGTGTTTGTGGAAAGTGATGGCTACGACAATATCTATGGAAAATATCTAAAAAATCCTGACCCCAAAAACCCAGTTATAACTTATCTTAAAAAGCAAGGCGATTTGTCTCAAAGCATTTTGTCGGGCGAGCCTTTCCAAAATTCAAAATATGTTAAACATTTCGAAAAAGCAAAAGCTCTATATGGAAACGAAGAAATAGCAAGAAAAGACACTTTAGCAAAGCTTTTGCAAGACAAAAACATAAACAAGAGCATAGTGGCCACTGTTTCTGGCTCAATTGCTCTTATTTTGCTTGCGAAACCTATTGATTTCTTTGTTGAAAACATTTTGATGGAAAAATTAATCAGCCCTGCTTTAGACAAAATGCAAGAGATGAAAAATCAATTTAAACAAAAAACGAAAGAAAAGGCGAAAAACTAGTTTTCAGAAGGAATTTTAATGTTCCCTTTAACGTCTTTGTTTATGCCAACAGATTCAAACAAAGAATTGTATAAATCGTTTTCGTTGTCTGCCTTCAGGTATTTTCCGCTTGTCATTAAGGCGGTACACCTTAGTTGGTTGTTTGCGTCTGTGTCGTGGATATCAAAGGCTATGACGTCGATTGTGATGTCGTCTCTTGTTTTCATTAAATTTATGACATAAGTGCAAGGGCTTTCGTCACAATTTTCTCCGCCGTCCGTTAAAAGAATGATGTGCTTTTTGCCTGTTGTTCCTATAAAGTCGCTATTTACGCATTGTTTAAGAGAATACGTGATAGGAGTCCAGCCCGTGGCTTTTGTTTGGTACAAGCTTGATAAGATATTTTGATAATTTCCTTGCGCCAATGGAACTGTGAGCTTTGAAGATTGGCAGCCTTGAAAATACGTGAACCCAGCACTATAGCCATACACTCTAAGGCCTGTTTTCACGTTCGGAGGAATTTTGGGCAAAATTTCCGCCAAAGTCGCTCGCGCCATGTCGAGCTTCGTTTTTCCCATCAATTGCTCATTCATGGAATTAGAAAAATCAACAATAAAGATGATTTGAGAATCTTTTTGCGCTTTTTGGACTTGTTGGCCTAAAGTCGTGATGTTTTGAGGGGCATAGATTTGATAGTTGAAATTTGGCTTAGAGGTTGCTTTCTGGGAATTTATTGAAACCCCAAAACCCAAAAGCCCAAGGAAAAATATACTTGATAAAATTTTAAATTTTAATTTCATAAAAATATTATACCAATTTAAAAAAATAATTAATTAGATAAATTTCTTAAATATTTTTTAAACGCTTGCTAAAATGTCTGCAGAAAGTTCGTCTTTAAGCTGTTGTGCGGTCACAACGACCAAAGGCGAGTTTTCGTCTTTTTTAAGGTAAATTTTTTCAATTCCTGCTTGCACAATAAATCTTTTGCACAAAATACAGATAAAATTATGCCCCCAGATATACATATTGGCATTTTGGCAGCGATCTTGTCCAGCTTGGATTATGGCGTTTTGCTCGGCGTGGATACTTCTACACGTTTCATATCTTGTTCCTGATTCGATGTTGTTTTGAATGCGGTAGCACACCCCTAATTCCATACAAGAAACGACTTTTGAAGGTGTTCCATTATATCCTGTGGCCTTGATTTTTTTATCTTTACCCACAATAACAGCGCCCACGTGCGCCCTCAGGCAATTAGAGCGTTTTGAAACGGTGCGCGCAATTTCTAAAAAATAATCGTCCCAATCGATAGGTGAATTGACATTGTTTTTTTCTTTGTTTTCCATCGTAATTTTTCCTTCTTTCAACATTATATCAAAGGCATGCTCCAAAGTTGCGACGAAAGTCGAGTTGTTAAGAAATATTACTAAATTTTACAAAATTTTTATCATGCCAAAACATGCTCCCTCACATGTTTTCAAGTTGTTTTTAATTTTTGTAAATTGGATATAAATTTATTTTTTTGCAAGGGCTCATGAATACAATATAATAGAAATAAGGAGCAATATTCCTTAAATAGTAGGGAGAGTTTTTTAAGGCTTTTAAAATGAGCGTAAAAGAAAATTTAAACGAAATTTTAGAAGAGACGAAAAATTACAATCCTACAATCGTCGCAGTTACTAAATACTATGACGAGAAAAAAATGATGGAAGCGTATGATGCTGGGTTGAGAAATTTTGCAGAGAGCCGAGCGCTTGAAGCGGTTGAAAAAATCGGCAAAATAGATGATACAGCAAAGTCGCAATCGATATATCATTTTATTGGACATTTACAGACTAACAAGGTTAAACATGTCGTTGGGGTTTTTCATTATATCCATTCAATCGATAGCTTGAAAATCGCGAAGGCAGTGGACCAAAGGGCATCTGAACTAGGCATTATACAAAAGATTTTTCTTCAAGTGAATAATGCTGGTGAAGCGCAAAAGTTTGGGATTAGTCCAAATGAACTTGAAAATTTAATAGAAGAAGTGAGATGTATGAAGTCTTTGGATTTGGTGGGGTTGATGAATATCGCGCCATTGACAGACGACACACAAGAACTTCATAGGCTTTTTAAACAGATGAAAGCGCTTCAAGAAGAATATCAACTTAAGGAGCTTTCTATGGGTATGAGCCATGACTACAAAATCGCGCTTGAAGAAGGCGCAACAATGATTAGATTAGGCAGAATTTTATTCAAAGATAATTAAAGGAGAAAAAATGGCACTTTCAGAAAAAATTAAAGACATTATTGGAGCTCTTACGGAATCTTTAAATCCAAGCGGTTATGATGCAGACGATTTATATCCAGAAGACGGCGAATACGAAAACGCAACTTATCCAACAAACGCAAACGCAGCATTAGAACCAAGCTTTACTGAAACAAATCCGGTTAGAAAACGTTCTAATTTGAGAGTTTTGTCTCAACCTAAAGCTGGTGCTCATGAAGTTGTTGTGATTGAGCCAAAAGCTTACAATGAATCAATCTCTATCGTTGAAGCTTTAAAAGAAAGAAAAACAATTATCTTGAATTTGCAATTATTAGACAGAGAACAATCTCAAAGAATAGTTGACTTTTTGTGCGGTTGCACGCACGCGCTTGATGGTTCACAAAGAAAAATCGGCGAAAATGTTTTCATTTTCACACCTTCTAACATAAATATTTCACAAGAATTCGTAAACTCAAAATTAACATCAGACGCAATGTGGACAAAAGCGTAGAAAGTCAAAAAGTGTCATTAAATTAGTCGTGATTGAACGATTAGTATTACAGATAGAGAGTTATTTTAAAGGTGCAATTTATTTGCACCTTAATTTTTTACTTGAATTTTGTTTTTGTGTGGTGTAAGATTAGTTTACAATTGAATATATGCGCTTGTAGCTCAGTTGGATAGAGTGTTTGGCTACGAACCAAAAGGTCGGGGGTTCGAATCCCTCCAAGCGCGCCATTAAATCTCTCAAATCGAGAGATTTAATTTTTGGAGGAATTCTCACCCTTCGGGTTCTCCCCTCCAAAATAAATGTTTTACAATGTAAAACATAACAAAGAGTACGGCTCGTAAACTCGCCTACTCCTTGCATACGTTTTGGAGTCCTTCTCCAAGCGCGATTTAAATTAAAAGCCTAGTTTGTAGGCTTTTTTTGTGCGCTATTTGTTTTTTGTATGAACAAAATAAAACAATACGTCATTCTGAAAGCTCTAAAAAACAAGCGAAGTGCAGTTTTTTGAGCTGTTCAGAATCTCTAAAATAAGGAATACAGAAATTCAACACTAAATTAAGATTCTAAAACACCAAGTAGGTACGAAAAATCAGTTTTCGCAAAACTAAAACGATTTTCTAGTAAATTTAAAATGACACATTGCATAATTATATATTTTTAATTTCCAATCTCTTCTTCAAAATCCAAAAAATCCCTGCTATAATAAGCTCTATGAAAAAAGTTTTATGTTTTGGAGATAGCAACACATTTGGCTTCAACCCAAAAGACGGTTCGAGGTTTGATGAATTTTCTCGCTGGAGCGGAATTTTGAAGAACTTTTCCAAAGGGAAATTTGAAATTATAGAAGAAGGGCAAAATAACAGAACTGCTTTTTCGAAAAACCCAATGGGAAAAAGCTATACGGGCTATAAAATCTTGCCTGAATTTTTAAAAGAAAAGTTTGATGTTGTAATCCTTGCTTTGGGTGTAAATGATTTGCAAAGCCAATATGGCGCGACTTTTTTGGACTTTGAGCTTGGAATTTCAAATTTAATTGAAATTATAAAAAATAATTTGCCAAATGCAAAAATAATTCTAGTTGCGCCAACAAATATCACACAAGATATCCTAAAAAGCCCAATATTTTCAAAGCTTTTTGATGAAAGTTCTATAGAAAAATCAAAAAAATTGCCCGAAATCTATCTTGAAATTTCAAAAAAATATAATTGTGAGTTTATAAATTTAAATAAAGTGGCAAGGCCTTCTTCTTTTGATGGCTTGCATTTTGTGCCTTTTGAACACAAAAAAATTGCAGAAGAAATTTTTAAAAAATTAAATAAAATTTGAGAGAATTAGATAATAATTTCATAGGATTAGACCTTTAAAAATTTGAGAAAATTTTTAATAATAATAGTGTAAAAAAAGAAAAATGGAAAAGGGAAACTATGAAAGTGCTATTAATCAACGGTTCTCCAAAAGAAAAAGGCTGCACTTATACGGCTTTAAAAGAAATTGAAAAAACTTTAAAAGAAGACGGGGTGGATTCAGAAATTTATTACATCGGGAAAGACCCAATCGCCCCTTGCAGAGATTGTCGCGCTTGCGCTAAATTGGGTCGCTGCGTCATAGATGATAAAGTGAACGCTTTTGTTGATTTTGCAAAAGATTTTGATGGCTATATCGTGGGCTCTCCTGTACATTATGCCTCCGCGAGCGGTGTTGTTGTGCCTTTTTTAGATAGAGCATTTTTTATAGATTCTATGACAAAAAGAAATTCATTTGTTTTAAAGCCTGCAAGCGCAATTGTTTCAGCAAGGCGCGCAGGAACAACTGCCACTATTGACCAATTGAACAAATATTTCCAAATCAACCAAATGCCAGTGATTTCGGGGCGATATTGGAACATGGTCCACGGCGCAAACCCTGAAGAAGCCCAAAAAGACGAGGAAGGCATGCAAAATATGAGAATTCTTGCAAGAAACTTGGCATATTTCTTAAAATGCAAAGAGCTTGCGACAAAAGCCGGCCTTGAAAAGCCAAAACAAGAAGTTACAGTTTACACGAATTTTATAAGGTAGAAAAATGGAAGAAGTAAGAATAGATTTAAGAATACCCGACGAAAACAGAGAAAAAGAGATGAAAAGAAGCTCGGAGCTTTGTTTTAAGATAAACCATACATGCCCCACGGACCTAAAATGCCGCGAGCTCATTGAAGAATTATTTAACCACAACCTCGACAAAACAACAATAATCAACCCTCCGTTTTTTGCTCTTTTGGGAAACACGATAAAATTGGGCAAAGGCATCGTTTTGATGAATGGCTTTCAATGCATGTCCTCAGGCGGCCTCACAATCGAAGACAACACATTGATATCTTTAAATTGCACAATTGCAACAAACAACCATGATTTCTATGATAGACCCGTCATCACCTGTAAGCCTGTCCACATCAAGAAAAACGTGTGGATTGGGGTGAATGTCACAATCTTAGCAGGCGTCACAATAGGAGAAAATGCAATCATAGGCGCAGGCTCTGTTGTGACAAAAGATGTGCCCGATAATGCTGTCGTTGTGGGCTGCCCCGCGAGAGTGATTAAATATTTAGATGGCGAAAGATTTAAAAATTAAAAAAAGCGGAAGGGAAACCTTCCGCACACATCAAAACACAAAATAACATTATAGTTATAAATCTGTTACACAGCGGACAGAAAAGGGGTACGTTCTGAGGGGGTGGTTAGAGGACCAACTGCCATTACTCAAGGTGTAGTAGTATGCGTACTTGGACTTGTAGAGAACACTACTCCATACAGCGTACGGAGTGCAACCGTTATCGTAGGAGCCGGGACAATTATAGGAGGAATGGAAACAGTAAGCGGAAGAGTAGCCAGAATTAGCATCGCAGAGCATTAAGCCATCGTCACCTTTACCTTTTGAATATGTTAGCCAATTTGACATTTCGGCTGTCGTTGGCAATCTCCAAGTTTTATTTCCTTGTTTGAAATGAGCACAAATCGAGTCTGCCGCACCCCAAGTGCAGACAGTTCTGTTGCAACCTGAATAATCGCCGTTTGTTGCGTCACAGTTAGATTCTGAAGTCGTTCCTTGCCAACAGCATTTTGTTGAATAGTCAAATCTAGAACCGCAAGTCGTGCCAACTCGCACAACACTCACTCCAGCTCCGCTTGGGATTGCAGTTTCTGTGCTGTCTCCCATATTATATTTCGTAACGCACAAATTTCCTATCTTCATAAAATATTGCCCAGAGCAATCAAACTCGGAAACGCAAGTGTTGTTTGAAAGTTTGTAGCCGGAGCTACAGCTTTCGCATTTGTCTTCAATTTTTGAATATGTTTCGCAATTTTGGACTTCTGCGCTTTTTTTGCATTGGTTGTTTGATAAATAATACCCATCTTTGCAAGCTTCGCACTTATCTTCGGTGCTTGCATAAGCTTCGCAATTTGAAACGTCTGTATGTTTTTTGCATTCATCGTTTTTTAAATAGTAGTTATCTTTGCAGGCAGTGCAGGTTTCTCCTGAATAAGTTTTGCAATTAGGAACAATTTCAGAAACACAACGGACGGAATTTGCATAAGTAAGATAAGCACCTTCTTTTTTCCATTTAGCATAACCTAGAAAATAATGATAAGCTGCTGTAGAGCTATTAACAGAGCCACTCCAAACCCCTACGCTATCGCAGCGAGTTCCCATTGTTCCTCTGCAGCCAGATGCATTAATACCACAATAAGCGGAATAATGACCTGCTGCGCCGTTATCGCAAAGCATTAAGCCGTCGCTATCTTTTGCTATGGAATTAGCTCCCCAATTTACCATTTCATCAGCCGCGGGCAATCTCCAAGTTCTTCCGTCTTGCTTATAATTTGCACAAATTGCATTCGCCGCAGCCCAGTTGCAGACAGTTCTATCGCAACCAGAATAAACGCCATTTGCAAGATCACATGCACCAGAGGTCGCTCCTTGCCAACAGCATTTTGATGAATAATCAGTAGCAGAGCCGCAAGTTTCACTAACATTTACAATGGTCACACCAGCTGCGCTCGGGATTTTGGTTTTGCTATTGTCTCCCATGTTATATTTTGTGACATATAAGCCATCAACTGTCATATAATATGGAACTTTGTCTTCGCATTTGCAATTTTGAGAATTTAACACTTCTCCTGTACCGCATTTATTCTTGCAAGAAAGACAGGTGTCACCTGCACACAAAGCGCAATCTTCGTTGATATGAGAGCAATTGTTGCTAATTCCTCCAGAGCTATTTCCAATGGAGCCCGCAACAATCGAAGATTTTACTAATTTTTTAGTTATCACTGGCACAAAGGCCGCGGCGACTAGAGAAATCACGATTAGCGAAATCATAAGCTCGATTAAAGAGAAAGCTTTTGAAAATTTGAAATGGGAGTCATTTTTTTGTATGACAAAAGAAGATAAAAATTTGAATTTTTTCATGTTATTTTCCTGATTTACAATTTAAATTTATTGTTTTTTTGCATTTTAGATAATTTATATTGTATTTTACTATGTTTTTTTATATAAATCAATATATTTAGTTAATCTGCATTGTACTTTTATTTTTAAATGCATATTAAAATTAAGAAATGAGAGACATTAAAAAACTTTTAGGGCAAAAAATCAGGGAATTAAGGAAAAAACAAGGCATGTCTCAAGAAGAGCTTGCCGAAAAAATAAACATCGACCAAAGAAACCTAAGCCACATCGAATGTGGGATTTCTTTTCCGACAAAAAAGCTCCTTGAAATCGCTTCTGCTTTGAAAATCAGTCTTTGCGAACTTTTTGACTTTGAATATTTGAAAAACGATACTAATTTTATGAAAGAATATATTGTGCAGGCTTTAGATAACCTCTCGGACGACGACATCAAGACGATTTTTCGCCTTGTGAAAGTCATGAGATAAAATAAAAAGCCTATACATGGGCAATTTTGTTTCCTGCCTAGTCAGCAGGTGGGTGAGCGCCAGGGAGCGTCCATTTCCTTTAAACCGTAAAGAGGTAGGTATACTTCACTACTCCTAGCTTTTGCCTGAGCAATCTCTCCCAGTTAAATAAAATGTAGGAACAAAATTGTAAACCCATGCAAGGCTAATATTATTTTACCACATTTATGTTAGAATTGTAATTGTGAAAACTAAAAACTTGGAGAGAAAATGAAAAAAATATTAACACTATTTATTTTAATATTAAGTTTTACACTAATTGGAAGTCTAAAGATAGGAGCGAAAATGAGCGACAATTTTACACAAGTGCGAGCTGAACATATTTTGGTTCAAGACGAAAATCAAGCATTGGAAATCAAAAAAGAAATTGAAGAAGGAAAAATCACTTTTGAAGATGCAGCGAAAAAATATTCTATGTGCCCTTCAAAAGCAAACGGCGGAGACCTTGGCTATTTTGGGCGCGGAATGATGGTGAAACCTTTTGAACAAGGCGCTTTTGAAGGCGAAATCGGAAAAGTTTCAAACCCTGTTCAAACTCAATTTGGCTACCACTTAATCAAAGTTATCGATAAAAAATAGTTTAAAGCTCCTTTTAAAGGAGCTTTTTAATATCATTTTAAATAACCTTCCGTTGCTTCAAGCCAGCGGTTTATTAAATCTAGGTCATCTTTGTCATATTGGGGATACAACATATCTTGCATTTCTTCTAAATATTTTTCTACGATTTCTTTGTGGAGCAAAAAATCTTCTTTTGCTTCTTGATATTTCCCTAAATAAAACCTTGAAATGCCTCTATAGAAATGGATATCATAATATTTATAATTTGAATTTTCAAGCTCTTTTGTGTAATAATTTTCTGCTTCTTGATAGTTTTTGAGCTCGAAATTGGCTTTTGCGAGCCTGTCATAGGTTCTTGCGTATTTTTCGTTTTGAGATTTAAAAATATGTTTTTCAACAAATCCGTTTGTTTTAAAAGCTTCGTCAAACAAAGATTTTTCGCCATTTTCGATTAGGAAAAGTGCTTTTTTCGCGAGTTCAATTTCTTTTTCGTAGTTTTTCTGCCTTTCTTCTATGTAGCTTTCGTAAAGATAGACATTATAGTCATTAGGAGCGATTTTTTTCGCTTCTTCTACTTTTTTATATGCCATTTCAAAGTTGCCGTCGTTTCTGTAGTCGTCAATTTGCCTAAAAATTTCAATATATGCCTTTTGGCTTTTGGGCATTTCTCTTTTGGGTTTTAACATAAAGAAAAAGGAAAACCCAAGCGAAACAAAAGAAATGGCGATTAAAATATATAAAACAATTAGCGCTATAGCGCCTTTTTTCTTTAAAAAAGGAAGCCTTTTTCCATATTTTTCAAAATATTTAATTTCTCTTTTGATTTCTTTGTTGTCTGTCTGAAGGCTATAAGAAAAATTAGGGATAAAACGAGAATATGAAATCATTTCGAGCAAAAATTGATACGCAGGAGAAAAAGAGAAAAAAGAAGGTTTTGCTTCAAAATTAATTTCTTCTCCGTTTTTCAATTTTATTTTTACGAAATGTTTTGTATCAAGGCTCTTGTATCTTCCGCAGTATGTAATATTTGCTTTTGTGCGCACAAAAAAGCTGGAAATTTCAGAAACATCAAAAGTTTTTTTCTTGGAAATTTTCTCTCCTTTTTTATATAAAATGGAAATTAAATCCTTCGAAAACACGAGCTTTGAGACATATTCTTCCCTGTTGAAGCTTTCTTTAAAAAGAAAATATAAAATAATTCCAAGCCCAAATATGATGTTTCCTAGAGAGTTTTTTGCTCTCAAGCTAAGGTCAAAGCCATTAGAAAAGAATTGAAAATAAGCAAAAATGACTATTCCGATAATTAAAAAAAGAACAATTATCGCGCTTGTTAAAGGAATTCTTTTTTGGACAACAACCTCTCGCATTTCATAATTGTAACATTTTTAGAAAAATAAAAATCATATTATTTGCGCACTTTTGGCTCTTAGCTTTCGTTTATCAATTGAAAAACGATGTCTGGGTTCAAAAGACTTTTTCCTTCTGAGTTTTCTTCTAAAATCCCTTTGACTTTGTTTTGGCTATAGCCTGATTTATAGGCTCTTTTTTCGCTTAATGCGCTATATTGGTCGCATACAGATAGAATTTGAGCTGGAATGTTGTGCGCTTTTTTGGGGTTGCAGCAAGATTCGTGGTGCAACCCCACCATATTTACAATATTTTGTGAAAGCCCTTGAGTTTTTAAAATTCTTGCCCCTAATTCCGCATGGAGGTCGATTATTTCTCTTTCTTTGTCTGATAATTTCCCAGGTTTATCTATGATGGAGCTTGGAATAAGAGATTTTCCAATGTCATGGAGCAAAGCAGCGAGGCTCAATTCTCTTCTTTCGTTTGCGGTTAAATTGTTTATTTTTCCAAGTTTCAAAGAAGCATAATATGTGTCTTTGAAGTGTTTTTGCGCTTCTATATTTAAATTCTTCATATAAATTTTAGGCTTCAAGCCGTAATCTTCAAGAATAGAAGCGATTTCGGGGTCTTTTTTTAATGCTTCTTGGATTTTTGTTTTTTGGAAATATTTTCTAAAGATGTCATTTGGTGAAGAATCAAACCAAAATACAGGTGTTGTGCTCGGTTTTATTTGTCTATATGGAACAACTTCAGGGTGCAACAACACAAATTCGTCGACCAATTTTGCTTGATTTCTGTAAGACATTGAATCCACTTTTTTAAAAAAAGTGTTTTTAAAATTATTAAGTTTTTCAAATTTAGCCGTTGAAAATGGCTTGATGTTGTTAATTTTCATGATGCGTTTTTATAAAACCTCTAATTGAGAATTTTTGCTAGTCTATTTTTATTTTAACGATAACTTTTTTAATTTCAATAGGTTCTTGAACACTAAGCATAGGAGCGTGCACGTCGTTTGGGAAAAATACGACAAAATCGCCTTCTTTGACATTTACAAAGTTAAAATTATCCTTAGAAGCAAATTCAGTGTCTAGGAATTCTATATCTTTATTTGGGTCATATTCTTGTTTGATTTCTCTAAAATCTTCTAAAATCCCATAGCCCATGCGCTCTTCGCCTTTTATGACGTATTGAATATCAATATATTTTCTATGAGCTTCCCATTTTTTCTCGCTTTCGGGTTTTGTCTTTAAGGTTTGAACATTTGCAAAAAGCTCTTCTTTCATAAGTTCATATTTTCCGTCTTTTAAATTTTTAAGGTCCGTGTTTTTTAAAAATTCAAAGCCTTTTTTGATTTTTTCGCCCAAAGCGCCATATTGTTTAAAATTTTCTAGTCTGTCAAATATCATATTTGTCTCCTTTGAAATTTTTTTCTAAAATCATTACGTTTAAAATAAATGCTTCAAAAAATTTTTCGCTTGCAAATATGAAGCCTTTTCTTCCTTCTAAGAAACCTTTTTTAAAGATATAATATTTAAAAAATTGCAAAAAAGGAAAAAAGAAAGTTGAAGCTTTTTTGAATTTTTCGTTTTTCAAAATATTTCTATTTTTCTCTATTATAGCACTAAAATTTTTTGCAACATCATGTTCTTTAAATTTTAAAATATTTTCTTCTTTTTTCCCTGAAGGCTTGAAGTTATAAATCTTTATTTTCTCGCCTTTTTTTGGCTTTCTTTTTTCGATTTCTAAAGAAAAATTGTTCTTAAATTGGGCAAAATCTTTTCTAAAAAGCCTTAGGGCTTTTTTTTCATAAAAACTTTTTATTTCTTGGTTCAGGTAAAAAGTCTTTATTGGAAAAGTCGAAAGAGCGCAGTTTTTGGGCGGATTTTTGATGAAAGCTTCGATTTTTTTAAATAAAGCTAAAGGCAAAATCTCATTTTCTTCTAAAATCAAAACCCAGTCGTTTGAGATTTCTTCTTTTAAAAGCCCCAAAGCCAAAGAAAAATCTGCATTATCGGAAAAAATGACTTTTGCTTTATATTCTTTTGCGATTTCCACAGAATCGTCTGTGGAGTGGTTGTCTAAGATTATTATTTCTTGTGCGAGCTTGATGGATTCTAAGACTTCGTACAAAAAATCTTGAGAATTTTTCGTTTTTAAGACGACTGTGAGTTTAAGTTTTTCTTGTTTTGCCATAAATTAATTTTAATACAAAAAAGCTCCCTTTTAAATATTTAAAAGGGAGCTTTAGACAATAGGTATAGTTGCCTATAATTAAATTTGATTTTTATTTATTCTTGGCTGAACAATTTTTCAAAAGCATTTGAAAATACTTGTTTGAAAGCTTGTTGAGCTTGTAAATTCAAGGAATTTCCAACATAATATGTTTTGCCATCATAAACTATAGCTTTTCTTGTTTTGTCTGTGGCGTTTGCGTCTGGAACATTTATCACATCATATTGTTTGCCATCAATTTCGACGTATTCTCCTTTTATTTGGGCAAGGGAGCAAAAGTCAGAGTTTGTTTTTTGTCCTGTTTTGACTTCATAAATTTTGCCATCAATTAAAACGGAGTCTTTGTTGATTGAATTCGTGCTGCCATCTTCTGTAGGCAAAATTGATGGGGTATAGGTTGATGTGAAAGAGTTATTTAAAACTTTTTTATAAGCTTCAGTTAAGCTATTTTGGATTTCAGAATTTTTGTCTAATGAATATTCTTCCATTGCTTCTTGAAGGGTTGGTATATTTTGCGCTAAGCTAATTCCTTGTTCAGCCATATCTTTTGCTTTTGGGATTTTTTGAGATGTTTCAAGTCCAAATTTTACTGCTGCTTCGGCTAAATTTGGAGTTTGTTGATATAATCCATATCTAAATTCTGCCGCGTCAGATGTGTTTTGTGCTTTATATTCTTGCACTTTTTTTATTGCATTTGCGACATTTGTGTAGTTGTTTGCTCCAATTGAAAATGACATAATTTTTCTCCTTCGTATCGTTAATTCTATCTTTATTTTGCAACTTTTGATTTAAACCATTGTTATGTAATTATAAAGAATTTTTGAAATAGAAAATTGCTAAATTTTATGATATTAAAACTCTAAAATTCTTAAAACAAAGAAATAATATATCTTTTAAGGTTCATAATTCTTAATATTTATTATATTAAACCTCTTAAATTACATATTTTACTAATTTAATATCCTTAAAAATAACTTAAATTGAAACTATACTTATTCTAATGGTGAAGTATGGATATTAAATCTCTATTAGGAAAGAAAATTAAACAATATCGCCTTCAAAGAGGGTATTCACAAGAAAAACTTTCTGAAATGTTGAATATTTCTCAAAGGACTTTGAGCGGGATTGAATGTGGGAACAATTTTTTGACTTCTCAAACTTTAGAAAAGATATTGGAAATTTTAAAAATTTCGCCTGATGAATTGTTTTTTGTCGAACATTTAAAAGACGAGGACGATATAGTGGCCGAGCTTTTACAGGATATTAAAAATTTAAAAAACAACCCTGAAAAATTAAAAATTGCATATAAAATAATAAAAAGTATTATAAGAGATTAAAAAAGCTCCTTTGGAAATATTCAAAAAGGAGCTTTTTTAATATATCTTTTTTGTTTATTTTGAGCGAGAAAGCTTGAATTCGTGGTTGTCTAGGATTTCTTTTTTGCTTCCCAACATCATATTTTCTGCGCTTTCTAAGATTTTTACAATCATATATCCGTTTTCGCCGTCTGAGCGCGGAGTTTTGTCGTGTTCAATGCAATTTAAGAAATGTTGACATTCAAGTTTTAAAGGTTCAATTTCTAAATAATCGAAAATTTCGATGTCTTTTTGCGCATTCTTTTTGTTGTCGAACACTTTTAATTTGCCTTCAGGCAAAGTGTCGTCTAAGATTGCTGTGGCTTTTGTTCCTCTCACAAGCAAGCACACTCTTTTTTGAGGGTGAATCCAGCTATCTGAAACATGACCCACCACGCCGTCTTCAAATTGGATAGTTAAATGAGTGATATCGCAAATATTTTCAAATTCGCTTGCGACACCCACGGCATTTAAGACTTTCAAAGGCGCTTTTCCTGTAACATGGGCAATCATAGAAACGTCATGCGGAGCTAAGTCCCACATAACACTTCTGTCGTTTTTAAAATAGTTAATATTTAATCTGTCTGATTGAACATATTTAACGTCGCCCAAGATTCCTTCTGAAATAAGCATTTTGAGGCGGTTTACTGCTGGGTGATATAAAAGCAAATGCCCAACTAAAAGCTTAACGTCCATTTTTTCTGCTAATTCTTTTAATTCTTTCGCTTCTTCAGCCGAAGTCGAAATAGGTTTTTCAACATAAACGTGTTTATGAGCTAAAATTGCTTTTTTTACTAATTTAAAGTGGGTGTGGCTCGGAGTTACGACGCAAAGAGCTTTGATTTCAGGGTTTGCTAAGATTTCGTCGAAATTTCTTGAAATATTAACCCCGTCATAAAGTTCTTTAATCATTTTTAGATTTTCTTCATCTAAATCGCAAACGCTGTGAAGCGCCCCTAGATTATAAAAATTTCTTACGATATTGCGTCCCCAAAGACCACAGCCAATAACGGCTACACACTTTTTCATCAGCTTTTCCTTAATTTTTCTAGTTTATATTATATTAAAATTTTAATCAATAAATGCGAGCTAGTCAAATGTTAGTTGGTTTTAATTTAGAAGGGATTTCAAAACAAATATTTTTAAAATCATACAAAAAGACTAGACTTGTTTGTCTTTGTTGAGTTAATATTTGTATAGCAAATAATTCTAGCTAAGGAATATTAGTATGGAGCAACATTGGATAGTTAAAATAATGGGCTATAGCCTAAATATGGATACATTGGTCACAATGTGGATAACGATGGCACTTTTGGTGATTTTGTCTTTGTTGGCAACTCGAAAATTGTCGATTTTTCCTTCTAAATTGCAACTTGTGTTTGAAGGAATAATAAACTATTTTTCCAATATTGCGACTTCAAACATGGGCGAAAAAGAAGGAAAAAAACATCTTCCTTTGCTTTTGACATTGTTTATGTTTATTTTAACTGCTAATTTATTAGGGCAATTACCTTGGAAATTAATCCATTTGAACCAAGGCGAATTGGCTTCTTGCAACAATGATATTAACATGACAGCCGCTATGGCAATTGTTGTTTCAATATATTATATTTTCTTTGGAATTAAGAAAAAAGGATTTAAATTTTTCATTGAAAATTTCAAAGTTGATGGGATTATGATTGCTCTTGTAGATTTATTGGAGCTTTTCGTAAGACCGTTTTCTTTGGCATTACGACTTTTTGCAAACATCATGGCAGGAGAAATCTTGGTGTTCACATTTGCAAGCATGTGCGCATATTTCCTTCCTTTGCCTTTTATGATGTTTGAAATCTTTGTCGCTGTGGTGCAAGCTTTGGTTTTCACCCTTCTTTCTACGACATATATTTCGCTTGCGGTGAATAAAGAAGAAGAATAAAAACAGAAAATATCAAAAATAAAGGAGAAAAAATTATGGCAATCGAACAAATCGCAACTCAAGGCGCAGATTTTGCAAAATTAGGCGCTGGTATAGCAATCGGCTTTGGTGCAATCGGCGGCGGTATTGGTATCGGCATTGCGACTAAAGGTATGTTAGAAGCTATGGCTCGCCAACCTGAAATCGCTTCTAAAGCATTCGTAAACTTTATTTTGGGCTTAGGTCTTGCAGAAGCAACAGCAATTTATGCTTTGTTTATCGCTCTTCAATTAATCAAATAATAGGTTGGAAAAATGGAATTTAATGCTACATTTATAGTCGCTTTTTTTAGCTTCATAGTTTTCGTTTTTGTCATGAATTGGATTTTATATAAGCCGATTGATGAAATTGTGAAAAAAAGAAAAAATTTCATAGATGGAAATTTCCAAGAGGCAACTTCTAATAAAGAAGAAAAAAATTCAATTTTAGAAGAAAAATCGAGCAAGCTTAATCTAGCAAAAGCTAATGCTAGAGAAGAGTTTAGCTCTAATTGTGAAAAAATCAAAAACGAAAAAAATGAAAAGCTTTCAATAAAAAGAAAACAAATGGCTTCGGACTTGAATTCTAAAAGAGAAGTTTTAGAAAAAGAAAAAGAAGAAGCTAAAAACAGCTTGAAAGCCGAGATTATAAACATGGCGCAAATTGTTTCCGACAAATTCTTAAAAGAACACGAAGAAATTGAAGAAATTGACCACGAGTTGATTAATCAAATAATGCAAGGCTAAAACAATGGAAATTTGGACTTTAATAGTTAAATCAAATACTTTCAACTTTATTTTCTTAGTTTTGATACTAGGGCTTATCTGCAAATTCTGTAAAGTGGGCGAGCTTTTATCAAAAGCGCAAAATAAGGTCAAAGACGATATAGATTTTTCTTCTAAAACTAAAGAAGAGTCAATCAACGAGCTCAATTTGGCAAAAGAAGAGATTAAAAATCTTCAAAATGAAATCGATGATATTTTCCAAAAATCAAAAGAAAATATCGAAAATTTCAACCAAAAAGCAAATGACGAATTAAAAAATCAAGAAGAAAAAATCCAAGAGGATACTCAAAAAATCGCTTCAAGCGAAGAAAAGAAAGCCTCTCTTTCTTTGAGGAAACAGACAGCTTTGGCGGTTTTTGAAGTTGTGAAAAATCATCTTCAAAAGACGCTTGAAAAAAATCCTAAATATCATCAAAATTTCATAAAAGAAAGTATTGAAGAGCTCGATAGGTTGAAATACTAATGAAAAATAATAATAATTTAATAGCAAAAAGATACGCTGAATCATTAATAGAATTGGCTCAAGAAGGAAAAACCTCTTTTGAAGAGTTGTCTTTAGACTTGAACAACACAAAAGAAATTTTGAACAATTCAAAAGAGCTATATGACGTTTTGACAAATCCTATAATTTCTGCAAAAAACAAAGAAGAAGTTATAGAAGAGGTTTTCAAAAAAGACGTCCACCACAGCGTTTCAAACTTCTTGAAGCTTTTAGTTTCAAAAAACCGTTTTGATGTGATTTATAGAATAATAGAAATTTTTGGCGAAAGATTTGACGAAATCAAAAACATACAATTGGTTGAAGTCACTTGTGCGATTGACCTGGAAGATAGCCAAAAAGAAGAAATTCAAAACAAGCTTAAAGAAAAATTGAAAAAAGAAATCAAAATCAACTATTCAAAAGACCCTAATATTTTAGCGGGGCTCGTGTATAAAATGGGCGACGACGTCATAGATACGTCTTTGGCTCATAAGTTGGAACAATTTAAAAAAGAAATAACAAAATAAGAGGATAAAACCATGACAGCAATCAAACCGGACGAGATTAGCTCAATCATTCGAGATAAAATCGAAAATTATGAAACAAAAACCGAAGTTTCAAACACGGGCGAAGTGCTTGAGATTTCTGATGGTATTTCAAGAGTTTATGGCTTGAAAAACGTTATGTCGTCTGAGCTTGTAGAGTTTGATGACGAATATAAAACGCTTGGAATAAGCTTGAACCTAGAAGAAGATAATGTTGGGGTCGTAATTTTAGGTAACTACACTCAAATCAAAGAAGGCATGAAAGTTCGCTCCACAGGCCGCATTGCCTCTATTCCGGTAGGCGAAAGCTTAATCGGCAGAATTATAGACCCAACAGGGGTTCCAATAGACGGAAAAGGCGAAATTTTGACAACAAAAACTCGCCCAATCGAACGTATCGCCCCTGGGATTATTGAAAGAAAATCTGTCCATGAGCCTTTGCAAACAGGTTTAACTGCAATTGACGCCCTAACTCCAATCGGCCGCGGACAAAGGGAATTAATCATTGGAGATAGGCAAACAGGTAAAACTGCGATTGCAATCGACACAATCATTAACCAAAAAAGAAAAGATGTAATTTGTGTTTATGTTGCAATTGGGCAAAAGACTTCAACAGTAGCGCATTTAGCAAAAACTTTAGAAGAAAAAGGCGCTATGGACTATACAATTATTGTTTCTGCTACAGCAGACAATTCTGCACCTTTGCAATATATCGCACCTTTCGCAGGTTGCGCAGTTGCAGAAGAATTCCTAGAACAAGGAAAACATTGTTTAATAATTTATGACGACCTTACTAAACACGCTCAAGCGTACCGCGCAATGTCATTATTGTTGAAAAGACCACCAGGACGTGAAGCATATCCTGGGGACGTTTTCTACTTGCATTCTCGTTTATTGGAACGTGCTTGTAAGTTGTCTGACGAAAGAGGAGCAGGTTCAATCACCGCTCTTCCTATCATTGAAACGCAAGCTGGAGACGTTTCTGCGTACATTCCAACAAACGTTATTTCAATCACAGACGGGCAAATTTTCCTAGAATCGAATTTGTTTAATGCCGGCCAACGCCCTGCAATCAATGCTGGGATTTCTGTTTCTCGTGTAGGGGGCGCTGCTCAAACAAAAGGTATCAAACAAGTAGCCGGTCAGCTTCGTTTGGATTTGGCTCAATATAGAGAACTTGCGGCATTTGCGCAATTCGCTTCTGACCTTGACCCTGCTACAAAAGCGCAATTGTTAAAAGGCGAAAAGTTGACTCAAATCTTGATTCAGCCACAATATCAACCTTTGTCTGTAGCGCAACAAGTTGCAATCTTGTTCTGCGGAAACGAAGGCTATATAAACGATATCGACAACAAAAACATTCAAGAATTCAAAAAACAATTCTTTGAATATTTTGACGCAAATTGCCAAGAATTGATTGAAAAATTGAACAATGGCGCAAAATTAGAAGATTCAGACAAGGAATTTTTAATTAATCATATTAAAACTTTCAAAGATTCTGTATTTAAAATATAGTTATATTGGGGGCATTTGCTCCCAATATTTAAGCTAATATCCAAAGGAAAAATTAAATGGCTAATTTAAGAAACATAAAAGATAGAATAAACAGTATCAAAAATACTCAAAAAATCACAAAAGCGATGAAAATGGTTGCGGCGGCAAAAGTGAAAAAAGCTGAAAATGCCGTTAAAGCTTCTCGTCCTTTTACTCTTGAATTGGCTAAAATTTTTAAATGGGCTTATAAAGAAGCTAAAAATGCCCAAAACGCGCAAACAAAAGAAAACATCGAAAACTACACAGCCCTTTTAGAAAACAGAGAAATCAAAAAAGTCGCAGTTGTTGTGTTTTCTTCAAATAAAGGCCTCGCTGGGGCATATTGCGCAAATGTTGTGCGTTTAAGCTTAAATTTAATCAAAAAATTAAGAAAAGAAAATAAAGAAGTCGTTGTCTATTTAGTTGGGCAAAAAGCTGCCCCTGCAATCAAAGCAGCGCAAAAGCAATTGGGTTTTGAAATAAAAAGAACTTATGTAAATATCTTAGATGGCATAAATTCAAGCTCCGCTTATGTTCTTGCTACAAACCTTGCAGACGACTTTGCAAAAAAAGAAATCGATTCAATCGAGCTTGTGGTGACAAGATATAAAAACATGATGACATATCACGTCGAAGCTTGGCAATTGCTCCCTGCGATTGAAGCGAACGAAGAAATCAAAGAATTTCATAACGAAGATTTGACAAAAGAATTAAATGCGCAGGTAGAAACCCAAAAAATCGAACCTTTGAGCGAATATTTGCCAAACATTGAAAACGTTCTAGCTTCAGTTGTTCCTATGTTTATTACAAATGTAATATATCAAGCGCTTTTAGAAGCCCAAGCAAGCGAACTTGCTTCAAGAATGACTGCTATGAGTGCCGCTGTGAACAACGCAACCGATATGATTTCGAATTTGACTATTGAATACAACAAAGAACGCCAAGCGAAGATTACTCAAGAGTTGACGGAAGTTATTTCTGGCGCCGGCGCTTTGGGTTAATTCTCTTCAAAAACAATAGCCTCTGGGTTCAAAGCGAGCCATTTATATGCGTCTTGCTCCAATTCCGGCATTTCCATGATGAAAATTCCTCCCATTTTTCCCCTTTGAGAAACAAGGTGCTTTGAGTCAAAAAGCTCGCTTAAAGCGCGGCGAATGGTGTTCGGGCTCACGTTTAAGATGGAAGCGAGTTCTCTTATGGGGGCGATTTTGTCTCCGATTTCGTAGTTTTCAACTATATATTTTTTCAAATAGCCTAAAGTCTTTTGCCAAGAATAAACGTATTTTTGCGTAGCTTGAGGAGCTTTTCTTTCTGAAGTTATGAAGCTATTTTTTTGGTGTTCATTTTTCCCAAGATAAATCGTCCCATATCTTCCTCGCCTTGAAAAGATGATTTTTCTTGCGTTTAAGATTTTCATCGCGTCGTTTACGGTTTTAATGCTCACATTAAACATGTTTGAAAACACGATGTTTGGGAGGATTTTGTCCCCTTGTTTATATGTTTTTTCTATATAATTTTGGATTTTTTCGATTAATTGATGTGTTAAAGTGAAGTCTTCGTCTAAAATTCCGTTTGAAATTTCTTCTTTGGTCAAAACAAATTCTTTTTTATATATCCAAGAATATTTGTTTCCTTTTTGGTGCACTTGTTCTAAAAACCCTTTTTGGGCAAGGTTCAAAAGCGCAAAGCGGATTGTGTTTTGAGAAATGGCGCTCAAGTTTGAGAGCTCTTGTATGCTTAAAATCTCTTCGTTCAATTTTATTTTTTTGTCTAAGACGATTTTTTTGATTTTGCATTCTGCGATTGTGCCGTGGTAGAGCTCGTCTTGAGAATTCATTATGTCTTTAGAATAAAAATCGCAAATGCAAGTCCCGACGGATTGCTTAGAGGATAAATACCCTAAGTTTTTGACTTGCCTGATGGAATTTTGAACTGTTGCGGGCGAGACTTCTAAAAACTTTGCTAAATCTTCTTTTGTAGGGATTAAATCCCCGAAATCGGCAATTCCATATTCAAGCGAGTGCTTTATCCAATCTATCAACCACGAAGAAATTATCTCGCCCTTTGGCTTTTTTGCGGCTTTATAATCGGGTTTTTCGATTTTTATGTCGTTTAAAGTCAAATGTTTCATAACAAAAATATTAAACCACAAATTTGGCTTAATGTGTGCTATCTTTTATTTATTTTTACAATGTTTAAAATTTCAAATTCTAAACAAAAAAAGAACGCTCTGAAAGGTTTTTCCAGAGCTTTGATGTTATTGAAAGGAAAAGTATAGAAACTTGTTTATGCAAAAAGATTTAAGCTGTCAGTTTCGCTCTTTTCTTCTGTTACTTCGTTTTCGCTAGATTTGAAGGGGTTAAATCCGTTTGACGAATTAGCATTTTTGTCTTGAATGTTGAATAATTGGATTGTGTTGTGTTTAGCCTCTAATTTAGCTGGAGCTTCCAATTCTGTTGCTTGGTTGTAGCTTTGAGTCAAGCTTACGTTTTTTTGTACAGTTGCTGCGCTATACAAATTTGCTGCTGCTTGAGCGTTCAATTTTGCTACATCTACGCTTTTTGCGTATAAGCCCGCTTGTGTCAAGGAAATTTGTCTTTGCAAGTCTGTGCTTGTTCTTGAAGAATATAGATCAACACCCAAAGTTGCTCTGTTGAATTTTGAATAATCAATTGCTTGAACAGTTGGTTCTTTTGCGTTTGATTTGTTCAAAATTTGGCTTGAGACTTTTGCGAGGTTCGCTGTGTCTACACCTAAAGAATTATATAAATTTGTGTTTAAGTTAAGACTCATCGACCCATTCTCCAATCTTTACTGCCTTACATTTTCCTTATGTTATTGATTACGGAATTTTTTAAAAAGACTTTAGTTTTTATATTCTTTTTGTTACAATTGTTTACATAAGTTTTAAATTTAGCAAAATTTGTTGTATAATTGACGAAAACTAGGATTGAAATGCGCAAGAAATCGAAGAATTTAAACATATATAAAACAAAAAAGAAGGCAGTATTTTTGCCTTCTTTTTTTATTGCAAAAAAGATGAATTAGAAAAGAAAAAGATGAAAGAATACAAGGGAAGAATAGAATTAATTGAAAAAATCGCAGATGAGACTTATGAAATAAAATTTTCATCAGACTTAAAAGATGTAAAAGCTGGGCAGTTTGTCTCGATTTTGTGTGACAACAAGACTTTAAGGCGTCCTTTTTCTGTAGCCGATTTTGAAGATAATATAATTAAAGTTTTGTTTAAAAAAAGAGGGGAAGGGACAAAATATATCTCAAACCTCAAAATAGGAGACGAAATAGATTTTTTGGCTCCTTTAGGAAAACCATTTCCAATATTTCAAAAGAAAGCTCTTCTTGTGGGCGCGGGGATTGGGATTGCCCCTATGTTGTTTTTGAAAAAAGAATTGAATAAAAGAAAGATAGATAATTTTTTAATCTCCGGCTTTAAAAAACAGGGAGAAGTGATTTCAGGCTCCGATGAGACAATTATCGGAGGAAGTGTTTTAGACAAAATCGAAGAAACAATTGAAAAAGAAAAAATTGAAATAATCTATTCTTGCGCTCCTAAGATTGTTCTTCAAAAGCTTTCTATGATTGCAAAAGAGAGGAATTTAGAAAGCTATTTAGCAATGGAGAAAATTATGGCATGCTCAATTGGGGTATGTAGAGGGTGTGTTATTAATTTGATGCGTGATAATAAGATTATAAATGCAACAATTTGCAAAGATGGCCCAGTTTTCAAGGGGAGCGAGATTGTATGGGAATAGAAAAAATAGAGACAATTTTAAAAAACAAAGATAGAATTTTAAAACTAAAGTCTCCTATAATTGGCGCTTCCGGCACTTTTGGCTATAGCGACGAATTTGAAGACTTTATAAACCTTGATTGCCTAGGGGCAATTTCCACAAAAGGAATAACCCTAGAAGCGCGCCTTGGAAATTCAGGAGATAGGATTTTTGAAGTCGAAGGCGGTTTGATAAATAGAATTGGGCTTGAAAATGTAGGAATAGAAGAATTTATAAGAACAAAACTTCCGATTTTAAAAGCAAAAAAGATTGATTTTTTGCTAAATATCGCAGGCTCAACCATAGAAGACTATGAAAAATTGGCAGAAATTGCAAACGAAAACGAAATCAAAGCAATCGAGGTCAATGTTTCTTGCCCAAATGTGAAATCTGGGTGTTTGGAATTTGGGTTAAATCCAGAACATTTGTTTAATTTGATTTCTAAAATAAGAAAAAATTATGACGGTTTTTTAATTGTGAAGCTTTCTCCAAATACAAATGACATAAAACAGCTTGCAATAGCGACTCAAAACGCAGGCGCAGATTGCATTAGCGCAATAAATACCTTAAGAGGCTTGGGTGTTAAAGTGGATTTTATTGGCAAAAATGTTTCTAAAAAATTTGTCCAAGGAGGATTATCAGGAAAATGCATAAAGCCTGTGGCGCTTTACATGCTAAACCAAATAAGAAGTGTCGTGGATATTCCAATAATCGCGATTGGAGGAATTTCCACTTTAGAAGATTTGTTTGAATTTTTGGCAGTCGGGGCGGACGCTTTTCAAATAGGGACTGCGAACTTCCAAAATCCTTCCGTTTGTACAAGTCTTGCTTTAGAATTGAACAATTTCATTTTGAAAAACGGATTTTCAAATTTTGAAGATTTAAAAAATTCGATAAAAGGTGTAAAAAAATAAAAAAGGAAAAGATAAATGGAAAAAACAAAAAAAGAAGAATTAAATTATGATATAGATGTAAAAGATTTGTTATTAAAAGCGCAAGGGCTTTTAAAAGGGCATTTTTGCCTCACTTCAGGGCTCCATTCTGATACATATTTTCAATGTGCAAAATTATACCAATACCCAGACATAGTGGAGGCTTTAGGGATTAAGCTTGCTTCAAAATTAAAAGAGCTCGATTTTGATACAATCATCGCTCCCGCGATTGGAGCTGTGATTTTTGGATATGAAGTCTCAAGACAAGCAAAAAAGAGAAATCTTTTTGTGGAAAGAAAAGATAACGTTATGTCTTTAAGAAGAGGCTATACTTTAGAAAAAGGCGAAAAAGTGGTCATCATAGAAGATGTAATCACGACTGCAAGAACTGTTTTTGAAACAATGGAAGCTATAAAAGAATTTGGCTGCGAAGTTGTGGGAGTTGGGTGTATCGTGGATAGAACCCAAGGAAAACTAGACGACAAATTGAAAATCTATTCTCTTTTGAAATCAGCCCCTGTCGTGTATGAGCCTAAAGATTGCCCGATGTGCAAGGAAGGGATTGAATTAGTAAAACCTGGAAGCAGAAAATAGTAAGACAAAAAGGAATTTTGAAAATGAAACATTTGCTTGATATTGAATCTTTGAGTGTTGATGAAATTAATCAAATTTATAATAGAGCGCAAGAATTTGAAAAAGGCATTAGAAAATCAAACCACCAAAATGCCCATGTTGTGAACATGTTTTTTGAAAATTCTACAAGAACAAGGCTTTCTTTCGAGATGGCAGAAAATAAATTGAACGCAAGAAAATATGACTTTTTGCCTGAGATTTCTTCTTTGTCTAAAGGAGAAGATTTGTATGATACAATAAACAATTTATCTGCAATAGGCGTCGCTGCTGTGGTTTTAAGGCACAAAGACAACAATTTGATTAAAGAATTGGCTTCTAAACATTATTTTCAAGAAATTTCTTTTATAAATGCAGGCTCTGGCACATCTTCCCACCCGACACAAGCGCTTTTAGACTTTTATACGATGAAAAGGCATTTTTTGGATTTAGGGGATAAAACAATCACGATTGTGGGAGATGTTGCACATTCTAGGGTTGCAAGGTCCAATATAGCTTTGTTAAAGAAATTTGGAACAAAAATAAGATGTTTGACTTGTGGACTTTTTGAAGGAGAAAAAATCGAAGGGGTCACATATTATTCAAACCTTGAAGAAGCTTTTGAAGGGGCGGATATCATCATGGCGCTTCGAATTCAAAAAGAAAGAATAGAAGAAAAATATAACCTTCAAGACTACATTTCAAAATTTCAAATAACAAAAGAAAATCTTCCATACGCTGCTCTTTTGATGCACCCAGGGCCAATAAACAGAGACATTGAAATCAGAAGCGATGTTTTAGAAACGCAAAATGCAAGGACAATTTTAAAACAAGCGCAAAATGGGGTCTATATCAGAATGGCGATTTTGGATATGATTTTTGCTTCGTGGGGGGTTTAAATGCCCAAAAAAGAGATGAAAATCACGGAAATTCCTTCTTTGATAGATATGCACGTGCATTTTAGAGAACCTGGGTTTGAAGAAAAAGAAACAATAGAAACAGGTATAAAATGCGCAAAAGCAGGGGGTTTTGGGGGAGTTTGCACTATGCCAAATACAAACCCTGTTTGTGATAATCCTAAGGTTATTAAATATATTCTTCAAAAAGCGAAAAAATATCATTTTGAAATTTATCCAATTGCGGCGATTACAAAAAACCTCGATAGCCTTGAGCTCGTGGATTTTAAAGAATTAAAAAAAGCTGGCGCTATTGGTTTTTCAAATGATGGCTTACCTTTGCTTGATAAAAATGTTTTTAAAGAAGCGCTAAAATCAAATGAGCTTATTTTGTCGCATTGCGAAAATGAAACAGCTGAAATAGAGTGGCAAATAGAGCTTTTTAAGGAGGTCTTAAAAGAAGGCTATGAGCCAAGGCTCCATTTTTGCCATGTTTCAAAAAAAGAAAGCGTAGATTTAATAAGAAAAGCAAAACGCTTGGGGCTCAAGAACTTGAGCGCAGAGACTGCGCCCCATTATTTTACTTTCACAAAAGATGATGTGAAAAATAATGGAATTTTCAAAATGAACCCTTCTTTGGGAGACGAAATGGATAGAAAAGCAATCATGGACGGGCTTTTGGATAATACAATTGATGTCATTGCAACAGACCACGCGCCTCACACCTTAGAAGAAAAAAATCTTCCATATCTAAATTCTCCAAACGGGATAATCGGGCTCGAGACCGCTTTTTCTTTGGCTTATGAGCTTTTGGGGTTAGAAAAAACTTTAGAGAAGATGGCATATAATCCAAGAAAAATTTTAAGAATACATAATAAAAAATTTATAAAAGTGGCGCTTGATGAAACTTGGGTCGTGGCGCCAAGTCTTTCAAAGTCGAAATGCAAAATTTCGCCATATAAAGGAATGAAACTAAAAGGAGTTATTATAAATGATTAATCCAAAAATCAGAGGAAAGCTTGTTTTGGCGCTTGATGTAGAAGATATCGAGGTTGCAAAAAATCTAGTCGACTTAACAAAAGATTATATTGGGCTCTATAAAGTCGGGCTTCAGCTTTTTTGCGGCTATGGGCTTGAGATTATAAATTATATTAAAGAAAAAAATTCTAATTTCTTTTTAGATGTGAAGCTACACGATATTCCAAACACAGTCGAAAAAGCGAGCTATAACGTGATTAAAAATGGCGCGAATTTTTTTAATGTCCACACTCAAGGCGGTATCGAGATGATGAGGGCGGCAAGAAGAGGAGCAGACAAAGCAGCTTTTGACTTTGGAAAGAAAAAGCCAATAATCTTGGGCGTGAGCGTTTTAACGAGCATTAACAATGAAATTTTGGAAAATGAATTGTTAAATAAAAACGATGTTGAGACTTTGGTTTTAAAATATGCTAAAAATGCAAAAGAAGCTGGGCTCGATGGGGTTGTAGCTTCTGCTTTAGAGCTTAAAATAATAAAAAAAGAATTAGGGGAAGATTTTTTGGTCTTGACCCCTGGGATAAGGCCTAGCTGGAGTGCTAAAAACGACCAAAAAAGAATAGTGACTCCAAAAGAAGCAATTCAAAACGGCGCAGATTTTATAGTCTTAGGAAGAGCAATTACAAATAGCGAAGATAAAATCGAAGCGCTTAAAAAAGTTTATGAAGAAATAAAAGAGATTTAGCGAAAAATTAAGGAAAATTAAGAAAAAAATGGGAACTTTGATACTTCAAGATGGCACAATGTATAAAGGAAGGTCCGTGGGGGCAATTGGAGGATATGAAGGCGAAGTCGTTTTCAATACTTCCATGGCAGGATATCAAGAAATCTTAACAGACCCTTCTTATGCAAAACAAATAGTTATTATGACCTATCCTGAAATCGGGAATTATGGAATAAACGATTTTGACTTTGAATCTCAAAAGCCTGCTTTGGTGGGGATTATCGCAAAAAATTTCTGCGAAAATGAAAGCCATTATCAAGCAAGCTCAAATATTTTAAAATATTTTAGAGAAAACAACATAATTGCCCTAGATTCAATAGACACAAGGTCTTTGGTGAAAAAAATAAGAGAAGTGGGAACGATGAATGCTTTCATCACTTCAAACGACGCAGATAATGCATTTTTCACAAAAAAACTGGAAGAAATTCAAAAATTCAGAATTTCTCCAACCATAATTGAAGAAGTTTCTTGCGAAGGCAGATACATTGTAAACCCTCAAGGGGAGTATAAAGTTGCGTTTTTGGATTATGGCGCAAAAAGAGGAATAATCAAAGCTTTGGCGGATAGGGGTTGCAAGCTTACTATCTATAACGCTAAAACTGAAGCGAGAGAAATTTTGGACAATGATTTTGATGCAGTCTTTTTGTCAAATGGCCCAGGGAACCCTGCGGACTATACTTTCCAAATTTCTCAAATTAAACAAATGATGGGAAAAGTGCCTATTTTTGGGATTTGCCTTGGATATCAGCTTTTAGCAATCGCAAACGGAGCAAAAACATATAAGCTAAAATATGGGCACAGAGGCGCAAACCACCCTGTAATCAACCTTGAAAATAATAAAGTCATGATGACAAGCCAAAATCATAGCTACGCTGTGGATATGAAAACTTTAACAAAGGCAATCCGCCCGACATATAAAAACTTAACAGATGACACCTTAGAAGGTTTTGAAATTAATAGTTTAGGTGTTTATGCTGTGCAATTTCACCCAGAAGCAAAGCCGGGGCCAAACGACGCGAGCATAATTTTTGATGAATGGATTAATTTAATCAAAAAAGACATTGAAAGATTAAATAGAGCAAAAGGAATTAACGATGAGAAATAAGTCTTTAAAGAAAATTTTGGTAGTGGGCTCGGGGCCTATTGTCGTGGGGCAAGCTGCGGAATTTGACTATGCAGGGGTGCAGGCATGTCGAGCGCTTAAGGAAGAAAAAATCGAAGTTGTTTTGGTGAATTCTAACCCAGCGACTATTATGACGGACGAAAAAATTGCTTCAAAAGTTTATATCGAGCCTTTGACTGTAGAATGCCTAGAAGAAGTCATCAAAAAAGAACGCCCTCAAGGCCTCATCGCGACTTTAGGCGGCCAGACTGCTTTGAACTTGGCTTGTGAATTATATGACCAAGGGATTTTAGAAAAATATAACGTAAAATTGTTAGGAACAGACATTAATTCAATCAAAAAAGCGGAAGATAGAGAGCTTTTTAAGAAATTAATGAACGAAATAAAAGAGCCTGTTCCGCAGAGCGAAATTGTTTCAAGCTTCGAAGAAGCACTTAAATTTAAAGAAAAAATAGGCTTTCCTATAATTATTCGCCCAGCTTTCACTTTAGGGGGTTCTGGGGGCGGAATTGCTAGAAATGAAAATGAATTTGACGAAATTGTGCACACAGGGTTAGCCCAATCTCCAATCAACCAAGTTTTAGTCGAAAAATCAATCGCAGGTTTTAAAGAAATCGAATATGAAGTCATAAGAGACGCAAACGACACTTGTATAATCGTTTGCAACATGGAAAACATTGACCCAATCGGAATTCACACGGGAGACAGTTTTGTCGTTGCTCCAAGCCAAACTTTGACAAACAAAGAATTTCAAATGTTGCGCTCAAGCGCGATTAAAATCATTAGAGCTCTTAAAATTGAAGGGGGTTGCAACGTCCAATTTGCGCTCGACACAAATTCAAACCAATATTATGTAATCGAGGTAAACCCAAGGGTTTCAAGGTCGTCTGCTTTGGCTTCTAAGGCCACAGGCTACCCAATCGCAAAAATTGCAACAAAAATCGCAATTGGCTATAATCTTCACGAAATCAAAAATTCAATCACAAATAAAACTGCTGCTTTTGAGCCTGCTTTGGATTATGTTGTGGTCAAAATTCCAAAATGGCCTTTTGACAAATTTTCCACAGGAGACAGGATTTTAGGCACTAAAATGAAAGCCACAGGAGAAATCATGGCAATCGGAAGAACATTCAATTCTTCTTTTAAAAAGGCCGTGGCTTCCTTGGAAGAAAGATACACTGGGCTTTTGCACAGGGGCTTTGAAAATTTAAGAAATGACGAGCTTTTAAATGAATTATATATTCAAGACGACAGAAGAATTTTTCGCCTTGCGCAAGCTTTGGCGAACCAAAACGACGTCATTAAACTTTGTGCAATCACAAAAATCGACAAATGGTTCATCAAAAAAATTAAAGAAATTGTTGATTTTGAATTTAAATTAAACGCAAACAAGCCTCCTTTGACAAAAGAATTGTACCAAGAAGCAAAAGAGATGGGCTTTTTGGACGAAGAAATTTCTTCTATTACAAAAACTCCAAAAGAAGAATTGAAAAGATTTGACCTAGAAGCTAGTTTTAAAATAGTAGATACGTGTGCTGCTGAATTCAGCGCAACGACACCATATTTTTATTCTACTTGGGGCGAAAAATGCGAGCTTGAAGAATATAAGACTTTAAAAGCTCAAGACAAAAAAGAAAAAGAAAATATTGTTGTTTTGGGCTCCGGCCCAATTCGAATCGGGCAAGGAATAGAGTTTGACTATTGTTCTGTCCATGCTGCTCAAGAAATCAAGGAGATGGGCTTTGAATCTGTCATGGTAAATTCAAATCCAGAGACTTTGTCCACCGATTTCGATATTGCAACAAGGCTTTATTTTGAACCAATGCACATAGAATATGTGATGAATATCATAAAAAAAGAAAAGCCAAAAGGCGTCATGGTGCAATTTGGAGGGCAGACTGCGATTAATTTAGCAGAAAAATTGAGCGAAGAAAACGTGAAAATTTTGGGAACCTCAATCGAAAGCATAAATGCTGTGGAAGATAGAAATGTCTTTGAAAAGCTTTTGAGAGAGCTAAAAATCCCTCAGCCAAAAGGTTGCGCTGTGACTAACGCAACACAAGCTCTAAGCGCTACAAAAGAGCTTGGCTATCCCGTTTTGGTGCGCCCTAGCTATGTTATAGGGGGAAGGGGCATGCAAGTCGTTTATAATGACGACGAGCTTTTGACATATATTTCTGAAGCTTTCAAGTTTTCAAACGACCACCCTGTCTTGATTGACCAATATTTAGAAGGCATGGA
>CAKURL010000012.1 GCA_934675685.1 uncultured Candidatus Melainabacteria bacterium | reverse complement strand
CTGATGGCGTTTTTAGCGCAAACCCTGCTCCTGTTTCTAATATTCAATCTTTTTATGGAGCAAGTAAGGTAAAACCTGTGGTCTCTGGGTCTATGGTTTTGTTTGTGCAATCGGGAGGGAATATTGTAAGGGATTTAGGATATAACTATTTATCCGATTCTTATGACGGCGAAGAGCTTTCTTTATTTGCATCGCAACTTTTTAAAGGAAGAAAAATCGTGGATATGGCTTATGCAAAAGAGCCTTATAGGATTTTATGGTGCGTTTTAGATAACGGAGAAATCAGAGCTTTGACATATAACCCTAAGCAAAAAATTGCAGCTTGGCATATCCATAAAACAAAAGGTGAATTTGAAAGCGTGTGCTCAATTCGAGAGGACAAAGAAGATATTTGTTATTTTGTTGTTAAAAGAAAAATTAATGGCGAAGAAAAAAGGTTTATTGAAAGGTTTAAATCAAGAACTTATGACTCCATTGAGGATAGTTTTTTATTAGATTGTGCGCAAAGAAAAGTTTTTGAGGAACCTGTATCTAAAATTTCAAATTTAGATTATCTGAAAGGTGAAAGTGTCTCAGCACTTCTTGATTGCGGAGTTGTGGAAAATTTAAAAGTGAATGAGGAAGGCGAAGTTGTTTTACCTTATAAAGCAAAAAATATTTTAATCGGGCTTCCTTTTGTTTTTAAAATGGAGACTTTGAACTTTGAAAACATCGAAACATTGGGCTTAAAGAAAAACGCAAATGAGATTAGTATAAAAATTTTAAATTCAAGAGAAGATTTTTATATCGAAAACGATTCAAAGACTTTAAGCCAAGGGAGTCGTTCTTTAGATAGCATAAATAACCCAAAGAAACTTTTTTCAAAAAATGTTGTTTTTTCTCCTTTAGCTACAGCAAACATTGAAAAAAATGCAACAATAATCCAAAACAAGCCAATTCCTTTGTGTATATTGGCGCTAAGCGCAAATTTAAGCGTGCAAGATAGGATTTAAAATGAAATTTTTAAAAATCACAAAGAAAAATTTGAAAAAATTTTTAAAAGATATCTCTTTTAAAGATAAAAGCGAACTTTTATATTTTTATAGTGAAAAATATAAAATTGAATTCATTAAAAATGTCTTGAAAAACAAGAAAGACACATATCTTTTAGCCGACTTTAAAAATAACCCAATCGCCATAGGAGGAGTTAAAAAAATATTTCATAAAAATAAATCTTATGGCCAAATTTGGCTTCTGTGTGCGAATTTAAGAGAAAAATACAGATTTTCTCTTTTTAAGGTTTTGAAATCAAAGATTGAAAAATATCAAGAAGAATATGATATTTTATTCAATTTTATTTTTAAAACAAATTTCGAGTCTGACTTGTGGCTTAAAAGCTTTGGGTTTAAATTCAAAAATTTAAAAAACGAAAATTTTAAATTATTTTATTTTAAAAAGAAAGGAAAAACTCTTGATATATGATATTTTACCTGTAAATAATTACAAAGGAAATTCTTCAAATAAGGTTTTTGATTTTAATTTTTATGTCGAAAACGAAAACCAGCTTTCAGTCTCATTAATTAGCCAAAATGGCGACATTGAGGCTTTGAAATATAACATTGATTATAGTGTAAGCGAATTTAAAAATAAAAATGGCGGATTTGTGACATATCCTCTTGAAAATTCAAAAAGACAAATTTTAAACGAGGACGAAACGCTGTCTCTTTCTTTAGTTTTGCCATTTTCTCAAGAAACCCAATTTAACAATTCTTCTTCTTTAAATTTGGATTCTTTAGAATATTCTCTTGATTATTTGACAAGGTTAATTCAAATTGTTTCAAGAAAAACAGAACTTTGCATAAAAACTATAGAAGGTTCTTCGATTACTCCAGAAGAACTTATTAAAGACATTTATCAAAAAATCGCTGAGTTTAAAGAAAAATATTTAAAAATGCAAGAAAAAAGTGGCGAATTTGATAAAAATGCGAGTGCTGCTTTTGAAAAAATCCAAAACCAGCTGGAAGAAATGAGAAAAATTGGCTTTTTTATGAAAGAAGATAAGCTTTTTTATATAAATTCTTCTGGAGAAGAAAAAGAATTTAGACCAGAAACTACTCTATCCATAGGGACAATTTTTCCTGTTTTGTGCACTAAAGATTATTGCCCAAAAGGAGCACTCGCGCTTGATGGCGGGGAATATTCAAAAGAACAATTTGAAGAATTTTATTCAAATTTTTTGGTTAATGGCTTAATTAAAACTTGCACTTATGAAGAATATTCTTCTGATTTAGAAAATTTTGGCCAATGCATGAAATTTGCGCTCAACGAACAAGAAGAAAAATTCAAAGTGCCATTTTTAAAAGACGGGTCATATTTAGCTCAAGCACAAAGCGAAGAAGAACTTTCAAAATGCTATAACGAATCTTTACCTAATATCAAAGGTAAGTTTAATATATCCTCCATAGGTGAATACGCTACGGTGCAGTCAGAAGGAGCACTTCTAAACGATACAGCAAGTTATCCGAGGTCTAGCGGGGGTAGTGGCAAGTCGGCAAATAACTTAAGGCTCGATGCTTCTAATTATTCAAGCACTTATCAAGACGACGCAAAAGTCCAAGGGGACCACGCAAGGTTAAGGTATTTTGTTCAAGTTTCAAATGGAGAGTTGAATGAATCTAATATGAATTGGGCCTTGTGGGAAAGCTCTTTAGAAGGAAAAGCGAATATTGGGCTTGAAAATTTATCTGATAGCGCAAAAAGATTAATAAGCCAATTTTCAATGCCATCAGAAAAATATGAAGAATTGACTTTAGGAAAAAGCGCTACTCAATATACCGCCCCCGCAAACGGGTGGTATGTTTTAACTTTGAGAATGGCTTCTGGTCAACAATTCCAAATAAGCAACACAACAAAACAATACCTGGGGACCGTTCTTTGCACAACTGGCTCTAATTATATTTATGTGGGCTATGTCCCGGCTTCAAAAGGGGACGTTGTTTCAATATCTTATGGAACTTTAGGAACTCCAACCACAAACAATTGTTTGAAATTTATTTATGCGCAAGGTGAGGTGTAAAATATGAATTATTATATAGAAGAAAACAATAAAATAATTTTATTTGATTTTGATAAAGACAAATTAAAAAATACATTAAAAAAATATATTCCAAAATATAGTGACTTTGAAATTAAAGAAACCAAAAAAGAAATCGTTGAATTCGAGGGCGAATTTGCTTTTAAAGAAGAGGTTGAACACAAATTGCTTTTAGAGAAAAAAGAAGAAAAGCAAAAAGAAAATATTCAAAGAGCAAAAATGGCCATAGAAAATGGCTATGTTTCTTTTAAAAATGCTGAGTTTGAAACAAATGCACAGACTGTGGGCGACCTTTTAGCTTCAGCGCTTTTAATGAAAGAAGCAAATCTTGAAAAGTATCCTTGGCTTTCAAAAGACGATAAGGTTGTAGAGCTTGAGCTTGAAGATTTTGGAACTTTGGGAAATTTGATTGCTGAATTTAAAAATAAGATTTGGAGCGAATTGTATTTGAGCTATAAAGAAAAAATTCAAAATGCAAAAACACTTGAAGAGCTTGATGAGATTGAAATAAAGTATTTAATTTTAGGAAATTAGAGTTTTATAGTAGAATAGATTTAGGGTAAGTACCAACGCTTCCTGCCGGCACACGCGGTTTATACAAAGAAATCGGCTGGTAAAGGAGGTGAGGATATGATTTCTGTAGCGCTACTTTTATGCATGCG
Organism: uncultured Candidatus Melainabacteria bacterium; assembly: GCA_934675685.1. Lineage (GTDB taxonomy): Bacteria > Cyanobacteriota > Vampirovibrionia > Gastranaerophilales > Gastranaerophilaceae > RUG14156. The sequence continues at coordinate 32,810 of CAKURL010000012.1, read as the reverse complement.
TTTAAAAGAAAAAATTCCAGTACTTGAGATACTGGAATTTATCTTAATTAAATCATAGGGTACAAAGCGAAGCTCTAAGGAAGTTGCGTTTCTTTAGGGCTTCCCCCTATATCTTTATTATTTACTTTATTCCTCATTTTGTCAAGATAGTAACTTATAAATGAAATAGACAAAAACGCGCATGTGGGATAAAATAATCCTGCAGGGTAAAAGATAGCTCTTTTTTGAAAAAGAACCGACTACAAAACATTTAAACCTCGGGTTGGCTCTCGACTAGAAAGGGGGTTGATATGGATAAATTCAATCTTACGCTATTTTTAGTGTTTTTGATTTTAAACATATTAATAAGCGGCTCTCACCATAAAAAGTAAGAACCGCTTAAACCTCTAAGAGTTATCGGTAGTCTCGCAAACTACCACCCTGTATTTTTATTATTTACCTTATTCCCAGTTTTGTCAAGATAGTAACAACAAAAGGAGATTTATGATAGACATAATTTCTCCATATTGCCTTGTGGAAGGGCGATATGGATTAAAAATTTGCTTTGATAAAGCTTGTCCTGAGGATTTTTTGATGGACAAAAAATTAAAAGATTTAGATAAAATTGAGCTTAAAAAAGCTCTAAAGAAGCCATTTTATGTCTTAGAAGACATTAATATTTCAATTGAATATGAAAATAAAAAATACAATTTTACAATTCCAAAAGACTACGATTGGAATGGCGCTAATGTTCCAAGCTTTGCTTGGGGTTTAATTGGGCAACAAAAAGAACCTAGATTCAAGCTTCCAAGCTGCGTCCACGATTTTCTTTGTGAACACAAAGAAACAATTGATTACAACAGATATCTTTCGACCTTGGTTTTTGAAGCGCTTTGCGAAAGCTTTGGAAAATTTAATCCTTTTAAAAGGTGGCTAATGTTTCATTCTGTAGATAATTTTCAAAAAACTTGCAAATGGAGAAAAAGATGAACTACGAGCTACTTGGGATTTTTGTGACTGTTCTTTTTCAAGGGCTTTATCTCGCCTATAAAATGGGAAAATTCGAGCAAAAGCTTGAAATTTTAGAAGACAAGCAAGATAAACATAACCACATAGTTGAAATTACATATTGCAACAAGCAGGATATTGCAGTCTTAAAAGAGCAAATGAAAGTCGAAAATCATAGAATTGAAGATTTAGAAAAGTTGGGGTGAAAATGAATATATCAAACAAAGGGATTGAATTAATCAAAAAATTTGAAGGCTGTAGCTTGTCCTCTTATAAATGCCCCGCAGGGGTTTGGACGATAGGATATGGACACATAAAAAACACCAAAGAAGGTATGAAAATTACTTTAAAAGAAGCTAATATTTTTCTTCAAAATGATTTAAAAATTCACGAAAAAAATGTCGAAAAATTAGTCAAAGTGCCGTTAAGCCAAAATCAATTCGATGCATTGGTTTCTTTCGAATTTAACGTTGGAATTTCAAATTTTCAAAAATCAACATTATTAAAAAAATTAAATAAAAATGACTTTATTGGCGCTTCAGGTGAATTTGAAAAGTGGATATATGCAAATCACAAGCCTCTTTTGGGTTTAGCTAAAAGAAGAAAAGCTGAAAAAGAGCTTTTTCTTTTAAAATAATTTTAGCTAATATATGAAATATATTTTGTATCAAATTTGCCAGAAGTGCCCATATCATACAAAATTGTTTTTGCGCAAATGTCGTTAAGAGCTTTTTTATAAGGCCTTTTTTCTCTAAGCGCACAATATACGTCTGCTACGGTCAAAGCTTGATTTTCTTGGGTTCTTTTGACCCTTTTTTCGTAATCATGGTGCTCAAGCGCCAAGAAAATGACTTTCGAATTTAAATCTGTAGTTTTTAATATTTCAAAGCTCAATTTGTTGTGCAATTCGATGATTTCGCGTTCTTTTGCGTTTAATTTTCCGTTTTTATTTAAGATAGAAGATGGAATAAAAACTTTTCCGATGTCGTGTAAAAGTGCTGCTTGAGTTAAATAGACATAATTATCGTCTGTTTTTGAATGGCCAAGGTTCAAATAGATTTTTTGTGCAACTTTCGCGCAGGGAATTAAATGCGACATAATAATTGAATATACATTTTCCAAGTTATAAGTATGTGGAAGATTATATTCATTTAAAATTGCTTTAATGTTTGGATTGTTTTCGAGCGCAAATTCAATCGTCGCCTTTGAGACATAAGTTTTAATAAATTTTGCAAAATTTCCAACATGCAAAACTTTAAAACCACTGTCGTCTAAAGGAGTTGCTTTTTGTTTTGGCGCAAGCGCAGTTTTATTAAAGCCGAAGTTAAAAATGTTATTTTTGAATTCTGAATTTGAATTTTCTTCGAAAAAACTAAGCTGCTTCTTATGAAGCATATTACCTAAATCATGTAATAAACTCATACACACCCGATTATCTAACACTATACCTTTATATGTTTATAAAAAGTATTTTTTAGATTTCAAAATGCGCTTTAGTATATACGAATTTAATATTTTGTTACAAAATTATTTTTTTTCTTCAACATCGCTCAAAGCAATAAATTCATTTTTACCTGTGAGGGTTTTTGTGATGAAATATGACAATTTTGGAGCAAATATCCCAAGACCGATTATGCTGGATAAAATCCCGAGTAATTGGAAAGCTAAGTTCTTTTTGTTGTTTTTAGAAACAAAAGAAGTGATTTTTCCCATATCAAGGCTTTTTATTTGCCCATTGCTGTCTAAAGTTGCTGCCTCTTTTTTTATTCTTGTTAGGAATTTTACAATTGAATCGTCAATCGCATTGATTTTTTGGTTTTTAACATATTCATTCATTTTGCCATAAGCTCCATTTGTCGCTTGCTTGTAAATGCTTTGCGCTTCGTCTTTGTTGAACAAAGAATTAAGCATAAAATAAGCTTGTGGCAGTTTTTCTTCTTTTGAAATACTTTTTGAAGAGAATTTTCCTTTGAAATTTTCCATAATGTTTTTGATTACAGAATTGTTTTCTCTTAATTCTCTTTGGACTTCTTGATAAGTGTCTTTTTGGCTGTCCAATGCTTCAATTGCGCTTTTTAGGCTATTTTCTCCTTTGGCTACTATAGTTTCGGCTAAAACTGCATCTATATCTTCTGCGCCTGCCGCCTTTTGAAGCAAATTTTGGACATTTTGAGAACAGAAATTGTAAAAATATATTCCAAGCCCATCTGTGACTAAATATTCTAACCCTTCAAATTTGTTTCTTGAAGTCGCCATTCTTCCTGCAATCATAGGAACATCAGGCGCAATCAATCTAAATCGAGAAGAATTTTCAACCAAATCGACAAATATATCAGAGCCTGCTCCTAAAGTTTCAAGCGCACCTTTGAAGGCAATAGAGTTATCTTTTTTAGTATTATTTTTAAACTCATCAAAAGAAGGCATTGAAATAGCGCTATTTGTGTTTTCTTTCTCTTTTTGTTTTTTGATTTTTTCAAGCTCTCTTTGAGTCATTTTTTGGTTTACTAAAGGCAAAATTATCCCCATTGCGATACAGTTCAAAACAACCGCCGCAGTAGAGATTGCAATTTTTGAAGCTTTGGTTTTTTTGATTAATTCTTCAGTATTTTGACCAAAAAACTTTGAAACGCCATTTTTGAAATATTTTTTCTCTAATTCTGTTGTGTCTTTGAAATTGCCTTCTTTAATTCCTGTCGTTAAAAATTTAATAGAGTTTTCAATCGCCGCATTTCCTTCTTTGGAATTAGAATAGGCGATGTCGACGGGTACATTTAAAACTTTTTCGCAAAAAATATTTCCTATTTTTCTAAAAGCCGGAATTCCGCAAAGCCAAACCACAGCGGACAAAAGCTCTTTTCGAAGCTTTTCTAAGCCCTCAATTGCGCCTCCTCTTTTATAGCCCATATAACCCTTTGCAAGGTCAGAAGGCACTTCAATTAGTGCCGTATTCAAAGGCAGGGGCGAATTTGGATTATTTAATTTAGTAGAAAAATTTGCAATTTTTGATAAATTAACGGTCAAAACTTTACCTAAGATGAAAATTCTATAACGATATACGACTTTAAAACATGTGAATAAAAAAAATTGCCTTTTGTTGTAGTTTTATTTTTAATCTTTCTTTTCAAATTGCTTGTTTTCGTAGCCTGTTAATTTTGCGATTTGGTCGCACCATTGCTTAACGATTTCTTCTTCGTCCAGCTTGTATGAGATAGGTTCTCCTGTAATCACTTTTACATCTTGTTTTTTGAAGAATTTCCAATTGTAATTTTCAAGGCCCGATAGAGCGACTGGCAAAATATCTATTTTGTTGTTTTTTGCAAAATAGACAAAGCCGCCATTAATGTTTTCAATCACTTTGTTTTTTCTAATTCCGCCTTGAGGGAAAATGCAAAGGTTATAGTTTGCTTTAAACACTTCTTTTACTGTTTTAATGGTTGAAATGCTCACTTTTTCTCTGTTTACAGCAAACGCGCCAAGGCGAGAAACGTTTTTTGCAACCCATCTTCTTTTCCAATTTGAAAGGTCGAAAAGCTCTTGTTTTGCCATATATGCCAAAGGCCTTCCAATCGCGAAATTCACTAAAAAAACGTCCATATAAGAAATATGGTTTGCGGCCACGATATATTGTTTCTTTTCTAAATTTTTATTTCTTTTGATTTTAAAATTATAGAAAAATAAAGAAAACAAGGGCAAAAACAAGATATAAAGCGCATAATATTGATATAATCTTGTTAAAATATTAAAATCTTTTGCTTTTTTAGAAGCATAATTGATTGGTTTTTTCTCTTTTTCTTTGTTTTCTTCTTTTTTTGTGGTCGATTCTTGCGCTAGTTCTTTAACCTTTTTCGCCCACAATTCCATCATTTCTTCGACATTATTGTTGTAAGGGATTGGTTTTCCTATTTTGATTTTCATTTTTCCTCTGAAAATCCTTCTTTCATCTTTTGTCATGCCTGTAATTGCAATAGGCAAAATTGGGCATTTAAGAGTTTTTGCGAAGCTTGCAAAGCCTTTATTTATTTTGTCAAAATCTTCCATACTTCCGTTTGTTTCTCTTGTCCCTTGTGGAAAAATCCCCAAAATCCAATTTGTTTCTTTTATTCCTCTTACGGTTTTTATGGTAGAAACAGATAATTTTGATCTGTCGACTGCAAAAGCGCCCAATAAATTTAAGAAAAACCTCGCAACCGGGTTATGAAAAAGTTCAATTTTTGCCATATAGGCAACATGTCTTTGAAGAGCATGGATTACTAAAAAAGGGTCAATCGCGCTCACGTGGTTAGAAGCTGCGATAAAAAATCCGTCTTTTGGAACATTTTCTCTTCCTTCAACTTTCAAGCCAAAAGCAAGGTGGTAAAATGTCCCATACACTAATGTGCAAGTTATCCATTGGAAAAATCCGCGGAAAAAATTATATTCTTTTGCTGCTCTTTTTTGGTAATCTCTTTTCATGCTTTCTCCCCTAACTTTATAAAATTATAGCAAATAATAAAAATTATGTTATAATTTTTTTAAGACAGAAGGAGAAAATATGAAAAAGATTTTATGTTTAAGTTCGCTATTTGCTCTTTTGGCTTTCGCTCCTGCGATTGGCGCCGAAGTTATTGGGGTTGTCAATTTTGACAAAATTGTAGATTCTTATTCAAAAGTGAAAAGTGTTAGCGATGAAATTTCTGATAAATATTCTGAAATCCAACGTTATACTTTGGACAAAGAAAGAGAATATAAAAAGCTATCTACTCCTCTAGAGCGCAAAAACTTTGAAGAAGCTACAACAAGAGAATTAAACAAAAAACAAGAAGCTTATTTGAAATTAAAAGAAAAGAAAGAAACTGAAATCGACAATTCAATCAAAGCTGCGATTAAGCAAGTTGCGATTGATAACCACGTGAATACAGTTGTTGAACAAACTGTTATTTTCTATGGCGGCGTGGATTTAACGGACAAAGTTGTTAAATATTTGAATACTTCAAAATAATTTTAAAAAAGTTCTTTACATTATATTTTTTTTAGGATATGATGAAAAAGAACTTTTCGGAGGAATGCCGGAGTGGTTGATCGGAGCGGTCTTGAAAACCGTCGAACATGCGAGTGTTCCGTGGGTTCGAATCCCACTTCCTCCTATTTTTTAACTAAAGCCCTCTTTGAGGGCTTTTTTAATTTTTACATTTGAAAAGTAATTGAAGATAAAGAAAAAAGTTAAAATTCAAAAATAAACATCACTAAAGAAAACCGACATTGGTGGACGACCGCCCAACATGTAATTTGAAATGAGAACATGTATAACAAGAATTAGCTTTTTTGGGAGTCCGCACTGGAGGTTTTCAGATGTTTATTTTTGAATTGAAGGATAAAAGAAAAGCGATATTTTCTTCTTTTTGGTTCCTTTTTTCTTCTTTTGTATCGCTCAAAAGAAGAAAAATGAACAGTTCCAGATTGTTGAATAAAAACACTCCAAGCTTTAGAGATTCTGAAACAAGTTCAGAATGACAGGTTACATGTCAAATTTGTATATTTCGGGTTAAAAAAAGGGGAGGTAAAAAACCTCCCTCACATCAAAACACAAAATAACATGAAAATTAGTAATCAGCTTTTCTTATACATCTTACTGAACGATAATTTTCAGAATAATATTTTTGAAGAGCATACGAAGCATCACCATAAAACACTAGTGTATATCCTTCGCTAGTCCAATAGTCGCTCGCATAATAATATCCATACGCATTACTTCCGTTGTAACATCTTTCGTTATTTGAAACATCATTCAAGCTGCACAAGCTCAGACTATTATAATTGTTGTAACTTGTATTACCTGCAACAACGCTTATTTCATCGTATGAAGGCAAACGCCAGCCAGTATATCCACCAACATTACAATTGCTGCAGGCTTTTGAAGATGAACTTTCTGAGCACACATATCTACCACAACCACTATAATATCCTTTTGATGTACAATGTGGTGTAGTTGTTGCTTTGCAACCGCTGCTATATGTTTGATTGTATTTGGTGAACCAATATTTTATTCCATTTATTCGCACTATTTCTGTGCCAGCCGGCCTTGGCTCGTTACAAATGCCGTTTTCAAAATAATATCCACTATTGCAACTAAAAGTTGAACCTCCATCACATGTTGCATTTGCTGGGCAACCATAACAATTTCCTCCACTTATATATTGTCCACTAGGACATGATGTTCTAACGCAACTTCCGTTGCTAAGCGTAAAGTATGTTTCACACGCTGAACAAATATTACTTGTTGTTGAATATGTCGCGCAATTATTCACTCCTGTTGAATTTTTGCAATAGCCTTGCCCTTCTTTATCCTGATATGTGCCATTAGGGCAAATGTAAGGTGTGCTATCTCCCCCTGGGCATGCCCAACCGGCACCACAAGTCCCACATCTTATTCCGCGTATATTTGCGCCCCAATTTACAGTGTCATCTGTAGCAAATTGGCCGGCAGGGCAGCTTTTGCAAGAGGTTTGGTTTTGCGCATTTGTATATTTATTATTTGAAGCAAGGCATGCTATTGCATTTTTTCCATCTGGGCAATAATAGCCGGCTGGACAATTGGCGCAAGCTATTCCATAATGATATTGTCCGTCCCAATGCCATTCCCAATTTTTATCTACAGGATATGTTCCAGCGGAACAACTAGAACAAGCTGTCGCTCCTTTTGCGCTATATTTTCCATCATTTGTAAAACAAGGTTTGCAATCTCCTTTTCCTTGTTCATCTTGATAAAACCCTGCTTCGCATTGAGTTTGATTTAGACCATCACAAGAGCTTCCGGCGGGGCATGGTGAGCATTTTTTCTCACTATTTAGATAATATCCGCTTTGACATTTTGTGCAGTCTTTACTGTTACAAGAAAGGCAACCATTGCTTTTTGAAGCACAATTTTCGCATTCGCATTTGCCTATATTTTTATATTGGTCTGAAGTGCAATTAATGTCGCACAAGATACAAAGTTTATCTATGCAAGCGGAGCAATGACCTCCTTTTTGGCTAAATTCGTCACAATCCGAGCGGATTGAAGAGATGGCGGAGCCCACTGCGACTACGTCGCTTTTAATCCTTTTTGTGATTACGGGGCTGAAGGCTGCAGCTATAATCGAGATGATAATCAAACTTATCATTAATTCTATAAGAGAAAATGCAAGTTTTTTTATTGGCTTAAATTCAACTGCAGTAATTGTTTTCATGATTTTACCCCGAGATATCGTGCAAACATGAAAAATTTTAGCATTATGATATATAAAATGCAAGAAAATTCCAAAGTTTTATATAAAATCATTGGGAAAATGATATCTGATATCAGAAAAGAAAAAGGTATCAAATATACTGATTTTTGCTATGAAAACGAAATTCCGATGTCCACTTATGATGATATTGTGAAAGGAAGAACAAATGCTTCTTTTTACAATATTTTTCGCGTGATTAGCGCTTTGGGGCTTAGCTTTGAGGAATTTGGAAAATTGCTTGATTCAAAATTGCCGGAAAATTTTTTAAAAAACGATTAAAATCTTAACATATCTTTATTATTTTATATATTTTTCAAAGCGCAAATTTTTTCCTTCAGCAGACTTAATCTATTGTTGAGAAAGGAAAATTATGAAAATTAACACAGTTAGCGCTTTTGGAGTGCAAAAAAATATTATTAAAAATGCTTTTGGGCCAAACTCTATAGATTTTAATTATTCTTCTTTGAATAAAAGTGATATTTTGGGCGTCTCAAAGCGCGCTGCTTTGGATAACTTTTCAACATCGACATTAGATATGCTTGCTTCAAACAATAAATTATATTTAGAATTAGCGAAAAACGAAAGTGCCGCTTCAGGGCTAGATGAAGCGCTTGGCGCTTTAAAAGAAGGCCAAAGAGAAGCAAACAAGTTTAGCGCCGTTTTTAATTCTTCTTTGATGAATGAAAATAAAATGCTTTTGTTGGACGCTGCTCTTCTTGCTCGTGCGCAAGGGAGTGTTGAATCAAAACCTATTAAAATCAAAGGCGGAAAGTATTATACTTCTTCATATTTTGAAGAAGGTAATCTTGCAATATTAAAAATAAAATCTCAAAAAGATGGCGCGGAAGCCGATTTTGTCGACTTTTTAAGTAAAGATAAATCTATGCAGAATTTTAAATTAAAAAGCGTTAAAAAAGGAAATTTAAAAGCTTTTGTGGGAGATGTTCCTCAGGAAATCGAAAGAGCGGAAGTTTCAAAAGGCGCCAAGGTTTCAATATTTAAAAAAGAAAATAATAACGGAAGCTTTTCTATAAGTTCTCAAATCAAAAATGCTCCTTTGGACCAAGCACAAGTTGGAAATTCAAAAAGTGAGGTTGAAAACACTCAAGAAAAAAAGCCCAAAAGAGAGCCTAAAAGCGCCCCTGAAAACGACCAAAAAAACGACTATTTCGGGATTTCTCTTCAAACTTTAAAAACAAATGTTCCAACCGAGGATATAATCGAAAGGCAAAATGTACTTAAGATAGTTTTGGCGAATTTGAAAAACCCCAAAAAAGCGCTCGACACTTCAACTTTATCAAATAAATTTGCAAAAGAAGAAGTAGAAAGAGCACAAGAAGAAATCGTTCCTTATGTCGCTTCTGTTTTTGAATATGGACAGATGTTTTTAAACCAAGCTATGGTTGGGATTGGATATGATACAGATAAAAATATCTGTGCTAGAGGAATGTTGGAGCTTGCAAAAATTGCTCAAGCAAAAGGAAAAGAAAAAAGCGAACCTGTTCAAATTGGAAATAGGGAATTTTGTTCTTTTCTTGAAAAAGATGGAAATGACGAATATTTGACTATAAGAGCAATAGACGGCTCTTTAGAAGCAAGATATAAAAAGACTAACAACGTGTTTACCGAAAGCGATTCATATACATTAGCCGAAGTTGCAATTCCAGATTTAAGGATATTTTGCGATTTAGTTTCAAAAGAGCCTAAAGAAATTATGTCAAAATACCACAAAAACGAAGATGGCAGCTATAGCGCAGAATTCTTCGCTTCAAAAGAATACGAAAAAGTCAGAAGCCCAAAAATTTATGTTATGGAAGATTGCAAAGTAAAATATAACACTAATTTCTTAGGAATGTCAGAAAAGAAATTTGGCAAAAAAGATACAATCTTTGCAATAAACCAAGCTACTGGGCTAGTTGAACAATATCAATCAAAAAAAGCGACGCAGTTTGGCTTTAGCTCGCATTTTGAATTTGACCAATACGAAGGAAAATGGAAATATAAAATTCACAAAAGAATAAATTCTTCAAATAACTAATATATTTTTTAATATCTTTGTGCGGATAAAAGCTTCTTGTTAGCTTTTTTGATAAAGTCAAGCGCATACTTAGAAGGAAGCGCAAAACCTATTCCGATGTTCGAGCGGTTGTTGTCTGGGTTATAGATAGATTGGTTTATTCCAATCACTTCTCCTTTGAGGTTCAAAAGGGGGCCTCCCGAGCAGCCCGGGTTTATCGCAGCGTCTGTTTGGATTTTATTTCTTTCAAAATCAATTCTTGAGACTATTCCTGTGGTCAAAGTGTCTTTAAAGCCAAAAGGGCAGCCAATCGTGAGCACTTTTTGTCCGACTTTCACTTCGTCCGAGTTTGCAAATTTTGCCAAAGACAGGTTTTCTTTTGCGTTTATTTTAATCAAAGCGAGGTCGTTGTTGCTTTTCGTGATTGCTAAAAGTTGCGCTTTATAGTTTTTTCCGCTGTGGGTAGTAACTTCAATATTTTTTGCACCCATGACGACATGAGAGCTCGTCAAAATCAAGCCGTCAGGCGAAATTATGCAGCCTGTGCCGCCTGAAATTCCTCTATCTATGTCTGCTTCAATAGAGACAATTGAAGGCACGATATTTTCATATATTTCTATCATGCTTTTTTCTTCTGTTGAAAAATTTTGCGCAAAACAAAAAGCAAAAGAAAGCAAAAGAAAGATTATTAAAAGGATATTAATTAATTTAAATTTTAAAATTTTAACCATAATACACCCCTATTTTTAAAAAATATTATCATCTAAAATCTTTTCTTTAATTGCACATTATATCTAATTGTGATAGAATTCTTTTGTACTAGAAAAAAGGAAAAAACAATGGGAATTGAAGTTTTCAAAAAACATCTTAGAGAAAAAAGAGCTGTAAAAATTATTGCAGGCATCAACAACTACGATTTAGATAACGTTGCTAAAGTTTGCCGTGCCGCTCAAAAAGGTCATGCCAGCGCTGTAGATATTGCAGCAGATAAAAAAGTTTATGAAACAGCTCGCAAAAATACAAAATTGCCGATTTTTGTTTCTTCAATTAATCCTTTTGAATTGTTGCAAGCTGCTCAATGGGGCGCAGACGCAATCGAAATCGGTAACTTTGACGCATTATATAAAGAAAACAAAAGCTTTAGCGCTGACGAAGTTTATGAAATCGTTTTAGAAACTATGTCTTTAGTTAATAAATACGATATTTTCACTTGCGTGACTGTTCCTGGAATTATCGATATTAAAGAACAAATTGAATTAGTTAAAAAACTAGAAATCTTAGGCGTAGATTTAATCCAAACTGAAGGCTTAAAAGAAGTTTCTGACTCTTCTAACCCATCAGTTCACTTGGTAAACTATGCAAAAGCTACAATTGCAAACACTCTAGAACTTTCTCAAAACACAATTCTTCCTGTTATGAGTGCTTCTGGAATTAGCGCAAAAACTGCTCCTTTGGCTTTCGCTTCTGGCGCTTGTGCGGTGGGCGTAGGTTCTGCAGTAAACAAATTAGATTCTGAAATTTCTATGGCGGCTACTGTAATGTCTATCGTAAGCACAATTTCTTACAGAAATTCAATCAACAAAGAATTGGTTAAAACTGAACGCGAATTAGCTATTCAATAACAAATTCTTTTTATAAACTTTAATTGCTCCTTAGGATTTAACCTTAGGAGCAATTTTTATTTTTATTTAAAATTAAATTAAAACTAACTTAAAAATTCTTCTGGAATTTTTGCTTGAGGAGTTTTCTTTGAATTTTTTGAAAATTTTGAATTTATAATTTCGTCTCCAAAACAATTCAGCTCTTCGATTTCTTTAAAAAGCTTATTTTCTTTTGAAATTTTTTCAAATTCTTTTTCCATTGTTTCTTGGGCAGAATTAATCAAATTTCTAATTTCGGAAAGTTTTTTGGAATGCAGCGCGAAATATTTATAAATATTTTTTGAAATTTGGATAATTCTTTCGATATTTTTTTCTTGTTTTTCTTTTGCCCAAATCAAGTTTACAAGCCTGATTGTGGTGATTATGCTAGAAGAGCCTACTATGATTATATTTTTTTCATTTGCATTTTTCACGACATTCATAAAATCTTCGTCCGTATAAATCAAGCTTATCAAGGCTTCAAGAGGAATATACATCAAAACAAAATCGGGCTGGTTTATGTTCAAAATTGTTTCATATTTTTTGTTTGAAAGAGAATTCACGGTAGAATTTAAGTCTTGTATTAGCTTTTTCTTTTTTTCTTGTTTCGTTTCAGAAGGCGCATTTTGAAAATCTATAAATTTTTCTAAATTCAATTTTGAATCAATTATAAGCGCTTTTTCGTTTGGAAGGTTGATTAAATAATCGGGTTTTGTGGCTTCAAAATCTTCGTTTTTAGAATTAAATTGTTTTATAAAATCTATGTTTTTGTTCATAAAACAAGCGTTTAAGATGTTTTCAAGGCAATTTTCTCCAAAAATGCCTTTTAAATTTTGGCTTGTTGTGAGGTTTTTGTTTAATTTGTTTGTCGCCTCTAAAACATTTTTGATTTCAGCCGATGATAATAAATTTTGCTTATAATATTCCTTTAAATTCGTTTTTAATTCGTCTAAAAGCCCTTCTAGCTTTATTTTTTCTTTTGATTTTAGTTTTAAGATGAAATTTGTTAAAATAATTCCAACAAAAACTCCAACTATAAAAACAATAAATAAATATATTTGAAAATTGATTTCCATAAACTCCCCTTTTGGCTTATTTCAAATTATAACTTTTTTTAAATTATTTTGCAATTTTTGACAGTTGGAATACAATAATAATATAATTAAGGAGCATATTTTGAAAATATTTAAATTATTGGCAATTGCTTTTTGTTTTTTGTTTTTGACAAATTGCGCACAAGCAATCGAATGGGAACAGCTCACTTCTCGCCACGGAAGAACTGTTTTTTTAGACACAGACAGCATTCAAGAGCTTGATGGATATTATTTTTATAACATCAAATTTAAATATGAAAATGCTTCTGAATATATAATTTTAACTGTGCAATCTCAAATTTCACACCCCTTTTCGGCAAGAATAAAAGCCTACACTCCTCAAGAATATGAGACATTAAAAGGCGACTATGAAAACATTTTTAATAATAAAACAGAAAAAATGGAGCCTGTGACTTATGAATCCATTGTGTATGCTTGCTATAAAAGGGTTAAACAACTAAAATCTTTAAACAATGATATTAAAATAATTGATTAGAAAATGAGGAAAAAATGGACATAAAATGCCCAAAATGCGGAAATAATCTCGGCGAATTTGATGTTTTTTGTGCTCAATGTGGGGCGAAAATCGATAGAGAAGAAATCGAAAAAGCGAAAATGAAAGAAGAGCTTGAAAACCAAAAGCTTTCAAACGAAGAAGAAAATAATTCAAAAGAAGAGCCCACAAGCGAAGAAATTTTAAAAAAATCGCTGAATAATTTTTTAAATAGACCTTTAAACAGAGAGCAAAGGAGCGAATTTTTTGACCCAAGCGCCAAAAACAAGCTTTACAACAACCCTCTTGTGACATTTGGAACATTTATCCTTATTGTCGTTGTGATTTTTTCTCTTTGCGTTGGGCTTGTGATTCAAAGGCAAAACTCAATCAGCCTCGGCTTGAAATATAAAAATTATTTAAACAACCCTCTCTTAATTCCTGAATTCAAAGAAGTGAATTCATACCACGAATTAAAAAACAATTTTTCTAATGTGAACGATTTTCTTGAGCTTTATTTGAAGTTTTCGAACGATTCAAATGAAACAAAAGAGCAAATTTTTATGTCATATCTTAAAGAAGCACAAAAAGTTTCTCATATCACAAGCGAAAATGTTTCAGACGACGAAATCAAAGAATGCTCTTCTATAAAAACGAATCTTGAAGCGCAAAAATGTTCCAAAGCTTTAAATAAAAAATTGAAGTCCGTGGGCGTTTCCAGTTATTCAAATAGAAGCGTTGTTTATTTGTATCCAAATTGCAAATATTTATATAAAAGATATTCTAAATATTTTTCAAAAGACATTAAAGAATATTTGAAACTTTTAGCAAAATACAATATTCCATCTACAAATGGCTTGGAGCTTGCAATAAAGCCAAAAACTTTGGCTAAAAAAATTGCAGATTTTGAAGAATTTATGTTAAAAACGCAAAATTTAGAAATCAAAGGAAATATTTCTCAAACTCTCTTTAAAGACACAAGAAGCTTTATCTTTGCCCCTGAAATATATGCTACAACGACCCATGAAATCAGAAAAGATTTCAAAAGCGCATATTTATATTTTATAAATTCTAAAAGAAATTCTGGCTTGAGGCCTTTATTTATGAGCTATTTAGATAAACAATTAGCCTACGCAGAAGAAAATTTTAACATAGATTATCCTTATGAAAAATTCGATAATGATGTCAAGGCGGCTATCGAAAATTCAACTTTCCAAGATATTTTCTCCTCTTTGAAAAATAAATCAAAATCTTCCGAAAATTCTTTGAATTTCAAATATATCTATAGCTCATCTACAATGACATTTAGAAATTTCGACCCTCAAGAACAGCTTTCAGAAGGCGACTTCATAATAAGCGACATAGATGAAAACAACAATATCATCGTTTATTCAAATAGCTTGTCGCTTTTTCAGGAAATAAACCTTTCGAAAAGTTCGATTTTGTTTTTGTCTAATTCTAAGCTTTATGCTTACAATAAAGATAAGCTTTCAATCACAAGCTTCAACTTCAATGGCAGAACTTTTAGCACGACAATTCTCCCTCCGGAAGCAGTAAGCTCGATTTTTGCAGGAATTAATATTATAAATATCGATTCTTATGATAGCTATAATATTTACTTAGAAAAGCCAAATAAACAAGCAAGCTATATAATCCTCTCTAAGCATTCTCAAGGCTGGGGACAATATATAATCTCCACTCTTCAAGGAGAAATCCAAGAGTTATATTTATCTAGCATGTTTAAAGTAAATTCTTTAGAAGATGTTGTTTTGTCTTTCCATGGGAAAAATGTAAATCCAAACGAAACATCGGATTCTGCTCCGACTTATAGAATAACTATCCATACTTTAGGCCACGCGCAAAGCGAACCTTTAAACAACCAAATCACAAACTATGACGAAGCAACAAAAGAACAAGCACAAGAGGACGCAACTGTTGGCAATTCTCAAAACAAAAATGACCTTTTGCCAAAAATCGATATCGAACAAGAAAAAGACAATTCTCAAATCGCCCC
The DNA here is from genome assembly GCA_934675685.1 of uncultured Candidatus Melainabacteria bacterium. Lineage (GTDB taxonomy): Bacteria > Cyanobacteriota > Vampirovibrionia > Gastranaerophilales > Gastranaerophilaceae > RUG14156. The sequence goes on along the minus strand of CAKURL010000012.1, from coordinate 17,321 downwards.
ACCTCCAACAGAACCTCTCGGGCCACCTGTGGACTAGGAAAAATATAAATATTAAAAAGCCCTGAATTTTATTCAGGGCTTTAATTTATTTGTTGTTTTGATTATTTTACAACGATATTTACAAGCTTGTTTGGCACAACAATCGTTTTTACGATGTTTTTGCCAACAAGCGCTACCTCTACTTTAGGCGATTTTTTAGCTAATTCTTCTAACTCTTTGTTGTCTAGTCCGTCTGGAGCTTCGATTTTGTCTTTGATTTTTCCATTCACTTGAACAATCAAAGTGATAGCTGATTTTTTAGCTAAAGCTTCATCATATTTTGGCCACATTTCTTTATGGATTGAATTTTTAGCGCCCAAAGAAGAATAGATTTCTTCAGCCATAAATACACATACAGGCGAAATTAATTTCAACAATGTTAAAAGCGCAAAGCTCAAAACGTCGTCATTAATCGCGTTTTCGTCTTTTGTATATTCATAGATAGCGTTTGTGAATTCTCTATATCTTGAAATTACTGTGTTAAATTGGAATTCATTTTCGATGTCGTTTGTGATTTTTTTGATTGAAATATGAACTTCGCGAACCATATCTTCGTCTTTTTTGGACAAATTTTTGATATCGAAATCATAGTCCAATTTGATTTTGTCTTGGAATTTTGAATACAAACGATATACTCTTAAAATGAACTTATAGCAACCTTCAACGCCTGCGTCTGTCCAATCGAAGTCGCGAGCTGGTGGAGAATCGGACAAGATGAATAATCTTGCTGTGTCTGCCCCATAATTTTTATAAATGTCGTCTGGGTCTACGGTGTTACCCTTAGATTTGGACATTTTTGAACCATCTTTTAAAACCATACCTTGTGTTAAAAGGTTTGAAAATGGCTCGTCAAAATCCAAAAGTCCACAGTCTCTTAAGGCTTTTGTGAAAAATCTTGAATATAATAAGTGCAAAATTGCATGTTCAATTCCGCCTATATATTGGTCCACAGGGAGCCATTTGTTGATTTTTTCTCTGTTAAAGCATTCTTTGTCGTTTCTTGCGTCTGAATAGCGCATATAATACCAGCTCGAGCACATAAATGTGTCCATCGTGTCCGTGTCTCTTGTGGCCTCTGCGCCGCATTTTGGACATTTGCATTTTTTGAATGTCGGACTTGTTTCGATTGGAGATTTTCCTTGAACAGAAAAATCTACGTCAGTCGGAAGCATGACAGGTAAGTCTTTTTCTTCTACTGCGACTTCGCCGCAATTTGGGCAATAAACAATTGGAATTGGCGCTCCCCAATATCTTTGTCTTGAGATTAACCAGTCGCGAAGGCGATATTGTGTCTTAAATTCGCCAAAGCCATTATCTATCGCAAATTGTGAGATTTTTTGTTTTGCTTCTTCATAGCCTAAGCCATCGAATTCTTTGCTATTTACTAATCTTGTGTTTTCTTTTGAAACATAGACTTTTCCTTCTTCAAAGTCGTCTCCATCGATTACTTGAACCATTGGAAGGTCATATTTTTTAGCAAAGTCAAAGTCTCTTTCGTCGTGGTATGGAACAGCCATAACGGCTCCTGTTCCGTAGTCCACAAGAGCATAATCCGCAACCCAAATTGGGCAAACGCGCCCTGTAAATGGGTTTATGATGTGTGTTCCTAAAGGAACACCTGTTTTAATTCTTTCTGTAGACAATCTTTCGATTTCAGAAAGTTTTTTCGCATTTTCTCTATATTCTTGTACGGCTTTTTTGTTTTCTTCTGTTGTTAGTTTTTCGATATCTTTATATTCAGGAGCCACAACAAGATATGTAATCCCAAATGCCGTGTCTGCGCGTGTTGTATAAACTGGGATTTCAAGCCCTTCGATTTCTTTCACTTTGAATTTCAAAATCGTTCCGCTTGATTTTCCAATCCAATTTGCTTGCATTGTTTTTACGTTGTCTCCCCAGCCTTTTAAAAGGTCAAGGTCTTTTAAAAGTTCTTCTGAGTAATCTGTAATTTTTAAGAACCATTGAGACAAGTTTTTCTTTGTGACTTCGCTGTCGCATCTCCAACATTTTCCGTCGATTACTTGTTCATTCGCTAGTACTGTAGCGCATTTTTCGCACCAATTTACAGGAGCAGTTTTTTTATAAGCTAAACCTTTTTTGTAAAGTTGCAAAAATAGCCATTGCGTCCATTTGTAATAATCAGGCAAACACGTTGTGACTTCTCTATCCCAATCCACGCTTAGACCTAATTTTTTCAATTGGGTTTTCATATAGGCAATGTTGTCCAAGGTCCAAGTTTGAGGGTTTGCGCCGTGTTGAATAGCTGCGTTTTCAGCAGGCAAGCCAAAGCTATCCCAGCCCATTGGGTGCAAAACATTGTATCCTTGAGCGGTTTTAAACCTTGCAACTACGTCTGTGATTGTGTAGTTTCTAACATGACCCATGTGAAGCTTTCCTGATGGATATGGGAACATAGAAAGCGCATAATATTTTGGTTTTGGCGAATTGTCGTCCACTTTATAGGGCTTTGTTTTTTCCCATTCGTCAAACCATTTTTTTTCGATTTTTTGAGGATAATACTCTTTTTCTAACATTTTATTTCCCTATTCATTTATGATTTTAATTATATCTTCTATTTTTGATGTTGTGTGGTGCACTGTAGCGTTTGAGTATTCAAGCGCGGTATTTGGGTCTTTGAGGCCGTTTCCGGTCAAAATACAAACGACTTTTGAGCCACTTTTTATTTGGTCTTTTAATTTAATTAAGCCTGCAACAGAAGCGATTGAGCCGGCTTCTGCAAAAATTCCTTCCTCTCTTGCTAAAAGCCTATATGCGCTCAAGATTTCTTCGTCTTCGACCATATCAATTGTGCCTTTTGATTCGTCTCTTGCAGCTTCCGCGAATTTCCAGCTTGCAGGGTTTCCTATTCTAATTGCTGTTGCAATTGTTTCTGGGTTTTCCACTTTATGCCCTAAAACAATAGGGGCAGCGCCTGCCGCTTGTATTCCCATCATTTTTGGAAGCTTTGTGCATTTTTTTGCTTCAAAATATTCTTTATACCCCTTCCAATACGCAGTGATGTTTCCTGCGTTTCCTACTGGGATAAAGTGGTAGTCTGGAGCATCTTCAAGATCGTCCACGATTTCAAAAGCGCCTGTTTTTTGTCCTTCAATCCTATAAGGATTGATTGAATTTACAAGAGTAATCGGGTATTTTTCGCTGATTTCTTTTACTCTTTCAAGCGCTTCATCGAAGTTTCCTTGAATAGCCACGACTTTTGCGCCATACATCATAGCTTGAGATAATTTGCCCATTGCAATGTGTCCATCTGGGATTAGAACATAGCACTTAATTTTTGCTCTCGCAGCATAAGCTGCAGCAGAAGCCGAGGTGTTTCCTGTGGAAGCGCAAATAATGGCATTTGAACCACTTTCAACAGCTTTTGAAACAGCCATGGTCATGCCTCTATCTTTAAAGCTTCCTGTTGGGTTTAAGCCTTCATATTTTAAATAAATTTCTGCGTCGAGCCCGAGCGCTTTAGCTAGGTTTTTTGTTTTAATGAGAGGTGTTCTGCCTTCTGAAAGAGAAATCACAGGAGTGTTTTCAGATACCGGCAGATATTTTCTGTATTTTTCAATTAAGCCTTGATACATTCTACATTACCCTTATTTTATTTACTACTTTGATGTCGCCATCTTTTTCAAGCATTTCTATCATTTTTAGAATATTTTCTTCTTTAGAAATTTCTGTCACAACTAAAATTGTGGCGCTTCCGTCCTCGTTAATCCCTTTTTGGACTACGCTTGAAAGATTCACTTTGAATTTTTCACATGCACAGCCGATTTTTCCGATTATGCCCAATTGGTTTTTGGCTTCTATTCTTAAATAATAGCAATTTTTTGTTTCTTTGATGTTGATTTGTTTTGCGTATTCTTTGTGCCTGCAAGTGGTCATAGGAAGGATTGTGTCATATTTTCCGATTTCCGATTTTATAGATAATATGTCGCCTACAACAGAGCTTGTGGTTGGAAATTCTCCAGCCCCAGGGCCCACAAACATCACTCTATCCACAGGAAAACCGTTCAACAAGACTGCATTTGTTGCGTTTTTGATTTCAGAAATTGCATTTTTCTTTGAAACAAACATAGGGTGTACTCTGATATCCAGTTCGTCCGTGTTTTCCACTCTTTTTGCCATCGCGATGAGCTTTATTTTATAGCCTAATTCGTCTGCGATTTGAATATCGAGTGGAGAAATTTTCACAATTCCTTCGTGATAGATTTTTTCGACATCTATTCTTTTGTTGAACACAATGTTTGCTAAAATCGCTATTTTATACATCGCATCATATCCTTCGACGTCTGATGTCGGGTCAAATTCTGCGTAGCCAAGCTCTTGCGCTTTTTTTAGGCAAGCTTCATAAGAAAGCTTTTCTTCTTCCATTTTCGTTAAAATATAATTCGTGGTGCCGTTTAATATCCCTGCGACATTTTGGAATTCGTTTGCTTTTAAGCTTGTTTTGATTGGAAGAATAATAGGAATTCCTCCTGCGACTGCCGCTTCATATAAAATTGCGACATTGTTTTCTCGGGCGCAATCAAAAAGCTCTGCTCCAAACTTCGCTAAGAGCTCTTTGTTTGCAGTTACTATATGTTTTTTATTTTTAATTGCTTCAATGAGTGTGTCTTTAATTTCAAGCCCGCCTGCCACTTCTACAATCACCTTGATTTCAGGGTCGCGCGCCAATTCCATTGGGTCTTGCGTTAAGTATTTTACCTCTACATCTCTTTTTTTGTTAATATTTTTAACGGCAGCTTTTTTGATTTCTATATCGTCATAGTTTGCTAAAACTTTGACCACACCTTGACCTACCGTGCCAAGCCCTATAATTCCAATTTTTAAATTTCCCATAAAAAAATAATAGCACAAAATGCAGATTTGTATAGCTATTTGATTAGTTTTTGTGTATTATAAAATATGGAATATGTGAAATTGAAAAAATTTCAAAGGAGGCAAAATGTATAACGTATTTATAAAAAGAAAAGATAGCTACAACCCTGACTTGGTGGGCGAATTCGCTTCTATTAACGACGCGCTTGATTTAGCAAACAAATATAAATCTGAAGATGAAACAATTAGTTATACAATCGAAGAAACAACAGGCCATTTTGATAGCTACGGCGAACCCTTAAGTCAAGTCGTAAGAAGAGGTTAGTTTTTTAAAATTTAAAGTTAATATAAATATTAAAAAAGCCGCTCACTTGAGCGGCTTTAAAGTTTTTTGTTACCAATTAGTTTTCGAAAACGTAGCCCATTAAGCCAGATTCTCTTGCTTTTTTAACAGCATTTGATAACATTCTTTGGTGTTTTGCACAAGTTCCAGTAATTCTTCTTGGAAGAATTTTACCAGCTTCTGACAAAAATCTTTTTAATTTAGAAATATCTTTGAAGTCTAAATTGTCGATTTTGTCGTTGCAAAACGCACAATTTTTTTTCTTTTTTACGTCTTTTAAATCTTTAGCCATTTTTAATCTTTTTCCTTTTCTAGTTAAACGACCTTATTTATGATTTTAATTTTCCAGTTTAGAATGGAATTTCGTCTTCGTCAATCAAATCTTCTTGATTATCTTGCGCGAAAGACACTATATTTTCGCTTTGTGCGCTTGCTGGCGCTTGCGAATATGATGGAGCTTGGCTTGAGCCAGACATTTTTTCTACAGAGCTTGCGTTGATTTCATAAACTTTTTTGTCTTTTCCGTTTGGAAGTTTAAAAGAATTGATTTGCAATTTTCCTTCAACAACTACTGTGTCGTTTTGAGACACTGTAGAAGAAATCATTTCTGCAAGCTGTCCATAAGCCACAACTCTTAAAAGAGTTTCAGTATTTTTATCAATATTGATTGTAAAACCTGCTATAGGAAGGTCGTTTTGAGTGAAGCGTTTTTCTGGCGCTTTAACAACCACTCCGCTAACAGTTGCTCTTGCAATTGTCATTTTATGCTGCTTCTTTCACTGTGAACATTACGCGGATAACTGAATCGTTAAGTTTTAATTGTCTTTTTAATTCAACAATTTTGTCAGCAGGAACACTAACAACTTGGTTTACGATGAAACCATCAACGAAGCCAGCGATTTCATAAGCTAATTTTTTTCTGCCCATTTTTTCGCAGTTTTCTACGTTTCCACCTAAGTTTTTGATGATTTCTTCAACGCGAGCAACAACTTTGTCTGCTTCGTCTGAATCTAAATTAGGTTTTATGATTGTAAATAAATCGTATTTTTTCATTTCTTTCCCTTTTTCTTTTAGTGATAGTATATCTTGACACTATCATAAACACTCTTTTAACACAAGGAAAATTTATAAAAGTTAAAAATTAATTTAAAAATTCTCCAAAAAATGCTTTTGTGGCTGGCCCTTCCATAAAGACATTTTTGCCTTTTTCGTATTCTATTTTTAATGTTCCCCCTGGGAGCATAACTTCGCAAACGTTGTCTATAAGCCCTTTTTGGACTCCTGTGACTACAGTGGCACATGCTCCTGTACCGCAAGCTAATGTAATTCCGCAGCCTCTTTCCCAAACGTCCATTTTAACTTTTGATTTATCAATTATGTTCACAAATTCTACGTTTGTTTTTTCTGGAAAAAGCTCATTAATTTCTATTTTTGGGCCAATTTCTTTTGCTAATTTTTCGCTATTTTCTTCTGTATAAATCACGCAATGCGGATTCCCCATAGAAACGGCACTTGCTTTATATCCTAAAATTTCAAAATTAAAATTATCTTTTGTGTTCACCGGAATTTTTTCTGTTTCAAAAACGGGTGTTCCCATATCCACTCTTACATTTCCGTTTTCAAGGATTTTTGGAGTTATAATTCCGGCTAATGTTTCGACTTTGAACTCCTTTTTTTCTACAAGATGTTTTTCAAAAACATATTTTGCAAAACATCTTATGCCATTTCCGCACATTTGGGCAATTGTGCCATCAGAATTATAAAAAATCCAGCCAATGTCTGCGATTTTGGATTTTATCGGGGCAAAAATTCCATCTGCCCCAATTCCAAATTTTCTATCGCACATTTTTTTGGCTAAGTTTGGCGTAAGCAAATTTGCGTCATTTTCTTCTAGGATAATGAAGTCGTTTCCTAAGCCTTGCCATTTTTCAAATTTAATATTCATTTTATACCTTATTTATTATATTCTAAGAAGATTTCTTTGATAAATTCGAACCCTTTTTTCATGCTTTCGATTTCTACTTTTTCGTTTGGAGAATGCATAGAATAAATATTTGCAACCCCCACTAAAACAGGCTTAAATTTTTGGTTAAATTTATTTGTTTTGTTTGCGTAAACGTGCGTTTCAGCCCCTGCATGGAAAGATTGGACTTTAACTTTTACATCTGTATTTTGTCCTGCTTTTTTTGCAATTTGAGCCATTGTTTGATTTGGCGATTTTTCAAAAGGAAGCATGTGAATTTTTGCTTCTAGTTTTGCGTTTGCTAAATCCTTATATTTTGCGTTGAATTTATCAATTTTCTTTTGGAATTTTTTGATTAATTCTTCTTCATATTTTTTGTTTGAGCTCCTCAAAGAATAATGCGCGTAAGCTTTTGTATTTATGACATTATCGGCGCACAAAGAAACCAATGTTTTTGAATACGGTTTTTCAATTTCTTCTTTCTTTTCTTCTTTTTCAATCAATCTTTCAAGCCCGATATCAGTAGCTCCAGCCACGATTGAGCCAAGGTTGCAAGAGGTTATTGTAAAGCCTTGTTCTTTTTTATATACGCCATTTGGAAGCTTTGAAACAAGTTGCGCAATCAAAAGCGCTGCATTATATCTTTTTTTGTCTTGAATGTCATTTCCGCTGTGGCCGCCTAATTTTGTTGTGACTTCAACATCTAGCTTAGTGTAGCCTGCGCCTGCGATTTCAAAATTCCCTAAAGCGTCGGAATCTAAAACAAGGACATTTTCGGATTCTAAAGAAGAAAAATCAACGTGGTTTATCCCTGTCATATTTGTTTCTTCGTCTCTAGTAAATACAATCTCAAGACCGCCATGCTTGATTTCTTTGTGTTTGGCAAGATAAATCGCAAGATTTAAAGCTATTGCGACTCCTGCTTTGTCGTCTGAGCCTAGAGTTCTTTCGCCATCAGTCTTCAAGAAGCCATCTTCTTCTATGATATTCACTTTGCTTGAGTTACCTACAACATCTAAATGGGCAGATAAAAGCAAAGGTTTTTTAGAGTCGTCATTTTTTGGAATATTAATTATTAAATTTTGATAATCGTCGTAATAAGCATTTATTCCATTATTATAAGTGTATTCCATGATTTTTTGAGAAACATTATATTCCCCTAAACTTGGAGAAGGAATTTTTGCTAATTCTTTAAATAATTCAATTGTATCCATCTTTTTTCCTCTATATTATTTATACATTTTTACAGCTTCTTCGACTTTGTCGATTGTTTCTTGAGCTTTAATTTGAGCTTTTTTAGAGCCATCTAGGATAATTTCTCTTAAAAGCTTCTTATCTTGTTCAAGTTTTAGTCTCTTTTCTCTTATTGGAGCCATATAATTATTCATTTTTTCAATTAATCTTTTTTTACATTCTGCACAGCCCATTGTGGCATTTTGGCAGCCTTCGCAAATTTCTTTTCTTTCTTCTTCTGAGCCAAAAATCTTCCAATATTCGAAGACTACTTCGCAATTGTTAGGGTCGCCTTTGTCATCTTTTCTTATTCTGTTTCTATCTGTAACTGCTTTTTTGAATTTTTGAGCAGCAACTTCAGCAGTGTCTGAAATCTTAATGTCGTTGTTGAAAGATTTTCCCATTTTGTTGCCATCTATTCCTTTGAGCAAAGGGATTTCGGTCAATTTTGGCTGAGCTTCTTCAAAAATATTTGTTTTATAGATGTTATTAAATCTTCTTGCGATGTCTCGAGTGAGCTCTACGTGTGCCACTTGGTCTATTCCAACAGGCACAAAATGGGTGTTAAAAAGCATAATATCTGCGCTCATAAGCACAGGATAGCCAAAAAGCCCATAAGACAAATTGGAAATATTTTCTTGTTTGCTTTTCATGATTTTTGTTAAATCTTTTAAAGTCGGGTCTCTTTCTACCCAGTTTTGAGGAGTAATCATAGAAAGATATATGTGCAATTGGGCAGTTTGAGGCACCATGGATTGCAAATAAATCGTAGATTTTTCTGGGTCAATCCCAGAAGCAAGCCAATCGAGCAAAACATCTTCAACATTTTGTTTTAAGTCTTCTGTTTGGTTATATTTTGTGGTCAAAGCATGCCAATCTGCAATAAAAAAATAGCTTTCAAATTCTTCTTGTAACTTAATCCAGTTTTTCAAAACGCCAAAGTAATGTCCAAGGTGTAATTTTCCTGTTGGGCGCATGCCAGACATTATTCTTTTCTTTTCTATTGTTTGATTAAGCATTTTTAACCTCCTTCAATAATTCGAGCGCTTCAGGACAGTCGTCATATATAAGCAGCGCTTGCCTTAAGTGCTCAAGGGCTTTATCTTTTCTGTTTGTTTCTAGTTCGCATTTTGCTAAATTTGTCAAAAGAATGTGGTTTTTAGGGTATTTTTGAACCAATTTTGAATAAATGCCTGCGGCATTTTCAAATTCTTTCCCTTCAAGATAGCAATATCCAAGCATATTCAAGACTTCTTCATCTTTTGTTTGTTGGATAATGTCGAGCAAAACTTCTTTTGCTATGTCGTATTTTTGAAGCTTGAAATAAAGTTTTGCAAAATGCATTTTAGCTAAAAAGTTATTTGGGTCAAGCGTTAGAGCTCTTTTTATGCAGATTTTGGCTTTTTCATATTCTTCTTTTTGAATTAAAATATGCCCATAATAAGCAAGGCAATCTGGGTTGTTTTCGTCTAAAACAAGCGATTTTTCAAGCTCTTTTTGCGCAAGCTCAATGTCCCCTAACATCATATTGCAAACGCCAAGGGAATAGTGAAATTCTGCGACGTCGTCTTCAAGCTCGATTGCTTGTTCCATTTCGTCTTTTGCCCAGTCATAGCAATTCATTTTTAGATATAAAACACCTAAGTCCTTGTGTGCATAAGGGTTATTGGGTTCTAAGATTATGCATTTTTTAAACATTTCTTTTGCAAGGTCAAAGTCATTTTGCTCAACCGCGCAAAAAGCAAGGTTGTAATACACTTCGACGTCGATTTTTCCTCTGTTTACGAGGCTTTGGAAAATTTGAGAAGCTTCTTCAAGCATTCCTAACTTTCTTAAATATGTACCTTTTTTCTTGATTAAATCAGAGTTTTTTTCGTCAAGTTCTAATAATTTGTTGACGTTTTCCAGCGCTTCTTCGTAGTTTTTGAGCTCATCTAAGATTTCAATATATGTAATTCTAAACTGTAAATTATTTGGATATGCGTCAACAAGGTTTTTATATAAAACCATAGCTGTAGCAAATTCTTTTGCTTCATAAGCGCAATTAGCAAGGCTTGCGAGCATTGAAATCGTGGGCTCTTTTTCATAAGCTTTTTGGTAATATTCAAGCGCTTTTTTGAATTCGCCTTTTGTTTGAAAAAGTGTTCCTAAATTGTAAAGCGTAAGTGGATTTTCTTCGTCTTTAGAATATGCTAAAGTTAGCTTTTCGAGCGCTTTTTCATAGTTTTTTTCATTTGTATAACAAACAGATAAACTGTTTAAAATTGAAATATTATTTTCGTCAAATTCAAGAGACTTTTCTAAAAATTCTATTGCATTTTTGTTGTCTTTTTTAAGCATATAGCAAGTTGCAAGAATATAGTATAGAGAATAGTCTTTTTCTAATTCTTCGTTTTTGAGCCCTTTTTTTAAAATCTCAATTGCTTCATCGGGTTTAGTGAGCTCGATATATAACATGCCAAGGCTTTTATAAGCGTCAAGGTAATTTGGGCGAAGTTCAAGCACTTTTTTAAATAAAGAGATTGCTTTTTCTTTGTCGCCTGTTCTTGAATAGCAATTTGCAAGGTAGAACAAAGATAGCGCATCGTCTGGCTCGATTTTGAGCACTTCTTCAAAAGCCTCAATGGCGTTTTGAGGGTTATCTAAGTTTGTCTCCACAAGCCCAAGGTTTTTGTAGGCTTCTTTTAATTGCTCTTTTTCAAGATTATCTTCTTTAATAAGTTCTTTTAAAACATCTTTTGCGCTTTCAAATTCTTCTTTGTTTATAAGGTCGAGCGCGTCGTTTAACATTGATTTAAATTTTTCCATAAAAATATTATACGATAAAAAGCTATTTTTATGTCATAAAATAGGTGTATTTAGAATTTTCTTTCGTGGATTTCGATTTTGATTTTTTCAAATTCGCTTTTTTGTTCTTGCGTCAAAATTTCTTCAAAGTTTTTCCTGTTTTTGTCTCTTAAAAAGTCTGCTTTTTGCTTTAAGATGACAAGGTTTGCTTTGTGCTTGGCGCTTCTGAGGTTTGCTTGAAACGGAGGAAGCCCAAGCATATAGATATTTCTTATTTTGTCGTGCTCTTCTTGCATTTGCGCAATTATTTTATCCATTTCTTTAGAAAAAGCTGAATGGTTTTTTCTAATTTTTTCTTTTTGCTCTTTTGTAAAATTTAATCTGTCGTTTAAAAGTTTATCTATTCTTTTTTGCTCCGCCACGGGTGGCTTTTTGGGTATGAAATTATCGCATTCTTTTGAAAAAGCCATATTTGAGCTCATCATAAAAAAGCCCAAAAGCGCAATTATTAAAATGTTTTTTAGAATATTCATCTGTAATTCCTCTATAATTCTTCTATATTTTCTTTTAATAAGAAACTAAGTTTTTCTTTTAAAATTTTTCTTGCAGAATTAATTCTTGATTTTACTGTTCCTATTGATATATTTAATTTTGAAGAAATTTTTTCATAAGAATAGTCTTCAAATTCATATAAAATTAATGTTTCTTTCATTTTTTTAGGCAATTTATTGATTTCTTTTAAGATTATTTTTTGTCTTTCTTTTATAGAATATTCTTTTTCCGGTGTTTTTCTTTCTAGTGCTGCTCTTTCAAGGATTTCTTCGTCTCTTATAGAAGTTGAATTTGCTCTAAAATATGAGCTTTTTAAAAAATCGCGACACAAATTTGAAGTTATCGTGGCAATCCAATTTGAAAATTTGTTTTTTTCGACATAATTTTTGGATTTCAAAACCCTCAAATAGACTTCTTGTTCTAGGTCTTCGTTATATGAACCAGTGAAATTTTTTATGATTTGCTGGATTTTATAGTGGCTATTTTTGATTATTTCTTTCATTTTATTGATATAGGTTGAATTCGTCTTGTACGAGCTCTTGGGTGAAGTTTTCGCTTGCTATTGAAAGATAGATGTTTGAGCCTGCTTGATATATTCCAAAAGAAAAGCTTAAAAGGCTCATTGGGATAAATAGCGCAAATAGAGCAATAAGAAAGTTTTTTCTTCTTTTTCTTGCTTTGTATAAGGGTTTTGCTTCTTTGATTAATTTTGTTAATTCGTCCATTTTTACCTCACATAATAAAACGAAATAAGCGCTATTTTGTTCATTATAGCATACTTTGTTTTTATTTTGCTTAACATTTCTTAATATTTTAGCCCTTGTGGCGCAAGGGTTTTGAGGATATATACAAAATATATCAAAAATATTTAAGAAAAATGGCAATTTTATATCTCAAAAATACTTTATTAGAATATAAGAGAGATAAAAAAGGATATCAAGATGATTACAAGAAAAGTTGAACAAAAAGAAAAAATTTACAATCCATTTGATAATTCTGTTGATACTTTAAAATTGATGTCTGAATTAGAAACAATTGATAAAAAAGATATAAGAACTAAGTTTAAAGCAACGTCTGACCCAATTCACCTTGCTTTTCAAACTATAGAAAATACGCCATTAAAAACTTTGGCCAAAGATTTCGTTAAAGAAAGTTTTATGGACTTTGCGGAATTTATAACAAGTATATGTAAATAATTGTAATAATTGTTTACTTCGCTGAAATGAGGGAATATAGTAGGATTTACAAAATTTGACGCATAATATGCGTCTTTTTTTTGGCAATATTTTTTCTTCATTTGTTTTTGTTATACTAAGTGCATGAAAGGAAAGAATATGATATCACCACTTCAATTTAATAATATTTCAAATGTAAATTTTAAAGGTAACGATTCTAAAAATCAAAATGTTTATCAAAAAACAAGTTCTAGGCTTACGCAAGACGTTTATCAGTCTGCTGCGCCAAAAAAGCAAAAAGGTATTGTTGATATCATAAAAGCAAAAGTTGCAGACCCTATTCAAAGGGCAATGGCAGAAGTAAATGCGCAAAAAGCGCAAGAAATGTCTGATATTTATGGAGTTGTCCAAGATTATCAAGCAGAAAGAAAATCTTTAAGAAAACAAGTGGTCGGAGATTTCCAAGAATTTAACCACACAGGTGCTGTGTTTGATTCTTCTTTTGCAAAAGGTATTAATTCTGCGCCAAAAGACGGCTCAACTAGAAGCGCAATTTCAAGAAATAGCTATTTTGAATATCAAAAGACAGATGTTCAATCAAAATATATGCCAAATTCAGATGTTTGCCAATTGCTAATTCCAACAGATTTAGTGATGGAAGAAAAGAATACTCCAGAATATTCTAGCTCTTCTCGCTATATGGATTTAGAAAATATGGAATCATTCACAAATTTAAAATATTACAAACCGGAAGCAAATTGCGACACAGAATTTGAAGCAGATGTGGCAGTTGCACTCGACCCAAAACACAAAAAAGGCGTTATGGGAGACTTAGCTCGTCATTTAGGCGGCCCATTCATCGCAAACGGATTAGAAAAGAAAGCCGGAAAAAATATTTATTTTGCCGATAAATTGACTGTTTTCGACACAAACAAAGATGGGTTAATTGAAGGTGCTAGAACCTATGAAAATGTTAGAATTATAGATACTTTGCACGACAAATCTACCCCTGTTGAAGAAAGACAATATGAAATCAAAGCCGACACTGCTTTATTTACTGATTTAACAGGCGACAAAGTAAAAGATATTTCATATCACCAAGATTATTCTAAATTCACAGGTATCGTTGATTCTCCTGAAATGAGACCGGATTGCTTTAAAACTGTCTACACAACTACAGAAGACTCAGAAGCTTTGGTAAAACCATCTAATAATGGCACTGTAAAAGCTTATCTTGCTTATTCTAATTCTGATTTAGATGGCGTTTTGTATGCAACGAAGAAAACAATTGAAGTTTAATTAATAAATAGTTAATTAAAGCGCAAGTTTTTTGCTTTAGAAGATTTATAGGGTTATAATGATATATCCTATAAATCTTCTTTTGTGTTTAGGGGAGTTCTAAAGGGATATTAAAAGGATATTAAATCAAGAAAGGTAAAAAATGAAAATTCAAGCATTACAACAAACTTTAAAATCACGCGCGACTTTTAAATCAAATTTGGATAAAAATAATATTCCACATATCCCTAATGTTTCTTATAAAGTCGAAAAATCGGACACTTTTGAGCCTTCAGTACCAAAAAAATCTAAAAAACCAAGCATTTTAGATAGAATTAAAGATTCATTTAAAAATAATTCTATGTCCGAAACAAAAAATACTCAAAAATCTATCTGGACTCCATCTTACGACCTTGCAGAAGAAATCACAAGCGCATTTAAAGACTATAAAGCTTCTAAGCCTGAATTGGGAATTCAAGGAAGAGTGGACGCGAACGTTTTAAGGAAAGCGAAGCTTAAAAATGTGGACAATATTACCTTGCAAGGCGCTTTTTCTACTCCGATGTTAGATAGATATATGTCAATTGACAAAGTTATGGTCTTAGACCCAAAAGAAGCACAAGGGCCTTTTGGCAATATTGCAAAAAGGCTTGATGGCCCATTTATAGCTCGAGATGTTGAGCTATTTAAAAAAGAAGGAAAAGCAAAAATTGGCTCTTTGACTTCTTTAAACTATGATAGAGAAGGTAATTTTAAAGGTGTCACTGTTTATAAAAATGTTCTTGTAAAAGACACACTAGAAAGCTCTGCTTTAGATGAAGAAGATAGAGAATTTTCTATTTCTGCTGACGAAATGTTAAAATTTGACCTTGATGAAAAAGAATATTCTAAAGATTTGCTTTATGCTCAAGGTTATGAAATATCTACAAGTGCAAAAGAATTAAAAGCTTTGGGCTTAAATCCGGAAGGAAATTTCGCTTTGGAAGATAATAATTCAAGAATTTTTAGTGACTATTTATTGGTCTTTTTGAATAATAATACAAAAGACGTTATCGGATATAACAGATATGCTTCAAAAAATGGAGACGATAACAAAGCTTCTTGTATGGCTTCAAAAATCTTTTCTTTATAATTAGATTTCATTTTTATTTTAGCTCGCTTACTTGAAAGCGAGCTTTTTGGTATTTGTTTCGAGAAAAAAGTATAAAGTCATTAAAAAGCCGAGCACAAACGCGCTCGGCTTAATATTTTTAAAATCATTATCTTTATTTTCAAGATTAGTCTTGAGAAGAAGATTTTGAAATGATTTCTTTTTCGATGTTTGCTGGAACTTGTTCGTAGCATTTGAATTCCATAGAGAATGTGCCGCGGCCTTGAGTGTTTGAACGCAAGTCTGTAGCATATCCGAACATGTTAGCCAATGGAACTAATGCTCTTACGATAACGTTTCCAGTGTTTCCGTTTGGTTCTTGACCTTCTACTCTACCACGACGGCGAGAGATGTCACCGATGATTGTACCTGTGAATTCGTCTGGGATTTCGATTTCAACTTTCATCATAGGTTCCAAGATGCAAGGTTGAGCTTTTTTAGTACCTTCTTTGATAGCCATAGAACCAGCGATTTTGAACGCCATTTCAGATGAATCGACTTCGTGGTAAGAACCATCATAAAGTTCAACTTTAACGTCGATCATTGGGTAGCCAGCTAAGATACCGCCTTCAAGAGCTTCTTCCATACCTTTTCTTGCAGGTTCGATATATTCTTTAGGAATAGCACCACCAACGATTTTGTTTTCGAATACGAAACCTTCGTTTTCGCCAGCAGGGCTGATTTTAATTTTAACGTGACCATATTGACCTTTACCACCTGATTGACGGATAAATTTAGAGTCTTGGTCAGCTGTTCCTCTGATTGTTTCTCTATATGCAACTTGAGGTTTACCGATGTTAGCTTCTACTTTGAATTCTCTTAACATACGGTCAACAATGATGTCAAGGTGAAGTTCGCCCATGCCGGAGATAATTGTTTGTCCTGTTTCAACATCAGATTTAACTCTGAAAGATGGATCTTCTTCAGCAAGTTTTTGTAAAGCGATACCCATTTTGTCTTGGTCGGCTTTTGTTTTAGGTTCGATAGCAACGGAGATAACTGGTTCTGGGAAGCTCATTCTTTCTAAGATGATAGGAGCTTTTTCGTCGCACAATGTATCACCAGTTGTTGTGTCTTTTAAACCAACAGCCGCGCAAATGTCGCCTGCGTAGATTTCTTGTTCTTCGATACGTTGGTCAGCATACATGCGAACTAAACGAGAAATTCTTTCTTTTTTGCCGTTTGTAGCGTTTAAAACGTAAGAACCAGAAGTGATAACACCGGAATAAACTCTCAAGAAAGTCAAACGGCCAACGAATGGGTCTGTCATAACTTTGAAAGCCAATGCTGAGAATGGTTCGTCGTCTGAAGAGTGACGTTCAGTTTTTGTGCCATCTTCTAATTCGCCTTCAATCGCTTTAACGTCGATTGGAGAAGGCATATAGTCAACAACGTTGTTCAACAACAATTGTACACCTTTGTTTTTGAAAGCTGTACCGCAGCAAACAGGAACGATTTTATTGTCGCAAACTGCTTTTCTTAAAACTGCTTTTAATTCGTCAATTGTGATTGTAGAAGGATCTTCGAAGAATTTTTCCATTAAAGTATCGTCTTCAGCAGCGATTGCTTCAACCATTGCGTCGTGGTATTGTTGAGCTTTTTCTTTTAAATCTTCTGGGATTTCTTCTTCTTTAATGTCTGTACCAAGGTCGTTTGTGTAGATTTCGGCTTTCATTGTCATCAAGTCTACAAGACCTGTGAAGTTGTCTTCTGCGCCGATTGGAAGTTGGATAGGTACAGCATTTGCGCCTAATCTGTTTTGGATTTGGTCAACTACTCTGTAGAAATCTGCGCCAGTTCTGTCCATTTTGTTTACAAATACCATACGAGGTACTTCGTATCTGTTAGCTTGTCTCCAAACTGTTTCAGATTGAGATTGAACACCACCTACTGCACAGAATACAGCAACTACGCCGTCTAATACACGCAAAGAACGTTCTACTTCGATTGTGAAGTCAACGTGTCCAGGGG
>CAKURL010000011.1 GCA_934675685.1 uncultured Candidatus Melainabacteria bacterium | reverse complement strand
GAGTTTGGCTTTTGTGTAGACCGTACCCAAAAACTTCCAAACAATTTGGAAATAAAAAAGATTTAAGTCATATCTTGTGCAAAAGTTGGCAAGATGGTGACACCTTTGAAAGAGGAATAGAGAGAGAAAACAGTTTTAAAACCTGCACTATGCAGGTTTTTTGTTGTCCTGAAACAAGCGAACCTTAGCGCGACTGCGCTTGGTGAGCGAAGTTGAGGGCAAATTTGTGCGAAGCTCGAAGGCAGTTGCGATGATTTTTCAGCTGTAGGCAAAGCATGAGCCTTACAGATGAAATATGCGCAGATGACGTAAAAAATCTGAGCCTTTGGCGATTGATTTTTGAGTCAGCCAGAAGCAAGTGCCAAGAGCGTAGACCTTTAATGGGCGACGTAAGAATTTTCGAAGAAAATTCCACAGGAGCAAACCTGAAACAAGTGAGCCTAGCAATGCTTTGCTTGGCGAACGAAGTTGAGGGCAAATTTCTTATAAAATTTTTAAATTCAAATAAATAAATTCTAACCATAAAAAAGAAAATTTTTTCCTAATTTTTTAAAAAATATCTATGAAAAAAAAGATTTTTAAAATATAATCATGATTAAGATAACCAATAAGGAATTAATTATGCAAGCAAGAAGAGCAAGTAGAGAATTAGCTTTGATTTTATTCTCTCAACTTGATAAAAATTTAGAAAAATATAACAAAGAAAATTTTCAAGATATCATTGTGAATTCTGTTCGCACGCTGATTTCGTCCTCTTATGACGAAGTTTCTTTGTGCGCTTCTCAATTGAACGAATTCAAAAATGAAATCATCGAATACGAAAATAACCACGAAGAAAATCTTTCTCGTCCGTTGGAAGCGAATAATATCCCTGTCCAAGTGCCTATGACATCAGACATGATTGGAAAAGTGGACATCTTATTAAATGCTTCAGATAAAGCGCAAAGTGCCCTTGAAATCGCGGAATTGGCGGCTTTATCAAACAAAGAAGAAGTTCGCGATTATATCGTTCAAATTTGCTCTGAATATAAAGCGCACAAAGACGAAATCGACAAAATCATCTCTGAATTTGCTTTTGGCTGGGATATCGATAGATTATTCAAAATCGACAAAGATATCTTAAGAATTGCAATCTCTGAAATCGCTTTCATCAAAAGCACTCCTCATAAAGTCGCAATCGACGAAGCTTTAGAATTGGCGAAAAAATATTCTACAGATGATTCTCCGGCTTTCATAAACGGCATTTTGGCTAGAGTAGTTGAAAGATATGTTTAATTTTTTCAAGAAAAAAGAAGAACAAAAAGAAAAAAATAGCGAAAAAAGTCTAAAAAGCGCTCTTTATAAGACCGTCGGGTCTTTGGTTGAGGGCGTTTTGAATTGTGCGAAAAATGAAAAAATCGACGAATTTGACCTTGAAGATATTGAAACAATGCTCATAAAAGCAGACCTTGGGGTGGATTTGGCGGTTGAAATCGTGGAAGAAATCAAAACAAAAGGCCTTAAGTCTTCTGAACTTAGGGGTTTTTTAAAAGAAAAATTTTCAACAATTTTAAATGCAAGCCAAAAAGAGTTCAAGCCTTTGAAATTTGAAAAAGACAAAATGAATGTCTATTTTGTTGTGGGCGTGAATGGCGCAGGAAAGACGACTTTAATAGGAAAACTCGCAAACAAATTTAAAAAAGAAGGAAACAAGGTTCTTTTGGTCGCAGGGGACACTTTTAGAGCAGCAGCAGAAGAGCAGCTTGACGTTTGGTCTAAAAGGGCGGGTGTTGATATTTTAAGAGAGGATAAGGCAAATAGCGCAGCTTTAGTCTATAAAGCTTTAGATAAAGCGAAAGCTGAAGGCTATAACGTAGTCATTATCGATAGCGCTGGGCGCTTGCAAAACAAATTCAACTTGATTGAAGAATTGAAAAAAATCAAAAATGTGATTTTGAAAAAAATTGAAGATAACGTTTTAGAAACAATCCTTGTCTTAGACGGCTCTCAAGGGCAAAATGGCTTAAATCAAGCTATGGTCTTTAATGAGGCTGTGGATATCACTTCTCTTGCAATCACAAAGCTAGATGGAACTTCAAAAGGCGGAATAATCATCTCTATTGCAAATAGCCTAAATTTGCCCACAAAGCTCGTGGGCATAGGAGAAGGCATAGATGACATCAAAGAATTTAATAAAGACGAATTCATAGAGGCACTTTTCGAGTGATTTAAAAAGGCGAAAATGAAAGATAAATTTGAAAATAATTTAAAAAATATTTTTGAAGAAAAATCTTTCACAATTTTATTGTCCTCGTTTTTTGTTTTTGCTTTGTTTTCTCGCTTTTATGGCTTTGAAATTTTAGCTTCCTTTTTGGTTTTGGCTATCCTTGTTTTTCTTGTTTTGCGTTTCGATTTGAATTTCAAAAAGGCAATTGTTCTTTATTTAATCTTTTTTCTTGGAATTTTAAGGGCTGATTATAAAAGCAATTTATATTCCCCTTTAGAAGAAATTTTTTCTAACAATGCAGAATTTAAAGGCCAGATAGTGAGCTCTAAAAATATCACAAACAACAACCAAAAAGTTAAATTCTTTATAAACATAAAAGAGGCTCTTGTCGAAGGAAAGCGCTTTGAAAACCTGAATTCCAAGGCTTTAGCGAGCTTTGACTTAGAAGAAAATTTAAAAGACAAAATAACGATAGGAGACTACGTCAAATTCAAAGGAAAACTTAGGGTTTTGAGCCCTTCTTCTAATCCATACCAATTTGACTACAAAAAATATTTAGAAAACCAAGATTGCAAAAATATTGTCTATGGCGACTTTAAGACATTTGAAGTCTATAAAACCCCTAAAATCTCAAAAAACCTAGAAGAAAGCTGGTATTTCGTTTTAAAAGAATTTGAGCTTAAAAGAAATGAAATTATGAAAAAACATTCGAAATTCATAAAATCGCCCGAGCTCGAGATTTTAGGTGGAATTGTCTTTGGGAACGAAACAATAAACCCAGATGAAACCATAAAAGAACAATTTAAGGCTTCTGGTTTGCTTCATCTTCTTGCTGCGAGCGGCTTAAACGTTGCTTTGATTTTTGGGATTTGGTGGCAAATTGCGACATTATTTAAGCTTCCATATAACCTCTCGATTTTAATAGGTGCTTTGTTTGTCGTTTTCTATACATTTATGACGGGTTTTCCTCCTTCTATTTTAAGAGCCGGAATCATGCTTCTTTTCGTTCTTTTTGGAAAATTGATAGATAGAAAAGCTTCTTCTTTGGCGCTCATCTTCTTTGTCGGGTTTTTGATTTTGCTCTTTTGTCCAAAAATGCTTTTTGACATAGGTTTTGAGCTTTCTTTTATGGTGACTTTGGGGTTGATTTTGTGTTGCGAAGCGATTGTTTCTAAGTTTGATAAAATTGATAAAAAATATATTAAAAAATACGAAAATTCTTCAAAAATTGAAAAATATTTTAGATATCTTTTCTCTCCAAAGAACCTAGCTTCTGTTATAAGCGTTCCTTTAGTTGCGCAAATTTGGGTTATACCTTTACAAATGCATTATTTTTACAACCTTGCTCCGATGTCGATTTTTGCAAACTTGGCGACTGTGCCTTTTGTGGGTGTTTTGAGTTTTGTTGGGTTTTTGAGCTCAATTTTAGCTTTAATTCCAATTTTTTCTCAAAAAATAGTTATGGTTTTTGATTTTTTGGCTTATCCTTTGCTTAAAGTTTTGATAAAAATAAGCGAAATTTTTTCTTCTTATAAATATTCTCTTGTTTCCACTTTTGGCTTGAATGTTTTTCAGATATTTTTGTTCTGGGGTTTGATTGTCTTTTTCACGCTAAACCTTCAACATAATTTTAAAAACAAAAAGTTTTTCTCTATTTTTATTGTTTCTCTTTTTGTTTTCTTTTTTAGCTTTTTGAAATTTGATTTATTCGAAAAAGCTCTTGAAATAAACATGTTTGACGTTCAAAATGCGGATTGCTTTTTAATCAAAACTCCAAAAAACAAGTATATCTTGCTTGACACAGGAAAGAAAACCTATAAGGGCTCAACCGATTTTAATCTTATAGTAAATCCATATTTAAGCAACAAAAGAATTCTTTCTTTAGATTATTTGATTTTGACCCATTTTGACTCTGACCACGCAGGAGGCGCGCTCGAGCTTTTAAAGAATTTCAAAGTGAAAAATATAATCATTCAAAAAGAAGAAGAAAAGTCCAAGCTTTCTTTTGAGATTTTGAAATATTTAAAAGAAAATAATTTGAATTATAAAATCGCAAAGAATAACGAAACAATTTTGAAAGAAGAAGATTTAGAAATCAAGACTTTTCTTCCAAATTTAAAAACAAAAAACGACAACGAAAATTCAATCGTGACTTTGATTTCTTATAAAAACAAAAACCTTCTTTTTATGGCGGACGTGGGCGTTTTGGGCTTTAAAAAGATTGTACCTTACCTTCCAAACGATTTATTTTTGATAAAAATAGGGCACCACGGCGCAAAAAACACAATAAACCAAGAGCTGATAGAAAAATTCAAGCCGAAAATGGCGCTTGTTTCTGTTGGGCAAAATAAATTCAACCACCCAAACATAGAAACGATTAATCTTCTGCTTGATAACAACATAAGGACTTTTAAAAGCCAAAACTACGGCTTTTTGAAGATGAAATTTAAAGGTGAAAATTTAGAAATTTCTCATTTTAATTCATTTAATAAAAAGATGGAAAAATTAGAATTTGAAGAAGAAGCTTCGCATTTTTCAAAAAGTTCGTTTGTGAGGGAATTTATAAAGGAAAATAATTAGCTTTTTGGTCTTTCTCCTGAAATTTTAACTCCGCTCACTTTATATTTTGCGCTACTTTTTTTGATTAATTTTCCTTCTTGCCAGTTTTCCACGATAAAATTATCAAAGCCGGAAAAATTATCCCCAAGAAGCGTGAATTCTACTGTTTCTTTGTAGATTGTCTTTTTTGTTTTTGAATTATTTACTATTTTTTCTCTTTCAAATTTTAAAACATTATTTTTTGCTTGTTCTTTTAAAATTATCTGAGATCTTGCTCCCGATTGAAGGTTTTCTAAAAATAAAACGTTAGAATATCCGCTCAAAGTCCAAATATCTTTGCTTTCGGGGTTGAACAAAAGGGGTGCGTTTGTGTTTATGATTTTCGACACAACTGCCCAAGAGCCAAAAAACCCATTTGGGACATATTCTTTTGTGACCTGCGCTTTTAGAGTGTCCGCTTTTGCAAAATTAATTGAAAAAATGAAAATAAATATTAAAAAAGATAGGTAAAGAATTTTTTTCATATAAAGATTTTAATTAAATTTTAAGAAAATTCAACCCAGAGATTGAGGATTTTTTTAAAAACCATTGTAAGATAGTATAGTGAGGAGATAGAATTGAAACAACTTTTGTCGATATTAATTCCAATAGCTTTAGTGATAGCGCTTGTTTTAAACCAAGTGTTGCCTGCCGATGCTGCTAAAAAAGAGGCTAAGAAAAAAGGCGTTTCTCAAGAAGTAATCGACGAAATGACTTTAAAAGTTGATAATCTTACAAGAAAAATCTACGAAAGAGAGCTCTATTCTCCGGACGACACAAAAGAGTTGATTAGCTTAAAGTTGCAATTAGACGAGCAGATGGACATTTTGCCGGAAGCAAGTTTTGCTCCTATTTATTTTAAAATTGCAAACATTTATCGCATGAGAAATCAAAAAGACGAAGCAATAGATTGTTATAAAACAATCTTAGAAAACTTCCCAGATACTGCCTATGGGCCTAAGTCTCGAGCTGTTTTAGAGGACATGGGAGTACAAATTAATCTTCCTCAAGATAATACGGAAGACGAAGAAGAAGATTCTGAAGAAGATTTTTAATTTTGATTTAAGTTTTGGCTGTGATAAAATAGCTTTGTTCATATAGGAAATCGAGGTGGAATTCCTCGGCTGGGCCGCAACCGTTAAAGTCGGAAAACTATTTTAATAAATTTCGCGGAAATTCCGAAATTTATAGTGGTTTTTGCGCGCTCAAAAGGAAAAGAGCATTGGTCGTACCATATTCAAACAGTATTCAAAATAACAACAAATGTCCCCATGGCTTCCCTGTGGGCGCGTGCCCTATTTGTTCCGGCATGGCAGGCGCTCCAAAAGACAGAAATAAGCCAAGAAAATCGGGCGAGATGAGCTACAACGAATGTCTTGCGCAATGGCACAAAATGCAAAGAATGGACGCAAGAAAAGAACAAAATGAATTAAAAGACAAGCTTGCCTTAGAAAATGCTTCAAAAAACCAAAAAGCGAGCGAAAACTCTAAAAGCAATTTTGAATTAAAAATGGAAAATTTTATCTCAAAATTAGATGTTTTAAAAAACTCCCCCAAAGCTTCCTTAAATCCTCCTTTAAATTTTATCCCAAATGCCCTTTTGAAGCCTGCTTTGCTTGTGGCCCAAAAAGTGGCCGAATTTGCCCTTGTGGCAACAAAATTTGTTTTTGGGGTTTTAGACAATGTAAGAACTTTTTTAAATTCCGTGGGCGAAAAGCTAAGCAGTTTTTTGGGCGAAATCAAGAATTTTATTCAAGGTTTTAATTTTTCAAAAATAAAAGAGAGATTGAAAATCGTCTTATCCTTGTTTTTGGGCAAAGACCAAGAAGGAAACGAGGAAAACGAAAAAGCAAAAGAAGAAAATTTGAGATTAAAATTAAGAGAAATCAAAAGCGCAATAATAAAAACTATCACCAAAAAAGAAAGAAAAATAAGAGAAGAAGAAAATGAAAAGCCTTCCCCTGACGCCATTTAGCTCTTTTGAAGAACAGGCTAAAAAATATAAGACAAATAATTTCATAAAAACTCAAACCCAAAAGCAAAATAGCGAAATTTTGAAGGGTGTTTTGTTGAATAATAACATCAAAAAAGCCCAAAAAGACGTGGATTTTTTGGATTATGAAAATAATTATCTTGATTTTAGCCCTTCTTTGGAGAAAAAAGAAGAAAATAAGGGAGATAATAAGGAAAATAAAAAAGAAGAAGGTGGCTTCAATTTTAAAAAAGCATTTTTACCTTTGGCCTTGGCGAGTGCAATTAGTGTTTTAACTTTATTTTCTTTGAGCGCTTTTTTAAAGACTTATTCAAATCATTTGGCAAAAGATTTTGAGCCTCTTCCTGGGGATTTGCCTCGAAGCATGAATTTATTAGAAGAGCCTGATTTGGCGATTTTTAGAGCCTTGAGAGACCCAAACGCAAAGAATGTCTTGGGGCTTTTGGGTGTCGCGCTTTTTAGCGGACTTACTTTGATTTCCAAGAATTTTTTAGATGGCTTTAGAGAAATTTGGACAAAAAAACAAGAATGTAACATCAACCAAAATTTCCAAGAGAACATGGTTTCAGTTGAAGCAGAAGCATTTTCCGGAAAATTAAAAGTTGTCGACAAGATGTTTAAAGATACTTCGAAATATTTTAAAGAAACGTTTAGCGAAAATAATTCTAAAAATTCTTTGAGCTTTAAAGGCGAAAATAAAGAAAAAGAACAAAAAAAGAAACAATCTGATAAAAAGTCTTTTTTGGCTTTATTGGGCGCTTCTTTGGGGCTTTTGGGCTTTGGAATTTTAACATTTTCAAATTATAAAAAGACATTAGTCAATTTAGATAAATATAAAGAAAGAATGACCCACGAAGAAATTCTAGGAAAAATCGATTCTGCAGTTAAAAACAAGGATTTGGGCGCATTAGAAAATATTTTAAAATTGATAAATGCAAAAGATGAAACAATAAAAGAGCAAGTTTTGAAAATTGCGCCAGACGAAAAAACAGCACAAGACACAATAGAAAGAATAAAAAAGAGCAAAATCTATGCTCAAGCGCCAGAAGCCCTAGCTGGGGTTTCAGAAAAAATCCAATACTATTGCTATGTAAATGAGCCAAGGGGGCATTTGTACAACTGGATTTTGAACCCAGAAAACAAATTTAATAAATATTTGTTCTTGTCTTTGAGCGCTTCTTCTGCTTTGGGCTATGTTGTCTCTTGCGCCTTGGGTGCTGTTAAAGACGTTGCTGTTATGAGAGAAAATTCAAACAGCGAACTGGATTTAAGAAAAAAATTAGTCAAAACAGAAATTGATAATTTTAAAGCAAAAAAAGAAAGTGCCATAAATCCAATGCTTGAAAATTTCAAATTTCAAAAAGAAAAAGGAAAATCCGAAGAAGAATTGAAGGGCTTAGCAGAAGAAATTTTAATCGAGATTAAAAACGGGCCTCCTTATGTATATTCATAAAATTTAATATTTGAAGATTTTTTTCTTTAAACACTTTAAATAAATTGAGATTTAATATATAATCAAAGCAATGTTTGAAAAATTTACACAAAAAGCTATAGATGTCGTGCAGTCTGCTCAAAATTATGCGTTCCAATTTTGTCATAGCGAAATTTTGTCTCAACACCTTTTGTTGGGTTTGGTTTTTCAAACAAAAGGCGTCCAAGCGAAAATCTTGAATTTCGACAAGATTAACTTTGGTGAGTTGGTCGTTTGCGTGCACAATAGCGCCCCAGTTGACCCAAACACAAAAAACAAAACTATTCAGTTTTCAAAAAGCTCAAAAGAAATTCTGTCTTTGGCTGTGGAATTGTCTAAAGAATTAAATTCAAAATTCATCTTTCCGCAACACATTGCTCTTGCGATTTTTTTGGCTAAAGACTCTGGCGCATATAAAATCTTAAAGAAATTTGAAATAGATGAAGAAAAAATTATTCCAAATTTGAAAAAAATGTTGGATAAAAGCTCTGACGTTAAAGCGCTCCACCCGGAAGCAATACAAGAAAACACGCAGCTTACAAACGTCAATAATTTTTTCAAAGAAAAAACGATTTCTGAGATTTTATCGAATGCAAAAAGCAAGCTTTCCACTTTTGGATATGAAATCATGGGAAGCGAACAGATTTTATTGTCCATTTTAGATTGCAAAGACTATAAAATCACAGAAGTTTTAGAAAAATTTAACATAAATAGCAAAACTTTTGAGGAAAAATTAAAAGAATTTCCTTCAAGAAATGCGGAATTTGAAAATTCCGAAAAGCAAATCATCTTCACTCCAAACGCTTTTCAAGCGCTTTTGATGGCAATAGACTATGCAAAAGAGTCTGGAAGCGTGGAAATCAACCCAGAGCACGTCGTTTTGGGCATTTTGAAATCTAAAAAAGGGATAGCATACAAGATATTGTCTTCTTTAATGCCTGTGTCTATTGACTTTGAAGATGTTGTGATGAAAAAAATGAACGACAAAGTGCCCGAGACTTTGGCGATTTTGCGCCTTGCAAAAGAAGAGGCAAGAAGCCTTAATTGCTGCGTTGTGGGAAGCGAAATGATTTTGCTTGGGATTTTGTCTTATGGCGCAGGTGTCGCTTCAAATACATTAAGAAAATTAGGGATTAATTTAAAAGACGCAAGAGAACAAGTCGAAAAATTAATCCAAGTGAACGAAAAAGATAGTGAATATGCTCCTTTGACATATAGCCAAAGGGCGAAAAAAATGCTCGAAGTGGCTTATGAAACTGCCCAAGAGCACAAAAAAAGCAGAATTAAATCAGAAAATCTTTTATATGGCATTACAAAAATGCCAAATTGCTTGGCCATGCAGGTTTTATTTAACCTTGGAACTGACGTTTTAGAAATCCAACAAGGAATAAAACAAGAGCTTTTAGGCGGCATGGAATTATAAAAAATAAAAATAATCTGCCGATAATGCGACTTGAACGCACGACCTACTGATTACGAATCAGTTGCTCTACCAACTGAGCTATATCGGCAAATTATCTGTTTGGTTTATAAACTAATTTTCCTTGCTGAATATATTCTTGCAATCTTTTTTCGCCTTTTTCAAGCTCAATGTTGCCATAAACAAGGATATTTCTTTTTTTGAATTCTTCGAGCCAATTTGGCTTAAAGCCTTCGTCGAAGCCTGTGATTTCTTCCACTCTTTTTGAGTTTACTCCGAAATACACTTCCTTAATTCCGCTCCACATAATGCCTCCAAGGCACATTATGCAAGGCTCTGCGGTGATATAAATTTTTAAATTCAAGGAAGAAAGGTCATAAGTTTTGAATTTTTCTTGCGCTTTTTTGATTGCGTTCATTTCTGCGTGGCAATGGCTGCAATTTTCTTTTTCGACAGAATTTGCAGCTTTTAAGATAACATTATCAAATTCGTCGCAAATAGCAGCCAAAAAAGGCCCAGAGCCATCTTCGATGTATTTTGGAAGGTCGTCTTGAAGCTTTGAAATTATTTCTTTTGCTTTTATAAGGCGATTTTCGTCTATTTTTTCGTTTGAGATAATGTTTTCCAAAACAATTCCTTTCGCTTTAAAATTATACATCAAAAAAGAAATTTTTTTGCATTTTTGATGTGGTACAATAATCGGGCAAAGGAGAAATTTTGAAAAAGATTTTAAATTATGTTTTGGGTTTTGTAATTCTTTTTTTAATATATTATTTTAGTCTTTTTATTTTGAAATTAGTAAAAATTCCTTTTCCGCCTGCGATTTTGGGGCTCGTGTTTTTTGCTTTGGGGTTGCAATTTAAAATTATTAAAGAAGCTTGGGTGAAAGAAACGTGTGAATTTTTATTGAAGCACATGACGATTTTATTTATTCCTTTTATAGTGGGGCTTGTGGCTTATAAAGAGCTTCTTTTGAAAAATTGGCTTTTGATTTTGCTTATCATATTTTTGACGACATCTTTGACGATTGTTTTAATCGGGCTTTTTGTCGAATATGGTTTGAAATTTTTGAGATTACATAAAATAAAGAAAGCGAAAAATGATGAATAGCTTGTTTGGGATTATTTCGACGCTTTTTTCTTATAAAATTGCTAAATTTTTAAATAAATATCCGATAATAAAAGAGATTTCGCCAATTTTGTCTGCGGGGCTCATCATAATCTTGTTTTTGAAAGTTTTTAAAATCGATTATGAAACATATAAAAAAGGCGCAAATTGCATAACTTTTTTCTTAATCCCTGCGACGATTGCTCTTGGGTATCCTTTGTATAAAAATGTTTCAATGCTTGTGAAAAACAAAAGAGTCGTGTATTTTGCTTTTTTGCTTGCTTCTTTGGTTGCTTTTTTGAGCACTTTTTTGATTGGGAACTTTGGAAATAGCGAAAAGCAAATCGTGCTTTCCATGCTTCCAAAGTCAATCACAGCGCCAATGGCTTTAGAGGCTTCAAAGCTTTTAGGCGGAATTCCTGAGCTCACCGCGTGCGTTGTTGTTTTGACAGGGATTTTTGGAGGAATTTTTGGGCATAAAATTTTGGATTTTGTTAAAGTGAAAAACCATGTCGCGATTGGAATTGCGATGGGAGCAGCGTCTCATGTCATAGGGACATCAAAATGTATCGAAAAAGGAAACCAAAAGCAAATCGTGATGAGCACTTTGGCTCTTGTTGTTGTGGGAATTATAACAGTCGCTTTGTCTCCAATTTTGTCTTGGGTTTTAGAATTAATAAAATTTAGCTAGTTTTTTGTTAATTCGGCGAATGAATTACCATTTCGCAATTTTTGCAATCAAATTCAAGCGGGAATTTTTCTCCTTTTTCGTCTAAAAGGAATAACCCTTCTTTTGGAAGTTGCCCTTCGCAGCCTAAAAACGCGCGTTTTAGGCAATGCTTTGTTCTCATCAATTCTTTATTTTTAAAGTCTTTTGTTTTTTCAAGGCTATATTCTCTAACTTTGCAATTTGAAAATTCATAAAATTCTTTTGCTTCTTCGTTATGAACATTCAACCTGTAATCGCCCTCTTCTTTTGGAAATTGCGCGATATCAAGGGGCTTTTGGACTTTTACTCTATATCTTTCTAAGATTTTTTCTTTTAAATCTTCAAGCAAATTTCTTCTGATTTCATTTAACTTTGAAATAGGAATGAAAGAAAGCTCTTTATCTTTGAAAGTTATTTTTTTGATTAAAAATGGGGTGTCTTGAGTTTTTTCAAGAGATTTAATGTAGCTTTTTTTCGCATTTTCAAGGTTTTTTGCTTCTTCAAAATCTTGAAATTCGACATAAACTTTGTTTTTGTTTTGGTCAAATAAAGTGATTTTATTTTTTTCTATTATTGCCTCAAGCGGTAATTTCCTTGTGGTTTTGGAGTTTTGAAGGGTTTTATTGAATTCGACATTTAAATTTCTATATACAACATCGCCCTTTTTGAAATTCACTTTTTTGTTTGGGAAGATTTTGACCCCTTCTTTGGTGTCCTCTTTTTTGTTTACAAGGCAGCCTTCTAAATCCCCTTTTGAAGCCACAACGAGCCCGTCTTGAGGAGATAGTGGCTTTTGTTTTAATTACAAAATTTTTGTCGTTAATTGAAATTATTGTCCCTAGGCGCTCTCCTTTGGATTTTGGAGAAGAAAAATTATAGATATTGTCTTTTTTAGAAAACAAATAGTCCTCTGTGTATCCTCTGTTAAAAGTTTTTTCTATATTTGCTTCGAAGTCTGAAATAACTTCTCCAATCGAGGTTCTAGGGAATTTTTTTAATAAATTATGGCAATATAAGACGTTATTTTTGACATAATTTTCGTCTTTTAATCTTCCTTCTATTTTGAAGCTTTTTATTCCTGCTTTCGCCAGTTTTTCAAAATGCGAAGTTAAATTGTTGTCTTTTAAAGAAAGCAAATATTGTTTTTTAGCGATAATATTTCCGTCTTTATCCACAAGAGAATATTTTTTTCTGCAAGCTTGCGCACATTCGCCCCTGTTTGCGCTTCTTCCTCCCATAAAACAAGATAAATAGCATTGCCCAGAATAAGACACGCAAAGCGCGCCTAAGACAAAATGTTCAAGCTCTAAAGAGGTGTTTTTTCTTATTTCTTCGATTTTAGATAACGGCAATTCGCGAGCTAAAATCACTCTTTTTATGTTTAATTTTTCAAAATATTTTATTTTTTCAAGCTCTCTGTTGTCTCCTTGGGTGCTGATATGGAGCACGATTGGAGGAAGTTCACCTTTAAGAGCGAGGTTTAAAATTCCAAAGTCTTGGATAATTATTGCGTCAACTTTGATTTCATAAAGTTGTTCGATTAATTTTTTTGCGAGCTTTAATTCTTCGTCGTTTAAGATTGTGTTTATTGTGACATAAACTTTGACATTAAAAAGATGAGCATAATCTATGATTTTTTTGATGTCTGAAAGAGAATTTTTTGCGTTTACTCTTGCGCCAAAGGCATTTGCCCCGATATAAATTGCGTCTGCTCCACAATTTATTGCAGAAATTGCGCAAGAATAATTTTGGGCTGGTGCTAATAGTTCTAGTTTTTCCATAAAATAATTATAACAAAAATTTTATACTTTGCCCAAAAAAGCCATGTTATTGTATAATAGTTTTAATTGAGGTGTTAAATGAATTATCATAATATTACAAAAGAAGATATGTTAAATGGAGACGGGCTTAGAGCAGTTTTGTGGGTGGCTGGCTGCACTCATCATTGCCTAGATTGTCAAAATCCTGAAACTTGGGACTTAGCAGGGGGGATTGAGTTTGATAAATCTGCTCATGACGAACTTTTTGAAGCTTTGAAGCCTGAATACATCACAGGGATTACGTTTTCAGGAGGTGACCCTATGCACCCATTTAACAGAGAAGAAGTCTTAGCCCTCGCAAAAGAAATTAAAGAAACCCTTCCAAACAAGACAACTTGGCTTTATACGGGGTTTTTGTGGGAAGATTTGAAAGACAAGATTGATTTATCCAACATCGACGTTTTAGTGGACGGCGAATTTAAAATCGACCTTAAAGATACAAATTTGAAATGGGTCGGAAGCTCGAACCAAAGAGTAATTGACGTTCAAAAGAGCCTTAAAGAAGGGCGCGTTGTGCTCCATTGTGACATTAACCCAAAAGCGAATTAAATCGTTTTTATTTTAAATTCGTCTCGAAGAGCAAATATAGCGTGCGGATTGACCAAAATGTTAGAACAATCTGCAAGATAAATTTCTAAGTTTTGATTTAGATTATTCAAAAGGGTGTCGAAGCTTATAAGGTCGCAATTCACAACAAAAAGAGTGATTTTGATGTTTTTTGGGGTAAAGTTTTCGATTATTTTTTCTAATAAATCTCCTTCAAAAGCGCAATTTATCCCAATCACCTTTTTGCCTTCCCAGTCGCTCAAATAAAAGCGTTTTTGAATTCCTCCAAGGGCGATTATGATTTCTTTTTCATCGAATTCTTGGATTAATTTTTTGACTTTTTCGATATTGTGTTCGACTAAAGTCTCTGTTTCTTTTTTTTCTTCGATATTTTCAAAAGAAGAAGTTTTTAAATTTAAGCTCGCTTCAATAAGTGGCGAAAAATCCCCGTTTTCGATTTTGTGGAGCTTTTCAAAAGAGATTAATTTGTTTGAAAAAATCTCTCCTTTATAGATGTTGTCGATTTTTTGGATAAAATTTTGCGTCACCAAAATCGCCCCTTCGAAAGAAGGAAAGTCATATTCCACGTCATCTTGCCCAAAGTGACCTTTTAAAAATTTTGAATTTTTAAAATATGGATAAAAATGCGCTTTTATGAGGCTTCCATGGGTATAGACATTAATATTTTCGTCTTTATAATTTTTCTCTATTGTCTCTAAAACGTCTCTAAGTTCGTCCAAGTCGTCTCCTGAAACCAAGATAGAGTGGCCTTCTTGAAGGCTTGTGTTTATTGAAGTCGTTTCGATTTTTCCAAAATTTTCTTCTAACAAAGAGTTTAATTTGTGCCTGATTTCTTTTGAAATTTCGCAAAATTCTAAGATTTTTCTAGTTAATTTTTCTTTTCTTATAGAGTAACTATTTGTTAAAGAGAAAAATCTCAAAAGTTTATAGTCGAAATCGGTGAAGTCTTTTTGAAATTTTTTGATTTTCACGATATTGATTGCGCTCAATTTTGCAAAAATCGTGATTAAATCAAACAAATTTTGCTTATTTTTGTCGTAATTTCTTTGTTTTTTCTCAATTGCGTTTTGAGAATATTCAATCAGTTGGCTCAAGTCCGTATTTTTTGAGATTACAAACTCACTGTTTATGACTTCGCAAGGAATTTGAAATTTTGAACAATATGCAAGATATTTTTCTTTGACGTCTATTTTTGAACTGTAAAGTTTGTTTAAAAGCTCTAAATAGTCGCTTTTAGAGAAATTTGTATTCAGCATAAAAATGGATAATGTTTGAGCGCAAAGTGCCATAAT
The DNA here is from genome assembly GCA_934675685.1 of uncultured Candidatus Melainabacteria bacterium. Classification (GTDB taxonomy): domain Bacteria; phylum Cyanobacteriota; class Vampirovibrionia; order Gastranaerophilales; family Gastranaerophilaceae; genus RUG14156. The sequence continues at coordinate 33,196 of CAKURL010000011.1, read as the reverse complement.
CTCTGAATTTTGGATATTAAATTCTTTTAATTTAACCAAATAAAAAGAAATTTCTCTAACTTCTTCTATTAAAAGCTCGCTCAAGGCATTTATGCTGGGGTGGATAGAACATACGCCATTTAATTTACAAGCATTTTGAGAAAATATATTTTTTAAAAATTTAAGCATATTGGAATTCTAAAATAATTTTTTAAAAAATAAATTGCCGACGAGGATAAAATATCTGTCGAATTGTTCAAGGATTATTTTAGAATTATTTTAGAATAATTCTTGTCGGGCTTGATATTTTCGCTTTTTATTTCCTCTAATATTTTCTTTCTTTTTTGAAAACCGTCGCTATGGCGAAGCATTCCAAGATAGCTATTTATTTGGCTTCTGAATTCAACAAGTTCTTCTTTTGTTTTTCTTTCTTTCTCTTTCCAATTTTTGATTTTCAAATAACATTTGTTTATCGTCTTTTTTCTGATGTGGATTTGGTTTGGCTTTATCACGTGCCCCACAAAGTCGAACCCTCTTTTCACTTTGTTTATATTTTTCTTTTTGTGGTTGAGCTCTAGCTTCAAATTTTTTATCAAAAATTCATTGATTTCGTGGTAAACCCAGTTTAGATATTTCGGGCTTTCGCTCAAAACTAAAATATCGTCCACGTATCTTGAATAATATTTGCATTTGAGCTTGTGTTTCGCGAATTGGTCAATTTCGTTTAAATAGACGTTTGAGAAAAATTGGCTCGTTAAATTCCCGATAGGAAGCCCCTTTTCGTTTGTTGTATAAAACAAGCTTTTGTAGCGAGGGAGCTTGTCTAAAAGCCATTTTGGAGATTTTATAAAGACATTTTTCCTTGGGTCATGGAAAATTACCATCTCGATGAGGTTTAAAAGCCAAGCTTCTTCTTTTAAATCGAGCTCTTTTTTCACGAGGTTAAAAAGAATTTCTTTATTTATGCTCACAAAATAGTTTTTGATGTCCATTTTTAAAAAATATGCTTCTTTAGAAAAATTAGACGTCACACTTTTTGCGAATTTTTCTGCTCTTTTTGCGCCAAAAAGAGTGCCTCTTGAGGGGATACAGCTATAGGTGTCTAAGATGAATTTTGGCAAAAAGCGCTCTTGGATTGCGTTATAGATAACGTGGTGCACTATCCTATCTCTAAAAGAGCCGGCCCAGATTTCTCTATATTTTGGCTCAGATATAACAAAACAAATGCTTTTTCCTATTTTATAATTCCCTGAAGCGATGTCTGAATAGAGCTTGAGCAGGTTTTTTTCTCTTTCAAATTCGAATTTTCGCGCTTGAAGAGTCGTGTTTTTGTTTTTTCTGCAATCAAGATAAGCTTGATATAAAATATCAAGGCTAAATTTTGCTTTAGTTTTTTCTTTTTCTCTCATATTAAACAATTTGTTTAGTAGTGTAGCAAATCCAGCCGGTGAGCTGCTTTTCGATTTCAAAAGTGAAATTTGCGCAATTAAGGTATTTTTCGTTTGAGATAGATTTCAAAGAATTTGCCAACCTCAAAGAAACGTTTATATATTGCATTTTTTCGTCCATTTTCTTTAACAAATCGAGCCTTTGGTCGTTTCTGTTCGAAGAATTTGCTTTGTAGATTAAAATTATGAATTCAATAATCGAGTTCATAATTTTTTCCCCTATTGTGTAGCGGTATTCTTTTTGGAAATATACAAAAAGATGAGAATAATATACAAGAAAATCATAGGCTTTTTTGTATATTTCAAGGTGGATATAATGAGCCATAGTTTATTTTCCTACTTAATTTGATGTTTGATGTTCAAAAATATAGTAGCATTTAAATAAAATTATGTAAAATAAATTTATAAATATTTTATAAGTTCTTTTGGCTCGTTTATGATAATTTTTGCGCCATGGTTGATTAAAAAATCTTTGTCTCTAAAGCCCCAACTTACGCTCACACAAGGCATAGAGGCATTTTTTGCAGACATAATATCCACATCAGAATCGCCAACATAAAGCGCTTCATTCGCTTCTAAATTGAATTCTTTTAATACGCTCAAAATCGTGTCTGGGGCGGGCTTTTTCCTTATTCCTTGGGCTTCATTTTCTCCTTTTGCCGAGTCTATGAGGTCTTTAAAATATTTTTTTGATAATTCTTTCACTGCAAGGTCAAATTTGTTTGAAACAATGGCGGTTTTTATTCCTCTTTTTTTGAGCTCTTGAAGCAGTTCTCTTGCGCCTTCGTAGGGGGCAGTTTTATTATACATATTTTCTTTATAATGATTTTTAAAAGTTTCAAGGCACTCTCTAAAACAAGGATTGTTCTCGCCTTCCGGCAAAGCGCGCTCTATGAGTTTTTTTACGCCATTACCTACGAAAGCACAAACTTCTTTTAAGCTCCTTTTGGGATACCCAAAAGCTTGGAGCGCGAAGTTTGTGCTATCTTTTAAATCTTCTAATGTATTTAATAAAGTTCCATCTAAATCAAAAATAATAATTTTAATCATGGTTTTTAAGCTTAAAATGGTTTTGTTTGAGACAATCTGTTTCTCAATTCGCGGAATTTCATGATGTCTTCTTGAGCTTTAGCTGATTCTTTAAATAAAGCTTGAGAAGCAGGGTGCATAATCACGATTGAGTCGATATGGATTTCTAAAAAGTCATATCTTTTTGGTGTTGTGGAGCCTTGAGCCAAGATTTCGGCATTTGTCACGGCAAGAAATCTTCTTTCTTTGTCGTTCAAAAGCTCTGTCAATTCGCGATTTGACTTTGTAAATTTAGAAACATAGACTGTTCCTTTAATTTCGTGGTCTTTCGTAATAATGCATACTTCAACGGGTGCTGTATCCGATGGTTGTTTTGTCATTTAAGTTACTCCTTTAATGAGTTTATTATAACTTAAATTTTCAAAGTGGTAAAGCTATTTAGCATTTAAAAATGTTTGGACATTTGTTGTCATGCTTTCTTCTTTGATTTTCCAGCCGGAGTTGGTTTTTGTGAAGATGAAATAGCAAGGAAGCCCGTATTTATCGTTTCTTGGAATTCTTGTTGCGCTTAATTTATAGTTATTATTGTCGATTTTTGTAATTTTTTGGTTTACGTAAGTATTTTTGTATTTAACAGTTTTGGCTAATGTTGAATTTTTGTGTAATTCTTTGATAAATCTGTCAAATGGAATGGTAACGGTGTGTTGTCCGCCTTGCTTTTTGTTCACTACTCTATAGATTTTTGCTCCGTTTTGATAATAATTGGGAACATCGTTAGAATAGCTATTTGAAGCTTGAACATATTTATTAAAAGTGCTTGAAACTTCTGCTTGGTTTGCAAAAGCGCCTAAGCTCAAAGACAAAATAGACATTATTAAAATTGATAAAATTCTTTTCATATTCCTCCAAAAATTATTATATTTGCTATTTTACCACAAGTTTTTTTGAGCTATATTCCCTTTTTGTTTAATTTTTCTTTGAAAACGAAAAATTTCCTGAGCAAAAAATTCCCAAAAAACCCTACTAAACTAGATAACGACTTAGACAAAAAATTGTTCAAACCGAAAAACAAAAACCCTTTTGTGACGAAATAATCTAGCGTTCCCATAACGGCTAAAGTCAGTATATAAGCGAAAATTTCGCCTTTTGTGGACCACCTTGCTTTGTGGCGAAAAAGAATTAAAATGCACAAAAAATAATTAACAATGGCAGAAAAAATGAAAGCAATAGAAACATTAACTAATAAATTATTGAAATATCTTGTAAGAATTAAAAATAAAATAATGTTTGAAATTGCGCTAATCGTGCCGATTATGAAATATAAGATGAGCTCTAAAGGTAATGGTGCTCTATTTGCGCCATAGTGCATAATACAATAGAGCGCTCTAAAGCCATCTTTCGCTTTGATTTTTTTGCCTTCTTCATAGCTTCTTGGGTTGTAATTTATCGCACATTCATATATCTTTAAATTTTCTTTTGCGATATATGAAGTGACTTCTGGCTCAAAGCCGAAGCGGTTTTCTTTTAATTTTGGGGCGATTTTTTGAATAACTTCTTTTTTAAATAACTTATAACATGTCTCCATATCCGTCAAATCGAGGTCTGTATAAAGGTTTGAAAACCAAGTTAAAAAATTATTCATCTTTGTGTGCCAAAAGTTCAAGACTCTTTTTGGGCTTTTTGGCAAATACCTTGAGCCATAAACGACATCAGCATCGTTAAAAAGCATGGGTTTTAAAAGCTCAATGTAGTCTTTTGGGCTATATTCTTCATCTGCGTCTTGAATTCCTATGAAATCTCCTGTGGCTTTTAAAAAGCCCAATTTCAAAGCGGCACCTTTTCCTAAGTTTTTTTCGTTTTTAAATACTTTTATTTTAGAATTATTTTTTTCTAATTCTTTTGCGATTTTAAAAGAGTTGTCTTTTGAACAATCGTCCACTAAAACCACTTCTAAATCTAGAGAATTTTTTTTGAAAAATTCCTCTTTAAGAAGTGCCAAGATTTTATCCACAATATTTCTTAAAGTATTTTCTTCGTTATAAATTGGGACGATTAAACTCAATTTTGCCATTTTTTTATTTTAAAATATTTCTTAAAATAAGGCAAAAATTTAACTTTTATTATTTTTTAAGGCCGTTTTTAGATTTTAATTTTTTAAGTTCATATTTTATTCTAGCCAAAAAGCGGACATATAACTTTTTCAAAAAGTCAAAAAAGCCTTCTTCTTTTTCTTCAATGTCTTCTAATTCTATGTGCTCAAAGCTGTCGTTCGGGTAGTCTTTTTTAAAAGAAAGAGTCTTTTCTTCTTCCTCTTCTTCGCGCTTAAAATACCCAGTGTTGCCCGCTCCTCCTTCTGTGGTCTTGGAGCTTGCTTGGATAGACGAAAAATTATTTCCAATGGGGTTAAAATCGAAAGACATAAGTGTGCTCTTTTCTTCTGTATACTACAATTATAACACTTTTTTGAAATGTTATCAATATAACAAAAAAACTGAATAATTAATTTTTTGTTAACATAGTTAAGATTTTCAAAAATTGATTATATGATAATAAAGTACAAGAAGAGAATATTTTTTAGGAGGATATTATGATTAAACCTTTAGCAGACAGAATAGTAATCAAAGTTATTGATGACGTTCAACAAACTTCTGGCGGAATTTTCATTCCAGATAGCGCAAAAGAAAAACCACAAAAAGGCGAAGTTGTTGCAGTGGGTGCAGGAAAAACCATGGACAACGGCGAAAAAGAACCTATGGAAGTTAAAGTGGGCGACGTTGTATTGTTTGCAAAATATTCAGGAACAGACGTAAAAGTTGATGATGTTGAATATAAAATTATCTCCGTTAAAGACGCTTTAGCAATCCTCGAAGGCTAAAAACAAACGACAGTTTAGTTTTTAGCCGAGAGGCAAAAGAGTGTGAAGTGCGAAGTTGGTTGCGACGAGCAAGCAACAAGCACAAACCGTTCTAAGGCGACGTGGGACGTAGTCCCTCAGGAGCAAATCCTCGAAGGCTAAAAACAAACATAAATAAGCTAGTTAGTAGAAAGAAAGAAGGAATAAATTATGGCTAAGAAAGTCGTATTTGATACAACTGCAAGAGAAGCTTTATTAAAAGGCGTGAATGCCGTAGCTGACGCAGTAAAAGTGACACTAGGACCAAAAGGTAGAAATGTAATTATTGAAAAGAAATTTGGCGCACCTCAAATCGTAAATGATGGCGTTACAATTGCAAAAGAAATTGAATTGAAAGATGGCTTGGAAAATGCTGGCGCACAACTTCTTAAAGAAGTTTCTTCAAAAACAAACGACGTAGCAGGCGACGGCACAACAACAGCTTCTGTTTTGGCTCAAGCAATCTTTAAAGAAGGCATTAAAAATCTTACTGCCGGCGCAAACCCAATGGGAATTAAAAGAGGTATCACAGCAGCCGTTAAATGCGCACAAGACGAAATCAAAAAAATGTCTAAACCGGTAGATTCTAAAGAAATGAGAGCACAAGTTGCAGCAATTTCTGCAGGAAACGACAAATTCATCGGCAACTTAATTGCAGATTGCATGGAAGTTGTAGGTACTGATGGTGTTATCACTGTTGAAGAATCTAAAACATTTGGAACAGACAAAAAAATCGTTGAAGGTATGCAATTTGATAAAGGTTATATTTCACCTTATTTCATCACAGACCCAGAACGCATGGAAGCAAGCTTAGAAGATGCTTATGTTCTTTGTGTAAACAAAAAAATCAACTTGATTGCCGACCTTGTTCCAATATTAGAACAAGTTGCTCGTGACGGAAAATCTTTGTTGTTAATTGCAGAAGACGTTGAAGGCGAAGCTTTGGCAACACTTGTTGTAAACACAATGAGAAAAGTTTTAAGATGTGTTGCAGTTAAAGCTCCAGGGTTTGGCGACAGAAGAAAAGCAATGTTGGAAGATATCGCAGTTTTGACTGGCGGCCAAATGTTCACAGAAGAATTGGGTATCAAATTGGAAAATATCACAGTTCAAATGTTAGGTAGAGCAAAACGCGTAAACGTTACAAAAGACGAAACAACAATCGTTGTAGATGACTCTACAAAACGCAACGTTGAAGAAAGAGTTGCATTGATTAAAAAACAAATCGAAATGTCAGATTCTGATTATGATAAAGAAAAACTTCAAGAACGTGTTGCTAAGCTTTCTGGTGGCGTTGCAGTTATCGAAGTTGGTGCTGCTTCTGAAGTAGAATTAAAAGAATCAAAATTAAGAATTGAAGACGCTTTGAATGCCACAAGAGCTGCTCAAGAAGAAGGTATTGTTCCGGGAGGTGGCGTTGCATTGTTGAGAGTTCAACAAATTCTTCAAAAAGAATTAGAAACAAGAACTTTCGATAACGACGACGAAAAAACAGGCTTTAAAATCTTGACTGCTGCTTTGGATATCCCTGTTATTGCAATTGCAAACAATGCAGGCGCTAAAGGCGAAGTTGTAGTTGACGCAGTAAGAAAAGAAAACGGTTCATTCGGTTATGACGCAATGAATAACAAATTCGTTGATATGTTTGAAGCTGGTATCGTTGACCCTGCTAAAGTTACACGTTCTGCTTTAGAAAATGCTGCTTCAGTTGCTTCAATGTTGTTGACTACAGAAGCTGCAGTTGTGGAACTCCCAGAAGAAAATAAAGCTCCAGAAATGCCAATGGGTGGTGGAATGCCAGGCATGGGCGGCATGGGAATGATGTAATTTACCTAAACAAAGCAAACCGTAGTCCGATGGACTAGGTTTGCAAAGTTTAGGCAAAGGTGTGCGAAGCTCGAAGGCGGTTGCGATGAGCAAGCGCCAAGAGCGGAGACCTTACCATAGCGACGTAGGAGCGCAGGGCATGAGCCCGAGCACCACAGGAGCTATTTTCTTACAGCGCTTGTGCGCTGTTGAAAATTACGAATGACCCAAAAGTGTGTGAAATTAAGGCCTAGCAAACGATGAGTTTGGTAGGCCTTAATGTAACTGTTCTTTGTTGTCGCGTCACACATCAACTTCGCTCGGGTACGGTTTTCGCATTATGCCACCCGCTCATCGCGGCTGTCACAATGCTTCACACACCTATGCCCTCGTTTCGCTCAGCAAGTCCGTCGGACTAAGCTTCGCTTCGCTCGGGTACGGTTTACGTCCTGTCCGCCAGACCTCATCGGTCTGCCGTCACGGACTCCACACACCTTTGCCCTCGCTTGTTTCTGTGGACGCGTCGCGTCACACATCAACTTCGCTCGGGTTCACCAAATCTTGGCGTCTTTGGAGAGTTCTTTTTAAGCTCTCTTCTTTTCTAAATTTCTCAATCTCTTTGTGGTTTCCGTTTAACAAAACCTCGGGCACCAACATGCCTTCATATTCTCTTGGTTTTGTATATTGCGGATATTCTAAAAGCCCATCAAGGCCACTTGAAAAGCTATCTTCCAAAGAAGAATGGTCTTTTCCTAAATAATTTTCCAAATTCCTCGAAATGGAATCAATCAAGACTAATGCGCCAAGCTCGCCCCCTGTCAAAACAAAATCCCCAATAGAAACTTCTCTTGGCTTCAAGCCCAATCTTATTCTTTCGTCAAATCCCTCATAATGCCCGCAAAGAAGAATTATCTGCTCTTTTTTAGATAATTCCACCGCCATCTTTTGGTTGAATTTTTCTCCTTGAGGAGTGAGCATAATAAATTCTGAATTTTCTAATTTTTCTATGTCTTTATAACAATCAAAAATCGGCTGACACATAAGCACCATGCCGGCTCCGCCCCCATAAGGCGTGTCGTCCACTTTTTTGTGTTTATTTAAGGAATAATCTCTTGGGTTAAATGTATTTATTTCAATAATTTTATTTTCTATTCCCCTTTTTGTGATGGATTCTTTGCCGTAGCTTTGAATGATATTGGGAAACAGAGTAATAACGTCGTATCTCATTATCCCAAAAGCCCTTCAATCGGTTTAATTGTGATTTTTTTGTTTTCTATGTCGACTTTGGGGAAAAATTCGCCCACAAAAGGAACAAGAGAAATTTGCCCAATTGGGTTTTTGATGTTTAAAAGATCTTGAGAAGCATTAGAAGAAACGGCCACAACTTCGCCTAATTTCTTATCTTCTTTGTCATACACAACGCAACCCACGAGGTCTTGGATTAAAAATTCGTCTTTTTCCAGTTTTTTCTTTGCTTCTTTTTTGGAAACAAAAATTCTTTGCCCTTTATATAAAATGAGGTCGTTGATGTTATCGATTTCTTCGAATTTCACAATTGCAAAATTTTTGTGAAAACGCAGCGCTTTTATTGTTAACTTGGGCTTTTTGGGGTCATCTAACAAATAAACTTCTTTTGCATTTTTGATTTGAGAAATGTTGTCGAAGCCAATTTTCGCTTCGCCTTTAATTCCAAAAAAGTTTGTAATTTTTCCAATTGAGATAAAATCTTTGTCCATGGCTTTGATTATAACATAAAATCTACACAAACTTTGCTGTTTTTGAAATTTTAGAAGCCCTTAATTCTTCCAAAGTTCCGCAAAAAATTATCTCTCCGCCCATTTCGCCCCCTTCTGGGCCCATGTCTATTATATAATCTGCATTTTTTATAATATCTAAATCATGTTCGATTACGACAACCGTAGCGCCATTATTTATCAAGGCTTCAAATACTCTTAATAAAGTCTCGACATCTTTTGGGTGAAGACCGATTGTGGGTTCATCAAAAACAAAAATAGAATCTTCTTGAGCTTTTCTCATTTCGCTTGCGAGCTTAAGCCTTTGAGCTTCGCCCCCAGAAAGGCTTGGAGTCGCTTCTCCTAAAGTCAAATAGCCTAGGCCCAGTTCTTTTAAAACTTCCAATTTTTGATAAACATTTTTTAAATCTTTCAAAGCCTCAAGTGCTTCTAAGACAGTCATATTCATGATTTCTGAAATAGAAAAACCTTGATATTTTATAGAATTTACGGTTTTTTCATATCTCGAGCCAAGGCACTCGGGACAAGGAATTTCGACATCAGGCAAAAATTGTACATCAAGGTTTATAACCCCCGTTCCGTCGCAATTTGAACAGCGCAATTTCCCTGTATTATATGAAAAATCTCCAGCTTTATATTTCAGTTCTTTTGCTTCTTTCGTTTTTGCAAAAACTTTTCTTAGTTCGTCGTGGATATTAGTATATGTCGCCACAGTCGAGCGAACATTTATCCCAATCGGAGTCGCATCTATCAATTTCACTTGTTTTATATTATCTAATTCAACAGATGAAACGTGGCTTGGAAGCTTTTTGTTTTCTATTTTAGCTGTAATCGAAGGAACAAGGCTTTCTAAGACCATAGTCGTCTTGCCAGAGCCTGAAACGCCCGTCACCACGGTCAATCTTCCTTTTGGAATTTCAACTTTTAAAGGTTTTACCGTGTGAATTTTTTCTGTTTTAAGAGTGATTTTTCCTTTTTCAAAGATTTTTTCTTTTGGAATATTTTTTCTTATTTTTATACTTTTTTCGCCCGAAAGATATTTCCCGATTATCGAATTTTCGTCTTTTTCTATTTCTTCTAAAGTACCTTTGGAAATTACCCTTCCTCCTTCAAACCCTGCTTTTGGGCCCATTTCTATAAAGTAATCTGAAACAGAAAGGATTTGCACATCATGGTCCACTAAAACCACAGAATTTCCATCTTTAACAAGATTTTTTATAACATTTTTTAGGCCCACTATGTTTGAAGGGTGGAGCCCGATAGAAGGTTCATCTAAGACATATAAAATCCCAGTCGACCTATTTCTGACTGCTCTTGAAAGCTGCATACGCTGGCGCTCGCCTGTGGACAATGTAGTCGTTGCTCTATCTAAGCTCAAATACCCAAGCCCTAGCTCCACAAGCATTTTTGAAATATCAAAGAAAGATTCTAAAATGCTATTTGCCATAGGGCGCATTTTTGAAGGAAGAGTTTCGGGGATTTTTTCTGTCCAAGAGATAATTTCCAAAAGCGACATTTTGCAAGCTTCGTCTAAAGAAATCCCTTGGATTTTAGGCTCGCGTGCTTTTTTAGAAAGCCTTGTTCCAAGGCAAGCCGGACAAATATCTTGTTTTAAAAATTTTTCCACACGTTTCATGCTTTTTTCGTCTTTCACCTTAGAAAGCGCATTTTCAACTGTACAAATCGCGTTATAATACGTGAAATCAAGCTCGCCTGCTTGGTTTGTGTTTTTTGCTTTATAAAAAATGTGTTTCTTTTCTTTTGGCCCATAAAAAACAATATTTTTTTCTTCATCTGTTAAATCTTTAAAAGGAATATTTGTGCGAACGCCCATCTCCCTACAAACGTCTGTCATCAAAGACCACATCAAAGTGCCCCAAGGAAGAACAGCGCCTTCGTCTATTGTTAAGTTTTGATTTGGAACTAAAGAGTCTTTATCTACACTCCTCACTATCCCTGTACCAGAGCACATTTCACATGCTCCTTGGCCATTAAACGCAAGCTCCTGTGCTGATGGAGCAAAAAACTTTGCGCCACACTCGGGGCAGACGAGCTCTTTTTCTAAAGCGACGTCTAAAGTGGGCTCAAGATAGTGTCCATTTGGGCATTTATGGCTCGCAAGGCGAGAAAACATGAGCCTTAGACTATTTAAAAGCTCGCTCGCTGTTCCAAAAGTGCTTCTTATTCCAGATATCATTGGCCTTTGATGAAGTGCTAAAGAAGCCGGAACATATAAGACTTCGTCTACAAGCGCTTTTTGAGCTTGTGTCATACGGCGCCTTGTGTAAGTCGATAAAGACTCTAAATATCTTCTTGAACCTTCAGAATATAAGACTCCAAGCGCCAAAGAAGATTTTCCGGAGCCCGAAACGCCCGCAATTCCAACAATTTTGTTTAAAGGAATATCCACATCGATATTTTTTAAATTGTGGACTTTTGCCCCTCTGACTATTATTTTATCTACCATAATTTATTTTCCAAAAACAAAATCTTATTTTATGCACTCTATGCGCTTTTTAATATTATAGCGCAAAATATTAGCTTCACGAGTTTTTTATAAACACTACGTAAAAAATAAGAAAAGTATAGATTATGAATATTCAAAAAACCGCTCCTGTGAGCTTCAAAGGGCTAGACGCAGGAAAAATAAAAAAGCTACATATCGTAAAAAACATGCCTTCTCCAACTGCATTTTCTGAAATCCAAAACGCAGCAAAACAAGAAGGAATAGAGCTCGATTGTCTTTCCATCTTTGACACAAGCAGCTCTTATTTGCAAGACATTTTTTCTTTTGTGAATATCAAAGGAAAAAACAATTTTCTATTTTCCCCGATGAACGCCCCAGTGCCCGACACAGCTTTAGAAAAAACTTCTAAAAATTATGAAACAAAAGAAAGCTATGACGTTTTAACGGGCGGAAATTTTTATTTAGGCAAAAAACCAAATGGCGAAAAATGGCTTTTAATAGGGGGAGATGGCGAAAACTTTGAGCCATTTTCAACAGACGACGTTCTTACTACACTTCTTCAGATGATAGACCAAAAAGATACAAAAGCCATATCGAGCTTATATGACGTAAAAGAAGAAAATATCCATTATATTTCTTCTCCAGAATACCACCTAGATATGACTATTCGCCCAATTGGCTACCCTTATGTTTTGGTGAATGACCCAAAGCTCGCTATGGCAAAAACAAAGAAGATGAGAAAATTTGAACAAGAAAGAATTGGGCAGATGTTTCAAAATTCTCTTCAAGAAAAACAATATTTAAAAGCTGCAGACAAACAAATCGAGGACTTGAAAAAAGCAGGCTTTGTTCCAATCAGGATTGCTGGGATTTATGGGCAAATGGGCTCTCCTGAAAAAAGTTATAATTTCATGAACGCCATAGTAAATACCCACCCAGATGGCTCAATTTCATATATCACAAATTCCACAGAATGTGGCGATTTGGTCTTTTCAAAGCTTCAAAAACAATTTGAAAGAGATTTGAAAGATAGCCTTGAAAAAGCACCAAAATTCAAAGATATCAAACCGCCGACACTAAGAAAAGCATATTTTATAGCAGGAGACTACCACAAAGACAGGTTTGGAAAATATAATGATTTGATGATAAGGGATTCAGGAGTCCACTGTTATTGCGCAGAAGAACTAGAAGAAGAGTAATTAACAACAACAAACGAGGAAAAATGAAAATCAACAGCATAATACCATATTTGAAATTTCAAAATAGAAAAATTCAAAATTTCACATCTAACCCAGACAACAAGCAAGCTCAAGAAGACTTTAGAGAATTCAGCCCGAGCTATAGCCCTGCTATTTTTGACTATTTAAGACAAGACTTTTATAGCTCGTCTAATGTTTTTTTAGACGAAATTTCAGACGAAGTCTTTGAAACAATAAAGACAAACCAATCTAGGCAAAAAGTGGAAAAATTGGTCTCTTTAGGCGTCAAAAACGCGGTTTATCTTGAAGATTTCAATGGAATAAGAGGGGAAAGCATAGTCGCAAAGCACAAAGGAAAAGCTTTAAAAGAGTTGCCCAACTTAGGAATTGAAAGAATAATAGACTTAAAAGCTGAAACAAATGAACAAAAAGTTGAAAAATATTGCCAAATTAATGGGCTAGAATATTACCATTTCCCGATAGACTTCGACGAAGGCCTAGCGCAAGAACAAGTGGAGAGAATTCCAGATTTCATAGAAGCAATAGATAAAAAGAATTTTTATATAGGCTGCGCCTTGGGCACTCACAGGACGGATTGCGCACTTTTGTTATATTATTATTTTAAGAGAAATGCGAAAAATCCTCCGGAGCTCCAAGTTGCAACAAGAAGCAAAGGCAAGACTATGGCTTTATTAATCAAAGCAAACAAAATCACAAACAAGATTTGTTTTGGAGATAAAAGCAAAACAAGCGAAAATTTGCAATTTTCAGACGAATTTCTCTCTCGCCTTGGGTATAAATCTAAAGAAGAATTTTGCGAACAATTAAAAACTAAAAAAGTAGCAATGCTAGATAGTGTAGGTGTAATATAATGATGTTATTGATACCCCCTCTTTTTACAAGATATAATTACAATTCATATTCGACGAAGAAAGCCCCAAAAGCCCCTTCTTCAAAAGAAAAAGTTTTAGAAAAGCCACTAGTCAAAGAAGCTTTTAATTTCTATAACTGTAGGCTTGGCTCAAGAAAATTGAATTTAAATGAAATAAGAGGCCTTGGGATTGAAGATTTGCACGAGCTTCCAAATAATTCTTTAAGAGGAAGAACTCTTTCAAGCAAAACCCCGCACCACCTTCAACAATTGAAAAAAGCAGGGATTTCAACCGTCATCGACCTGAGAGGAAAAGACGCACCTTCAAATTATGGGGAACGATGTCAAAAATATGGCTTAAAATATTTTAACTTTCCTTTGGATTTTAAAGAAACACCTTCTCGAAAAATCATAGACAATTTAGGCGAATTTTTCAAACAAATGAACAATGGAAATTTCTATATTTCTTGCGCCCAAGGGCTGCACAGGACTGATTTGGCGCTTGCCATTAATTATGTCTTCAACCCCAACACAAGCAAAACTCCCCCTGTCATGTGGGGGGCGAAAATAGGCAACGAAGCAGAAATGAGCAAAACTTTTGCAAGATTAAACGACATTTATAAAAACCTGACTCCGCAAGACAGAAAAAAACTCCACATCAAAGAAACTTTTGGCGAAGAAGAATTTAAAAAAAGAAAAGCCGCCATTGTAGAATATACTCTTTTAAACAGACAAAAAACAATTCACAGATAAGACAAAAACAAGATACGAGATTAAATTTTAAAATATTTCCCTATTTAAACCAACTTGTATTTCCTTTAAAAATAAGATATAATTCAAGAAAAAAGTAAACTTTTGTAAACAATATTTTAACAAATATCACTTTTATTTTTCAGCCAACTTTAATATTCTGTAAATTACAAAGCCAATCGAGGTCAAAATGGATTTAAAAAATTTCAAAATCGTAAGAAAACTAAAAGACTTAAGCCCAAAGCTCAAATGGGCGATGTTTTCCAAATTCCAAGATTTAAAAATTGCTTCTCGATATATAGACTATCTCATTCCTGAAGAAGGAAAAGATATTAATAAAGATAATGAAAAATTGGAAAAAATGGTGCGCGACACTTTGATTAAAGAATTTTCTCCAAAAATCAAGGACATGAAAACTTTTAATTTGCTCGTGGACGCTACTGTTCATAATATTAAACAAAAACAATTAAAAGCCATGGGCGATTTTGAAGAAATCCCTGATTAGGCAATTGTTTGACTTAAAAATAGATAAAGCAAAGCCCTATGCTAAGCATAAGGCGATTTATTGGTTGAGTATTATATTATTGTATAAATTTTTGTTATTGTTTTGCTTTAATCATTTTGTTTTTTAAGTCGTTTGCAAGGTCTGCTCTTCCTGATTGTTCATAGATTTTTGTCACAGATTCAAGAAAATTCATTGAGCTTACTCTTTTTTTAGGAGCAGAGATGGGCTCATTTGCGCCACTTTTAAGATTATTTTGAGCAAATTTTTGATTTAACGCTGGGTTTTGCCTTCTTATGTATGGGCTTGTAAAAGCTTCTTGGTTTATCTTTTTTGGTCTTGGAGGAATTTTGAAATTGTCTTGCAAAGTTTCTCTTTGAGAAAAATCTTCTCTCATTTTAAGTACTTTTTGGTCTTTATAAGGATTTTGCGTGCTTTTTTTATATTGATTTAGCGCAAGACCTTGTTTTACAGCGTCAATATCAATTGAATTCATTTTTTCTTTATATGAATCTTTGTATTTATTTTGCATATAAGCTTGATATTTTTGATGAGCTTTTTGAAGCTCTTCTTGAGCAGCCCTTATAGTTTCGCTTCTTTTTGCCAAAACGTCGCTTTGGATTGATTTTTTACTTTGGTTTAAGTTGATTTGCGCACCATAGCTATTGTTCAAGCCAATCAATGGTTCATTTTCTTCTTTTTGTTTGTTCGCGATTGTTTTAATCACAAAAGCACCTAGCGCAATTATTGCAAGAATTATTAAAATCAAACCCATTGAGCCTTCTTTTAAGCTTGAAAATATGCTTGAAGTCAATTGAGACATATTAAAAGAGTTGTCGTTCCAATCTTGACCTTCGTCGTCATTTAAGTTGTTTGTGGGCTGATATTGGCTTAATGGTTGGTTTAGAGTGATTTTCTTTTGAGATTTATTGTCTGCTTCAAATAAAGAATTTACAAAAATCAACTCTGTATTTTTAACATTTTCGCCTTGGACATAAATTCGAACTCTGTTGTTTCCGTTTTGTTTTACTGTAACGCTGTCGATTTCGTTTGCATCATTGTAAAATGTCCCAAGATCGTCTTCTAAAACTGAATTTTTAAGTTCAAAAATGATATTATTGTCATTTACGACTTTTGTTTTATAAGCAACATTTTCAGTAGAATCTATTGTAAGTTCATATCCGTTTAAAATGTCTTTTGATTTTGAAATAGCAACAGAAGAAATCCTGTTTTCTTGCGCCAAAACGGCACTACAAGTCAAAATCATCAAACCTAATAAAATTAAAAATTGTCTTTTAAGAAAGGAAAATTTCATTCCCAAATACTCCCAATAAATTTGTCATCAAGTCTATACTTAGATGATATTTCTTTTCCATTATCGGGGCATTAATCTTTTGGTGCAAATTTTTTAATTTTTCTAAATCTAAAGATTGATTTTTTCTTGAACACAAGAAATAACGTTTGCCATTTCAATTGCGCTTTGAGCTGCTTGTGCGCCTTTGTTTCCTGCTTTTGTGCCTGCGCGTTCGATTGCTTGTTCTATTGTGTCTGTCGTCAAAACTCCAAATAGAACAGGAACGCCAGATTGCATAGAAACAGTTGCAATCCCTTTTGAAAGCTCTGCGCAAACAAAGTCATAATGGTCTGTGGAGCCTTTGATTATTGCGCCTAGGGTCACAATTGCGTTATATTTTTTTGAATTTGCCATATATTTTGCGACAAGAGGAATTTCAAAAGCCCCCGGAACCCAAACGACATCAATATTTTCTTCTTTTATGTTTAATCTTTTGAAAGTATCAAGAGCGCCTTCTAAAAGCTTTGAGCCTATAAAATCGTTAAATCTTGAAATCACGATAGCAAATCTCAAATCGCTTTTTTGAGCATATAAGTTACCTTCAAAAACATTAGCCATAGTTCAAATTCTCCTTTAAATTGAAGTTTATAGTTAGATTTTAACATAAACATAAATAAGAAAAAACCCTTTTTCATTTCTGAAAGAGGGGATATAGTAGAATTTCTCGTGTTTTATTTTTACTCTCATATATATAAAGTATATACTCAGTATTTAATTGCATATCTTTTTTAAATTGTTACAAAACTTAATTTTAAAATTAATTTTAAGATTAAGCAGGCAAATATTACGAAATTGTAGCATTAGGGAATTGAAATAATTTTTTTGATACAATAATTATATTAGGGATAGAGGTATTGTATGTTGAATTTATTATCGAAGAAAAACGACTGCACGGCTAATTTTAAACCGGAAGAATTAAATGTTTTGTTGTTAAAATTATGTCAAATATATCAAGTGGACGAAATTCCACAAGAGCGAAAAGAATACTTTAAAAAAACTATTAAAAAATTCGGATATCTTCCATATCCGCAATATAAAGTGCTTCAAGAATTAACGAACGCAGAGACTATATTTTGTTTAATCGAAAAGTTGTCTTTAGCAAATGTCTTTAAAGACAAAAAATTCGTAGATTTTAAAAACTCTTCTTATTTAGCAAGAGAAAATTTAAAAGACTCAAGCTGGTTCTACCACGAAGGAAACAACATCAAGCTTTTGTCCTTGAGCGCTTTAGGAGACGGCAACGCGACAGAAAACGCAGGAAAATTCATTGATTGGGTAAAATGCCTCATCTGCTTGCCCACAGGAAACAAAGAACTTGGAATTTCTTCTACGATTTTATATTTAATTCCATTTTTCGAAAGAGAATTTGATTGCGCATATTTGCCAAAAACAAACACAATCTCTTCTAAGCTTCAAGACGACAATTTGTTGAAATTCTTGGGGTTAGACGCAACTCAACAAGTGAAATTGTTCATAGAATTTGTGCAATTGTGCTCCCACCCTGTGATATATGATATTCTTCCTCAAACAGCAAGATTTTCAAAAATGGTTTTAGCAAACCCATATATCGCGCGCTGGCTTGATATAAATGAATTAATAAATAGCATAACAGGCTACGCAAACGCGCTTTTTGTCCAAATCATGCAAAAAAGAGAATATAAAGACGAAGACGTCGTGGCGCTTCAAAAAACTTATATAGAAAACCTAAAAGGGGCGAACAAAAAATATTCTTCAACTCAACAAAAAATCTTAGACGAAATTAAACACGACTTAGATGAATATAAGATTTTAGTTTCTTATAAAATGAGCTTTGCTCAAAAACAAGATGAATTGCAAAAAAGAGTGGAAGATGTTATCTCTAAAATCGCAAAAAAATCTATTAAAACAGAAGTGGATATCGAAAACCAAGACGAAATCACAGCAACCCTAATCAAAGAAGGGCTTTGGACATACCCAGGGGGTGCATGGTGCTCGGCTGGAGTTCCTGTGTTCGACAAAATGTCTAAAGGGGCAAAATACCCAACCTTCAAGCATTATAACTTCAAAGGCGAAGATGTTACACACTTTGCAAATTTAGACTGTCAAACTCCATTTTATTTCTATCATTTTGAATTGAATAAATATAACGCAGACGTTATTGATTTTTATATTAATTACACTCAAAAGCTCCAAAAAGAATTTAACTTTGACGGCTTTAGAGTAGATCACATTGACCACATAGTGGACGAAGTTTCTCAAGACAAAAAAGGGCAACCTTTGAGCTATAGAATTCCATCTAAAGTCTTGGGTAAAGTAAACGGCCTTTTAAAGAAAAAAGTTCCATATTTTGCGACTTTAGCAGAATACATGCTCTGGGACGGATATTTTAAGGAATATCATAAAGATATGAAATTTGACGTACTTTGGGGCGACGACATTGTTTCTCAATCCACAAAAACGCCTGAGCAAATCATAAACGACAATTTGAGACTTTCTATTTATAACCAAAAAAATTCTTCTAAAAACAAATATTTATCTATTTTAAAGGGTTATAATAACCAAGATGGCGAATTTAGAGACATCAACCAATACCCAGGGCAACTGGGTGCTCAAGGAGCACTTTTCAAATGGTTTAAGATGAAATTTATCCCAGGGGGAAAATTTGCTCCTCGCCCAACATTGTTGATAGATGGAGACGAAAGCTTCACAAAAGTGGGTATCGAAAGAATTATCTCAAAAGAAGTCTCGATGGTTCGAAATTATGATTGGAATTTCTTTGAAAAATTCAACGCGATTGACTATTTCGCGCGCCACGATAAATTAATCAACACGGGAAAAGCAATCTTACATGCGCAAAATCCAAACGGCTTTGTTTGTTGGGAAATCGTGGGCGACAGCCAAAAAGCTAAAAACCAACCTACATATTTGATTGTTGCAAACTATTTTTCACCAAACGAAATCAAAGATGTCCAAGACGAAACAGGCCACATCGAAAAGAAAAACGTCAGAGGAACAATCACAAGAGACAATATTGTGAAATTAAAGAAAAACAAAAAACTTGTTTCTTATTTTGATTTTGAATATGACGAAAACGAAAAATGCATGTTGGTGGAAAAGCCTTTAGAAAACGATATTTCAAAAGAAATCACATTTAAAGAGCTTCGCCCTGGAGAATTTAAAATCTACAAGATGATATAAAGGGTGCATTTCGCCCCTTTTCATCTTTACAATTTGGCAAAAAAGGGTATATTATTTATATATGAATATTCTTCTAATTATTGGACTTATAATATTTGCAGGAATAATTACTTGGATATACACGCTTTTTTTGATGAGTTCTATTCAAAAAAATACCGAAAAACAAATCAAACAAGAACCGAAAGTCGAAAATGCGCTTGAAAAGTGTTATCAGCTTTTTGACGAAGGGCTCCACAGCGAGCTTCAAAGGTTTGCGCAAAGAGAATTGTCCAAAAATTATGGAGATGTTGAGCTGAGAAGGATTTTAGCTCAATCTTTTATGGCAAGCGGAAACACGGATATGGCCATTATGCACTATGAGGCAATCTTGGCGATTTCCCCTTCAGATACCTCTTCTCAAGAAATTTTGGCCCAATACTACCTAGAACATGGCCCAAAAAACAGAGCAATCGAGCTTTATGAGCAAATGCTTTTCTACGACAGCGGAAACATCAAAGCAGTTGAAGCTTTGGCTAAATTATATGAAGAAATTCAAAATTATCCAAAAGCAATTGAAATGACCAAAATGCTCGTCGATGGCGAAATTGACGAAGAAAAAATCTTGGAATTAAGGTATTCTTTAGCAGATTTATACATAAAAACAAATGACTTAGAAAAAGCTTTTGATGAATATAATTATATCCACAAAGCACAGCCCGACAACCTCGAAATCACGATGATTTTGGCGGATTTAGCTTTTAAAAACAAATTCTGGAAAGATTGTCTTAAATATTATCAAGAAATCATCTCGACCGTTGGAGAAGATTATGAAATTTTGCAAAAAATTGCTCAAATCTACACAATCACAGAGCAATGGCCGGAAGCTATTGAGACTTATAAAAAAATAATCGAGCTCGAAGGAAAAGACAGCGCAAACTATCTATACCACCAAAACGAGCTTTGCAACTGCATGTTAAAAAACTATCAATATGAAGAAGTGATAAACATCTTAAAAGACCTGATTTTCAACTATCCGCAAGAAACTTCTTTCCTTTTTACTTTGGCTCAAGCATATAGCGCAGTTGGCGAATTCCAATCCGGGATTGATTTATATAACAAATTGTTAGACGTCTTGCCGAGCGAACAAAGTAAAATCATAAATAGATATATTTCTAATTTAATCGCCGCTTGGGCGCAAAAGCTCTTCGACAACGGAGACTATAACCATGCGTTCGATAAATTCTTTGAAGCCTTGAAATTTGACGAAGAAAACGACGAAGTATATTATCAACTAGGAAAATGCAACTATTACATCAAAAGCTTCCAAGACGCAATTTCATATTTCAAACACGCAGTCGCTTTGAAGCCTCAAAACACGCAATATTATTTCGCTCTTGGCTGCGCTTATGACGAAATGGGTGCGAACAAAAACGCAAGAATTGCTTTTTATGACGCGATTAACATAGACCCAACTAACATCAAAGCAAGAATTGCTTATGCAATTACTTTGACTAAAGAATTAGAATATGCAAAAGCGATTGAGCAATTCAACGAAATCTTGAAATTTATCCCAACAAATTCAGACACTTTATATAACCTCGCTTTGTGCTATGAGCTTGTGGGCGACTACGAGCGCGCTATTCGCTTCTACAAAAGAGCAATAGACAACGACCCAGACCACAAAGAGGCAAAGCACAATTTGAAGCTTTTGACAGGCGAAGACTACGAAGGCGCAATAATTAAGCCCGAAGAAGAACCGGAAGAAAAAAATATTCAAAAAGAAGAGCCTAAAGAAGAAATTTCAAAAGACGAAGAAAATCGAACCCAAGACGTCGAGATTGATTTAAAAGATTTTGAACAATATATGTAAATTACAAAGACAAATATACACAAAAATACAACCGTCTTATCACTATCGCACTTGACGGGACAAAAACCAAACAATTATTGCCAATAACTAGAACTTAAACTGGTAAACCAAATTTCGATACACAACTTTGATTAAAGATTCGTCTAAGTTTTCAATGAAAAAGTAAAAATATTGGCTTTTTCTAGGCGAGATTGTAGAAGAATATTTAATCGAGTGCTTAGAAATTTGGTTTCCTATTGCTTCCATCTTTGAAAAAGCGCTGTTTGAGCTTTCTTGGTTTGCGTTTTGAATCATGGTTTGGTTGACTTCATTATAATTTGTCATCATGCCTGTCATGTTTTGAAGTGTTGGCGCAATTGAGCTCATAGCCGCCATAGAAGACGCTTCTGCAGCTTGGTAAATATTTAAATAGTTTGCGCTTGGGATAAATTTTATCTCCCCATTTTCGCCAAAGACTCTTAAATCGTCCACTTTGAAGATATATGGCGTTTCATAAGACAAGTTATCTATTTGAACATAAATAGCCAAAATCTCTGGAATTGTCGTCTTTGAGATACCAATCCTTGCGCTGATGTTGTCCAAATTTTTCTTATAAACGTCAAACATGAAATCTTCGTTTGTTTTCACAGTTTGCATGTTGTCGGAATTAAAATCTGCGCCCACGTAGCTAGATGTGGCACATGCGCTCAAAAACAAAGCAAAAGCCACAACCAAAAAACTTTCTAAAGTTCTTTTTAAAAAATTCTTTTTTATCTTCATATTGATATTATACTTTATAAAACTACGATTTTAATAATTATGAGCGCAATTTTAACAGTTCTTCAACAATTCCAATAAGAGCAATCTTGACGTGGTAATAGCTCAAGCCGCCTTGCATATATATCGCCCAAGGAGCTCTGACTGGGCCGTCTGCAGAAAGCTCGATTGTGGAGCCTTCGATGAAGCTTCCGCCTGCCATCAATAAATCGCAATCGTACCCCGGAACTGTGTCTGGAATAGGGGTCAAGTAGCTCTCTACCGGAGAATTTTTTTGAACCATAGTACAGAAAGCTTGTTGCTCTTTTTCAGAGGTAAATTGGATTGTTTGGATTAAATCTGTCCTTAAGTCTTGGCTTTTTGGGAAAGTGGAAAAACCCATGTCCTCAAAAATCTTTGAAGCAAGCATAATCCCTTTATAAGCCCCAGCCACAATGGAAGGTGCCATAAAAAAGCCTTGAAGCATTACTCTTGTTTGGTTGTGCATAGCGCCCCCTTCGGAACCTATCCCTGGGGCAGTGAGCCTTCGAGCAGCTCTATCTACATATTCTTTTTTGCCTAAAATATAGCCCCCAGCTTCCACAATGCCGCCCCCCGGGTTTTTAATCAAGCTTCCTGCGACAAGGTCTGCGCCCACTTCAGTGGGCTCATACATTTCCATAAATTCGCCATAGCAATTATCAACAAAGCAAATAATATCTTTATTTTTTGCTTTCACGATTTTTATGATTTTTTCAATCGCCGAAATATCTAATGGCTTTCTTAAAGAATAGCCTCTTGAGCGCTGGATTAAGACCATTTTTGTGTCGGGCAAAAGATATTTTTCAATATTTTCAAAATCAACTTCGAGCCCGTCTTTTAGAGGGATTTCGTCATATTTTATGCCGTTGGCTATCAAACTTGTGTCAAAATCGTCACATTTTCTTGAGCCGATTACTTGCTGCATTGTGTCATAAGGAGAGCCTGCAATAGAGACCAATCTATCTCCATATTTTAAATTTCCAAATAGTGCACAAGCCAAAGTATGCGTCCCAGAGACAAAATGCGGGCGCACTATAGCGCTTTGCGCCCTAAAGACGTCCGCAAACACTTTATCTAGCGCTTCTCTGCCAAGGTCGTCGTGGCCATAGCCCGTTACAGTGTAGAAATGTTCTTCTCCGATTTTATTTTTGTTAAAAGCTCTTAAAACTTTTTTTTGATTATATTCTGCAATTTCGTCGATTTTTTTGAATATGCTTTCGCAATTTTCTTGCGCGCAATCGACTATATCTTTAGCTTTTTTTTCAAAATCTTCCATTATTCTTTCCTTTAAAGTTATAAGAAGATTTTACATCAAAAAACCAAAAGAGCCAAAATACTAGCGAATATAAGCGCACAAAGAATTTCTCAAAAAGTCTTGGCTTGAGATTTTTTTCAAAGCTCTTTTTTCGATTTGTCTAATGCATTCTTTTGTAACACCATAGCTTTTGCCGATTTCTTCTAGGGTTTTCTTTTCGCCATATTCGCTCAAGCCAAAGCGCAAAATTACGACATTTTTTTCTTTTTCTTTTAAATTATTCAAAGCATTTTTGATGTCTTTTTTAAGCTCTTCATCAATTGCCATTTTTTCGACATTTTGTTTTTCGTCTTCTATGACTTCCCCTAGGGTCAATTCTTTGTTGCTCGTGTTTATAATCCCTTGTTCGATGGACAAAGCTTTAGTATAGACATTTAAAAAAGTGTTGATTTTTTCTTCTGAAATTTCCATTTTTTTTGCAACCTGCGATTTTGTGACTTCTTTATTATTTTCTTTTTCCATTTCTTGTTTTGTTTTGTTGTAGCGAGAAAGGGTTTCTTGGATATAAACGGGGATATTATAGGCATAGCATTGTTGAGAAATTGCTTTAAACATCGCTTGCTTTATCCACCAAGAAGCATAAGTCGAAAACTTAAAACCCAAGGAAGGGTTAAATTTTTCTAAAGCCGTGATGAGCCCAAAAATCCCTTCTTGGATTAAGTCAGAAGTAGATAAAGTGCTTGTTTTTATTGTCTTTAGCGCAATTTTTTTGATTAATGGGATATTGTTTTCAATTAACAAATTTCTTGAATAGATGTCGCCTTGTTTTGCTTTCAAAATCAATTCGGTTTCAGAGATTTCGATGTTTTCTTGTTTTAAATTTTTCATAATTTGCCCCTTTGCAACACTAATTAAGCCCTTGAAAGACAGTTTTTCTAGGCTTTTATATACGCGAACTTTACTAATTTATCTTTTTAAAGAGAGTTTAAATTTTTTAATAGGATATACTTTGTATATCTTTAATATATCATTGGATATATTATTTTTCAACCCTTATATAAAGAAATGTTAAGATGAATTTAAAAAATTGAGTTTATGTTTACATTTCTTCATAATAAAAACCCCTGAATTCCATTGGCTTTCAGGGGTTTTATGAATTTATGTTAAGAAAAAAACTTAAAAATTTTGTCCTAATTTTTCTCTAAAGACGATTTTATTAAAATCTTTTCTTTGTTTGTTTGGAGCTTCTTCTTGTTTTGCAAAGCCCAAAGTGAGCATTGTGATTATGACTTCGCCATCTTTTAAATTAAGCTTTTCATTCACTTTTTTCACTATTTCTTCTTTAATTACCGTAGCTTCGTTCGAAATCGCTCCAATCACGCAAGAATCCACACCCAACTCTTTCGCTTCTAAAAGCATAAAAGAAACAGCATAGGTCACTTGCTCCAATGAGCGCATAAGAGTGTTTTTGTCCCCTCCCAAAGGCGGATATAGCATAGGTTTTTGAAAAATTTTTTCAATTCCTTCAGGGCCTATTCCTTTTTTTGCTAAGACTTCTCCAAATTCTTCTTTCCCCCAAGCATTTTTGTCCGCAACGCAAACGATTACAGAAGGCGCAAGCTTAACATGGGGCTGAAAAGAAGAAAGTTCGGATAACAATTCTTTTGTTTCTTTATTTTGAACAAGAATAAATTTCCAAGGTTGGCTATTCATCCAAGAAGGCGCTAAATAGCCTGCTTTCAAGATTTTTTCTAAAGTTTCATCTGGAATTTGCTTTTCTTGATATTCCCTAACGCTTTTTCTATTTTCAATCAAATCTAATAGCATATATTCTCCTTTTTGATTATTATAGCATATTTAAAAAATGGAGCTAAGATAATCTTAACTCCATTTTAAGCTCTTTTTAAACCTTCAAGCTCTCTCTAGTCGTGTTGGAACATCGCTCTTTGAGCAACGACGCCATAAGGATAAGCGTTTTTATCTGTTACGACAATAGGAAATACGTCTAGGATTTTTGATCTACCAGTTGCAGAAGGTGTTTTATATTGTTTAACTGATTTTCTTGGGTTTGGTCTTCTTTGTCCATTTACGTCAACGATGATTAAGCAAGGTGTGCTATAGTTATTACCGTCGTCGTCTTGGATATTACCGCCAGCAGTCGCACATTTAATGTTTCCTCCTGAAAAGGTGCCGCCAGTTGCTGTTGGTGTTCCCGGGAATTCATATCTCATACCGTCAGCTGTGAAAAACGCCCAGTTTGCTGTTCCGCCCATATCATATTCACGAGAAGTGGAAATAACGTTCATTCTGTTTTTGAAGAATTGGAACAAGCTATCTTCTGTGTTTCCTGCGTCTGCTTGGGTCATCGGAATTGTAACTTCCAAAGGACCATATCCTTCAAGGGCAATATTCATTTCAATTGCTTGGTTTAACGCTGACAAAGCTTTTTTCAATGCAGATTTATATTCATGCTGCTCTGTGTTGACCAAAATTGCGGGGATTGTTAAGGCCGCAATGACACCGATGATTACCAAGGTAATCAACGCTTCTGCCAAAGTAAAGGCCTTATGTGTTTTGTAAACTTTGCTACTATTCATCTTACTATCTATAAACTCTTGGTATCAATACCATACTATGTCCTTAGCATACATGAAATATTCTGTCTTGTCTAGAATGCTACGAAATATCATACATATCGTTGATATATTTTAACATTCCTTAATAATAATTTCTTCAAGCGCAGCATTTTTCAAAAGATTAAAATCGGGAGCAAGACCCGTCCAAATCTCGAATGCATAGCACGCTTGCGCGACTAACATATCGAGACCTGAGATGTAATTTATGTTTCTTTTGATTGCCTTTGAAATCAGAGCTGTCCTTAGCGGATTGTAAATGATGTCATAAACTATAGAGTTGTTTGACAAGCTGTCCATTGCTTCATCTGAGACTGGCGAGGAATTTTCTTCGAAATTTTTCATGCCAACAGGTGTTGTGTTTACCAAAATGTCGACATCTTCCAAAGAATTCATCAAAGATGTTTGTATTGCTTTAATTTCAATTTGAGGAAACTTCTGTCTTATTAATTCCACGAAATCGTGTGAATTTATCACGTTTCGAGTATAAAAATCTATTTTTTTAACACCTGCTTTATGAAGCCCGCAAACAACCGCGCGGCTTGCGCCACCCGTGCCCAAGACTGCCGCTTTTGCGCCTTTTAAGTTTACGTGTTCTATTGGGCGATAAAAGCCCATAACGTCTGTGTTGTAGCCCGTCAAAGAGGAATCTTCTTCGATTTTTACTGTGTTTACGGCACCCACCATATTTATATATTCGTCATATTTTGCCAAAAACAAAGTAGTGGGCACTTTGTGCGGAATTGTGACATTAAAGCCAAAATATTTTTCTCTTCTTAATTGCTTTATTCTGTTGATTAAATCTTCGCTTTCTGTGGGCAAAAGTTCATAGCTGCCATCAAGCCCAAATTGCTTAAAAGCTGTGTTATATAAAACAGGGCTCAAGCTGTGCCCTAAAGGATAGCCTATTAAACCAAGTTTATATTTTGCCGTTTTGTTTGTCATCTTATTCTTCCATGTCTCTTGAATATTTACAATTTTTGTTCGAACAAGCGATTTTATTTCCGCGCTTTAGATATTTTTTCACAAGTAAGCTTCCGCATTCGGGGCATTTTTCTCCGCCGTTTGGCTCTGCCCAAAGGGCAAAAGAGCAATCAGGATATTTAGAACAACCCCAGAAAAACGTTCCGTAGCGAGATTTTCTTTTAACTAATTCGCCGTCTCGGCCTTCTTCTTGGCATTTTGGACACTTGACCCCAGAAGATTCCACAATCGAAAAGCGCTTTTTGCATTTATCATTCAAACATTGATAATATTTTCCATAAGGGCCTGTTTTAATTACCATATCGCCCCCGCATTTTTCGCATTTTTTGTCTGTAGGTTCGTCCTTTGGAATTTCAACCTGTTCACCGTCTAATGGGAGTGCTGTTTTGCATTCAGGATAGCCGGAACATGCCAAAAATTGCTTTCCATATCTTGAAAGCTTTACGACCATCGGTTTTCCGCAATTTGGACAAACTTTATCTGTTTTTTCGTCCGAGCGAGTCATGTTTTTCTTTGCTTTATCTAAAGTTTCAGAAAAAGGCCCCCAGAAAGAATTAAGATATTCTATGCTATTTTTTTTATCCTCTGCGATGTCATCGAGCCCAGCTTCCATGGAAGCTGTGAATTTATAGTCCATAATTTGTGTGAAATATTCGCACAATTGTTTGCAAATTACTCTTCCCAAAGGAGTAGGTTTTAAGGCTTTATTATCTATTTTTTCAACATAATTTCTTTGTTGAATTTTTGTGATGATAGGAGCATAAGTGGAAGGTCTTCCTATTCCATATTCTTCTAATTGCTTAACTAAGCTTGCTTCAGAATATCTTGAAGGCGGTTGAGTGAAGTGTTGTTCTGGGTCTAATTTGTTTAATTCTAAAACATCGCCTTCTTTTAAATCTGGGAATTTTTTAGCCACGACGTCGTCTGTGTCGGCATAAATTTTCGTAAAACCATCAAAAACAATCTTGGAAGAGCCCATTTTGAAGATATATTTGTCTGCTAAAACGTCAACTGTGAGGTTTTTTACCTTCGCATTTGACATTTGAGAAGCCATGAATCTATCCCAGATTAATTTATAGAGCTTATATTGTTCAGAAGTTAAATATTTTTTAATGCTTTCTGGGGTTTTGTCCACATAAGAAGGGCGGATTGCTTCATGGGCGTCTTGCGTGTTTTGTTTTTTCTTTGCATAAATATTTGGAGTTTTTGGATAATATTCTTCTCCAAAGTTTTGAGTGATGTAGTCTTTTGCTGCCGCTTGCGCGTCGTCTGAAATACGGGTAGAATCCGTTCTCATGTATGTTATAAGCCCCACAGAGCCATCGCCTAGGTCTATACCTTCATAAAGCTTTTGCGCTACTTGCATAGTTTTTGAAACGCCATAGCCTAATTTTGAACTTGCTTCCCTTTGCAAAGTTGATGTGATAAAAGGCGCTTGAGGCTTTCTTTGAGTGTCTCTCGGGCTAATTTTTGAAACTTCAAATTTCGCATTTTCTAAGGCTTTTAAGACTTCTTCCACTTCTTCTTTTGAATGGAGCTCCAGTTTTTCGTCTTTTCCATTTTTCAAAATGCGAGACAACTCCGCGCTAAAAACGAAGTCTTTTTGGTCTTTTTTGTTTAAATATGCGTCGATTGACCAATATTCTTTTGGAACAAAAGCCTCGATTTCGTCTTCTCTTTCGCAAATGATTTTAAGAGCAACAGATTGCACGCGGCCGGCCGAGAGCTTATAGTTTTTCATTTTTTCCCATAAAATCGGGCTGATTTTAAAACCTACGAGCTTGTCTAAAATTTGCCTTGTTTTTTGCGCTTCAACTTTCAACATGTCGATTTCATGTTCGTTTGCAACCGCTTCTTTGATTGCGTGGGGCGTAATTTCGTTAAAAACAATCCTATAGATTTTGTCTTGCGGAAATTTAAGGCATTCTCTAACGTGCCACGCGATAGCCTCTCCTTCGCGGTCAGGGTCCGATGCGAGATAGATTTTATCAACCGTTTTTGCGAGTTTATTTAATTCTGTCACGACTTTTTTCTTTTCAGGAATAATCTCAAAAGTTGGTTTGAAATTGTTTTCTATATCAAACCCCAAACCTTTAGACGCCAAATCGCGCACATGACCCATGGAAGCTTGGATAATATAATTTGGACCCAAGATTTTTGAGATTGTCTTTGATTTTGCCGGAGATTCCACTATTACGAGCGTTTTTCCCGTATTTTCCTTTTTTGTTTTAGTCGCCATTTATTAAAAAACCTACTTACATCTATAATATTTGTTATTTGTTTGTTTAATTAAACCTTGTAATTCTAACTCTGTCAAGGTCACCATGACACTCGAGACGTCAATTTCTTCAATTTCTGCCATAATTTCATCGAAATTTTTGGCTTCATAAGAAATAATATCATAAACAATTTTTTGATTTTCGTCCAGCTCAAATTCTGGGTTCAAATCTTCTTCTAAATTAATCTCCCAACCAAGCGCGCTTAGAATGTCTTTTGAATCCACAACCATAGAAGCGCCATTTTTGATTAAATGATAAATCCCTTCTGTGTTTGGGTTCATGAGGTTCCCTGGCATGCACATAAGCTCTCTATTATAGTCCAAAGTCAAATTTGCGCTTATCATAGCACCAGATTTGAGCCTTGCTTCGACGACTAAAGTCCCTTTAGACATGCCAACCACTATCCTGTTTCTTTGAGGGAAATTCCTTGGCATTGGCTGTGTTCCTTGGGGATATTCGCTCATCACAAGCCCAAAAGAAGAAATGATGTCTTCATAAAGCTTTTTGTTTTGAGTAGGATAAATTATATCAAGACCGCAACCGATGACACCTATTGTCTTGAGGTCGTAGTTTATGGCGCTTTGGTGCGCTTGCGCGTCAATTCCATAAGCAAGGCCAGAAACAATTGTCAAATTTGTCCCTTTAAAACCTCTGATGATGTTGTTTAGGGCGTTTTTTGCTTCTTGAGTTGCTTTTCTTGAACCCACAACGGCAAGATTGGATTCATCATCAATTAAATCAAGATTTCCTTTGTAATATAAAGCCAAAGGAAAATCTGGAATTTCTCTTAAAAGTTTAGGGTATTTTTCGTCCTCATAAGTTAGAATTTTTATGTTTTTATCTAAAAAAGCATTTTTATAACATTCTTCAATGTCTAATTTTTCTCTTTGGCGAAAAAAGTCTTGCGACATCGGGATTTCATAAAATTCGCACATATTTGAGATTTCTTCTCTTGAAGCCAAATATGCCCTTTTTGGGTTAAAATCGAAATACTCAAAAAGCCTGCTTTTGAACAAAGGACTTGTGTTTAGCATGTTGCTAAAAGCGACATAATATTTGAGATTTTCTTCTTTTTTATCCAATTTCAAATCCAATTCTATTTTTAGTTGGTTTATTTTTTCTTTTGCCATGGAACAATTGTAGCATAAGGGGCATAGTAAAACTATGTCCCTATTTTATGCACTCTTACGAAGTTTGTTCTTCCTGAAATCAATTTTGGAGCGGAGCCTGTGATGATTACATAATCATTTTCTTTAAGCCCCACTTCGTTTATTAGGAAATTATCTATTTTATAAAGCAAATCTGCCCCTAAGACTTCGTCCCAGTTTTTATGATATCCAAAAACGCCCCACATCAAAGCACTCTTGAAACAAGTTTCTTCTTTATCTGAAATCATGATAATCGGAGCTGAAGGCTTTAATTTTGACATCAAACGAGTTGAATAACCAAAATGAGAAAAGCTCAAAATCGCTTTTGCGTTCACGTATTTGAGCATTTTATCTGCCCCAAAAACAACCGCTTGGCGAGTTAGGGCAAATTCTTCTGAGATTTCAAAGTCATTATCGAAAGAATAAAAACCGCTGCTTTCAACAGTGTGCGCGATTTTTGCCATGGTTTCTACGGCTTCTAGCGCGAATTTGCCCACAGAAGTTTCGCCCGAAAGCATAACGGCGTCTGCCCCGTCTAAAATCGCATTTGCGACATCAGAGCTTTCTGCCCTTGTGGGGATTGGCTCTTCTATCATGGATTCCAACATTTGTGTCGCTACGATTACCGGTTTTTTTTGTTTATTGCATTCTTCGATGATTTTCTTTTGACAAATTGGAACATCGACCGCAGAAAGCTCTATCCCTAAGTCTCCTCTTGCCACCATTATTGCGTCAGAAACAGAAATAATGCTTTTTAAATTTTCAATCGCTTGAGGTTTTTCAAGCTTTGAAATCACAGGAATTGTACCCCCTAGGTCATTTATGTATTTTTTTGCCAATAAAACATCTTCTTTTTGGCGAACAAAAGACAAAGCAATGTAGTCCGCTTCGTTTTCAAGAGCGAACTTTATAAATTCTATGTCTTTTTTAGTCACTGCTTCAAGGCTGTTTGTTGCCCCTGGGATATTTAAACCTTTTCTTGATTTTAAAATTCCGCCGTTTGTGATTGTGGCATAGACTTTATTATCTTTGATTTTATCTGCCACAGCTTGAATTTTACCATCATCTAAAAGAATTTTTGCCCCTTCTTTTATGTCGGCACAAATCCCTTTATAATCGACTGGAATAATTTCTGTGCCATCAAAATCGCCATTTGCAAAGATTACTTTATCGCCATTTTTTAAAGAAAGCTCTTCTTTTAAATTTCCAACTCTGATTTTTGGGCCTTGAAGGTCAACCATAATCGCGCAATAAGCGCCTTTTTCTTTGCAAATTTCTCTGATTTTTTTAATCACATCAAGGTGATATTCTTTTGTCCCGTGGGAAGTATTTAGACGAAAAACGTTCGCGCCTCTATCGATTAAAGCTTCCAATTTTTCTTTTGTATCTACGGCAGGACCAACCGTCGCAACAATTTTTGTGCGCTTTAAAAATTTAGAATTCATAAAAATATCCTTTAATTTGCTACTTTTCTAATTTTTCCCAATTTTTATTAAAAAACTAACAATATTGCCTAGATTTTATCATAAAAATAAATATTTTTTATTTTTTATCATGTAATTTTGGCTGAAAATTAATTTTGAAATTATTTATTTGCAAAAGATATTTTTTTAAATCGCCGATGTTTTGGTTTTCTTTTAACAAATCTTTTTCGGGCGTTTTTTTAATCATTTCTTCTTTTGTTTTTTCAAAGTCAGATTTGAAGCCTTCTTGATTTATTTTTTGAACTAAATCGTCAATACTTGTTGCTTTATAAGAAGAATATTGAGCTAAAATCTCTTGCTCAGATTTTCCCACAGGAAATCTATAGAGCCATTTTAAAGTCTCAAGGTCGTTTTTTGAGATGTTCACTGTGCCATATTCGTGGGGCACATACATGATATCTCCTTTTGTCTTTGAATGGCCAAGGCCGACGCTATGACCTATTTCATGGAGGATTGTGTGGAAAACTTCGTTTTCGTCCATGTATTGATGGTGGATAATGCCATCAGAAAGCCCGATTGAGACTTCTGCGCTATAGTATCTCCCTAATTTGTCAAAATTAAAAGTGCAAGAGCCCAAGGATTTTCTATCCACTCTTTTCCAGTCTATGTTTATATTTGAGTCATAAAGGTTTGTTGTTCTTTCAAAAGAAACAAGCCCAGAGGTCAAATTTTCCCAAAGATTAAAAGCGTCTATTATCATTTGAGTGTATTTCAATTCGTCATTAGTGCCTTGAGACTTGTACCATCTGAATTTTCCAATATACACTTTTAAAGGCATAGCTCTTTCGTCCCAGCGAGAGAGCTTATCTTTATTAAAACAATCGTCCAAGTATGTAATAGTTTGCATATAAATATATAATAGCATATAATAAAAATGACACTAGATTTATTCTTTTTTCGGGAGGACTTAAAATTATGATGAATATGATGAATATAATGCAACAAGCTCAAAAAATGCAAAAAAAATTCAAAGAAACACAAAGCGAGCTTGAAAAAACACAAATCACAACAACTTCAGGAAATGGCGCAATCACAGCAACATTGAACGGCCAAGGAAAATATGTCTCAATCAAGATTAAACCTGAAGCAATCAACCCTCAAAACCCTTCCGAAGTGAGCGAAGACACAATCGAAATGCTTGAAGATTTGATAAACCAAGCTTTTGAGGAAGCAACTACAAAAGCAAATTCTCAAATGGAATCTAAGATGAAAGCTATCACAGGCGGTATTTCTATTCCTGGGTTATTCTGATTAAATCAAATAAATAAAAATTAAAGCCAAAGAAAAAAGTAAAAATTCAAAAATAAACATCACAAAAGAAAACCGACATTGGTGGACGACCGCCCAACATGTAATTTGAAATGAGAACATGTATAATAAGAATTAGCTTTATTGGGAGTCCGCACTGGAGGTTTTCAGATGTTTATTTTGAATTGAAGGATAAATGCATGGCGATATTTTCTTCTTTTTGGTTCCTTTTTTCTTCTTTTGTATCGCTCAAAAGAGATGCGAAGCCAGAGCAAAGCGAGCTCGCGATGAGCGAGAGAGCTTGCGATTG
>CAKURL010000010.1 GCA_934675685.1 uncultured Candidatus Melainabacteria bacterium | reverse complement strand
GAGTTTGGCTTTTGTGTAGACCGTACCCAAAAACTTCCAAACAATTTGGAAATAAAAAAGATTTAAGTCATATCTTGCGCAAAAGTTGGCAAGATGATGACACCTTTGAAAGAGGAATAGAGAGAAAACAGTTTTAAAACCTGCACTATGCAGGTTTTTTGTTGTCCTGAAGCGAACAAACCGTAGTGCGACGCACTAGGTTTGTGAAGCTGAAGGCATGCTGTGCGAAGTGCACTGCTGGCCGTGTCGAACGGGCAGCAAGCACGTAGACCTTAGAATTCGAAACAAGTGAGCCTTAGCGCACCTGCGCTTGGTGAGCAAACTCGAATGAAACGAATTTGTCGGATTAGTAAATCCGACCTACATTTAATAAAACAATACGTCATTCTGAAAAATTAGAAAAATAAGCAATCGCGAAATTTTTCAATTTGTTCAGAATCTCTAAAACATGAATTGCGAGAATTTAATATTAAATGTTTACAAAAGACCCTGAAACACCAAACAGCTACACAATCTACTCAAACCTAGAAAAAATTGTCTCAATATTTTTCAAATATTTATCCTGATTAAAACAATCAAAAATCTCGTCTTCAGACAAATATTTCTTCATATTTTCCTTAAAATTGCCATTATTATTAAATGCGTCAAGGGCTTCTTTTTGGACAATCTTATAGCTTTCTTCTCTTGTCATGTCGTGTTCTAAAAGCTTCAAAAGGCAACTTTGAGAATAAATAATTCCGCCATATTTATTTGCATTATTTATCATATTTTTTGGCTTCACAACCAAATTTTCAATAACACCCAAGAAGCGATGAAGCATGTAATCAATTAAAATCGTAGAATCAGGGAAAATCACCCTTTCCACAGAAGAGTGGGAAATATCTCTTTCATGCCAGAGCGCAATATCTTCCATAGCAGCAATTGTGTTGCTTCTTAAAACCCTTGCGAGCCCAGAGAGGTTTTCGCTTGCGATTGGATTTTTCTTGTGTGGCATTGCAGAAGAGCCCTTTTGCCCTTGTTTAAAACCTTCTTCCACTTCGCAAACTTCGAACCTTTGAAGATGGCGAATTTCAATTGAAAAAGATTCAATAGCAGCGCCAATTAAAGCGATTGCTTGAATATAGCTTGCGTGACGATCTCTCGCTATGACTTGCGTAGAAATTTTTGCCGGCTTTAAACCCAAAATTTCACAAGTCTTATTTTCGACCTTTGGGTCAATATTTGAATATGTACCGCAAGGGCCTGAAATCTGCCCAACAAGGACATCTTGAAGAGCATATTCAAAGCGCTCTTTTGCCCTAGAAAGCATATCAAGCAAATTTAAAAGCTTGAAGCCAAAAGTGATGACTTCGGCACCTATCCCGTGGCTTCTTCCTAGGCAAACAGTATTTTTATGAGAAAAAGCAAGTTTTTTTACTTCTTCAATTAATTTTTCCAAGTCTTCAAGAATAATCTTTGAAGCATCTTTTATCTGAAGCGCAAAAGCTGTGTCTATGACGTCTGAGCTTGTTAAGCCTTTATGGATATATGGGGAATATTTTTTCCCAACATTTTCGTTCACATTTTCCAAAAAAGCTATGACATCATGACGCACAATTTTTTCAATTTCATCAATTCTTGAAACGTCAAATTTTGCAGTATTTTTGATGTTTTCATAAACTTCTTTGTCAAAATTTCCAAGCTCAACTTGCGCCTTCACGACAGCAAGCTCAACATCTAAGTAATATTTAAATTTGTTTTCGAGCTCCCAAATAGAAGCCATTTCTTTTCTTGAATATCTTGTAATCATAATTTTATTATATAGCAAAAATTTTTTTTCACGCGTTTATTGTATAATATAACTTGTGGGAGAAAATTAATGATTTCGCCAATCAATAGCATAAAAGCAAGCGCAACTTCAAATTTAAAAGAAACAAAATTAAAAAAACAACAATTAAAAATGGGCTCCATAAGCCCATATAAAATAAATTCTATTTTTTCAAGCAACATAAGCTTTAAAGGCTACGTTAATTTTGCCCAAAAACCCAAAAACGCGACATTTGAGGACACTCTTGAAGAAAATTATTTCCAATTACCACAAGTCACTTTGTCTGATGGTTCAGTTTTTCAATTCTCCCCGGACGAAAGCCAAATAGAATGCGCAAAAGCATTATATGATGGCGATAGCGTGCTTTTTAACGCACCTACGGGCACAGGAAAAACCGCTCCTATGCATTATGTTGCGACAAAAAACCTAAAAGAAGGCAAAAAAACTTTAATAGTAATTCCCCTAAAATCTCTTGCAAACGACAAATATAGAGAATTTTCAAAAGTCTATGGCGAAGATAAAATTGGGCTTTTAACAGGAGACATTAAGCTAAACCCTAATGCGCCAATTACTTTTATGACAGCAGAAATTTATAACAACATGGCGCCATCATTAAATAATTCAGGCCAAAAAGGGACTGTAATTTTTGACGAAGCGCATTATCTAGGAGACTTTGATAGAGGCCCAGTTTGGGAATATTCTTTAATCAACACTCCTCAAAAGAATTTTCAAACTTTGGCTCTTTCTGCTACAATCGGAAATGACCAAGATTTCGCTTCATGGCTTACTATGTTGAACCCTTCAAGAGAAGTGAAAGAAGTGAAAGTGGATTCCACCGAGCGTTTTGTTCCTTTAATCCATTATGTCTATGACCCAGAAGAGAATTCAGAAAATAAATTTGTCCCAATAACAAGGTCAAACGTAGAATTAGACCAAATAAACCCAGACGATTTGACCCAAAAACAAAAAAGAGCCCTGGAAACTATCCAAAAAGCAAATTTAGAAACAAATGAACCTCAAAGGATTTCAAAGGAACAATATAGAGCCTTAATAGAAGAATTAAAAGAAAACTTTAAAGGCGAAGATGAAACCCTTGAAACAAGAGACTTTGAAGCAAAATTAAGCCAAAAATATCCAAAACTTTCTAAAGAACAAGCTCAAGAAATCTCTCAATTGTTATCTGACCCAACCACAAAAACAACAATAAGAGCGCAAGTAAGGCACGAAAAAGACGATTGGGCAAAACTTGTTTTAGACATGAAAGAAAATAATATGCTCCCTGCGATTATTTTCAAGCTCTCAAGACAAGGGACGGAAGATATCCAACAAGAGCTTCTTTCAAGCAAAATCGACTTGAATGCCGAAGAAGAAAAAGAAGAAATTCAAAAAATAATTGATAGTTATAAAGAAAAAGGCTTATATTTAGGAACGCATTTAAACGAACAAGCGCTTTTAAAGGGCTTTGGCTGTCACCATGCGGGCGAGCTTCCAAGCTATAAAAAACTCGTTGAAGAATTATATTCTAAAAAATTAATCAAAGTCGTTATGGCAACTTCCACCTTGTCTGCTGGAATCAACATGCCAACTAAATCAACCGTCATCGCAGACATCACCCACCCAGAATTTGATTTATCCAAAAAAGAAGTAGAATATGTTCCTCTAAGCGCAAATGAATTACAGCAAATGGCAGGCCGCGCAGGAAGAAGAGGGATTGATAGCATAGGAAATGTTATCTTATATGTAAATACTTCCGCTTCCACAAAAAAAGCAAAAACTCCAAACTCAAAAGACTATCAAGCAAATGACGATTTAAATTTAGCCTACGATTTAATAGACTCAAAGCCGGACGACTTAAAATCAAGCTTTAGGCCACAATGGACTTTGATGGCAAATTGTTATGAAAAAAACAATGGCGAAAGAGTGATTGAAAATTTAATCGACTATTCTTTTAAAATGTTCACTTCAAAAGACCCAGACTACGACAAAGAAACGCTTTTGAAAAAATTTGAAAAATATAGACAAGTTTTAGCAAAGACCGGCTTTGTCGAACAAAAAAATGGAATTACTTCACTCACTCCAAAAGGAAGAATTTTAAAACTTGCGCAATGCGCAAATCCACTTTTGCTTTCGAGCTTGATTTATAATGAAAAGCTAAAAGATATGGATATGTACGAATTGTGTCAAGTTGTGGGACACATTGCTTCATCTTGCGAACAACAAGAAGAAAATTTCATGCCTACATTAATCCAAAATACATTGAAATCAAAGCTTCCAAATTGGTTTGACGCAAACAAAGAAATTGAACACTTTGAAAAAACCAAAGAAGTCGTGACAAAAGAAGAAAATAAACTTTTAAGAGCCCAAAAAGAAGCAAAAATCGCCCCTGTTTTCACAGACACTTTTGGAGGCTTCTGCGCTTATTTGTTTGCTATCTCAAACGACACGACTCCAAACAGCATAGGCAATTTCACAAGAATCACCGGTCACAAAAACCAAGCAATCGACAAAAAATCTGCCCAAAAAATCGGAGACAGCGCAAAAGAATTCAACAGAAAAGCCCAAGAAGGAAATGCATATAAGGTGCTTGCTCAAAGCTGTTCAATCTTAAAAAGAATAGAAGCGATTTGCGACTTCGCTCTTCAAAACCCAGATTTATATCCAAACCAACAATATTATGAAAACCTAAAAGAAACAGCGGATTTATCCTTAATTCTTTTAAAACAAGACCCAATATACGACGAATTAGCACTATGAGAATAAATTTCAACTTAATAAATCTAAAATCATATAATCCAAAAAAGCTTGAAAACAAACAAACGTTTTCAACTAGCCCGATTTCCTTTAATAGAGGAGTTTTGAAAGACACTTTTGAAAAAAATAAAAGCGTTTCTTTTCTTGGAAAATATTGTGTTACTTCGAAGTTTAAAATAAAAGAATTTGAAAATTTAAGATGCCCATATTGCGGCTATTTAATGCTCACAAACGAACAAGCTGAAGCTTTTGTTTCAGATGTCTATGACAAAAAGGGGGAAGATTTAGCTTCTGCTTTGGAAAAATATGAAGATGACAGAATTTTTCAAAAAGAAAACCAAGAAAAAGAAAACGAAGAAACAAGTCCAAAAATAAGTATTTTCCGTCCGCAAAGACAAGAAGTTGTAAACACAATCAAACAATTGGCCAGAATATATCCTAATTTATCTTTGTATGACTTAATTAAAAAAGAAGGAAAAGCATATTTAGAGCCTCTTATCGCAAGTCAGATGGAAGTCGTAGACGAACTTGAAGAATATATCAACGAAAACGTAACCTCTGAAGAAGAATTGCTGCATTTAAACAAACTTCTTAGATTGCAAGAGGATAAAATAAATGGAATTGGCAATGGCGAATTCAAAAGAAAAGGCTTTATCCATGATTTTGCGAATACTTGCGAAGACCCTGATATCCAAAGAGAAATAGATAAAATTGCGCAAAAACTCCCAAATTCTTCTAACAATATTGAATCTTTCTTTGTAAAATATTCAAAAGACGGCTATTCTTCCAAAAAAATCGCTTATGCTCTGATTGAACCTTCCAAAATAACAACAGAACACCTTCAATCGAAAACAGATGGAGGAGGAAATAGGACTGATAATTACATAGCAGATTGCTATGAATGCAACAATAAAAGATCAGATAAGCCATTTTTTGATTGGCAAAGGGAAAACCCGATGTTCCAACAAAGAATGCAACAATATTTAGAACAAGTCCAAAAAGAAATCGACAAAAGAAACGACCTAGATGGCTATGATTCTTATGCAGACGATATGGTCGCGACATTTAAAAATCTAAGCCAAGGAGAAATCATCTTAGTCCCCCCAAGAACAGAAGATTCTGAAAGAAGAAAACTTATTTTAGAAAACAGAAAAGCTGTCTTAGACAATTTGATGAAAAAAATCCAAGAAGCGCAAAAAGAAAACGAAGAAAGAGAAAAAGAACTCGAAAGAACGAAGAAACAGCCGTTCTTCGGGGCTATTTTTGAGCTTTTAACTGTCCAAAACACAATCTCGAGAATCCAAGACATCATAGCCGATTATTCCATGAGTGAAGATTCTTCGATTGATTTAGAAAAAATTAAAGAATTAGAGGACAAAATAAAAGCCCAAAGAGGGAGAGAAGAAAGGCTCAAAAAGAAAGTTCAGTCATATTATTCTTTCGAAGGGGAATTAGAAAAATATCGAAACAAACTAACGCAATATGACGCAACGAGCGCAAAAGTTGAAATCTTAAAACGAGACCTCAAAACAAAAGGGGACTTAGAACAAGAAATCCAAATGTTTCAAACAAAAATAAAAACCCTAGAAGCACAAAACGCGAACGCAAATGTAAGCTTTGAGGACAAAAAAGACTATGAAACATATCAACACAACCTTGAATTATTAAACGAAATCGAACAATTAGAACACGACTTGGCAAAAAGGAGAAAAAATAAATCCTCTAAAAATCAAGTTGAAATTCTCCAAATTGCAAAAAGTTCTCTCGACTTTAGAAACGAAACTCTTCGCCAAAAAAAAGGTGTTGCTTGCTTAATAAACAAACACGCAATTGAAGAATATAGAAATTTAATCGCCTCAAAAGAAGAACAACTAAAAGAATTAGAAAAAACGCAAGAGCAAATCCTAGAAGCGCAAAAGACCTTGGCCACCATCTTAGAAGGAAGAACGAGAAAACAAGTAGAACAAAGGATTGCGCAATTGCAAGGCCAAATCGAGATGAGAGACAACGCTTATAATTATTTCAAATTAAAAGCAAGCATTGAAGATAGAAAAAATCGCCTTGCAAATTATAAAAGTACTGTTGTCAACTTGTTAAATAGATATAGCAAGGTTTCAGATAGAGAATTTAACGAAAGAATAGCGAAAGTGTGTATATAATGAAAATTTCCTCTCTAAACTATAATTTCAGCTTAAAAAATAGATATAATAAATTAAAGCTAAACCAAAATGCAAATACAAACCCAATCTCTTTCAAAGGGTTTGATTGCGCACAAGACTATTTTGAAGTCAAAAAGCTTTATGACGTCCCCTGCCCAGTTTGCGCGACTCCCATGATAAAAAGAAAACAACTGGACGAATTCATAGATAGCACAGAAGATAAAACAGGCGAACAATTAATCGAAGCGCTTGAAAAATATGACCGCTTTTATCACCCGACAGAGAAAAAAGCAGTAGAAACAATAAAAGCAATAGCTAAAAAAGAACCGGAAAAAAATATTGCAGATATCACATATTTCCACGCAAAAGAGCTTTTTTCAAGAGCAAGAAATTCCCAAATCGAAGCTGTTAAAAAAATCAAAGAATTAAACCGCTCAAACAGCGGATATAGCAGAGATGCAATCGCAAGAGTAGTTGAAAAATACGAAAGAATCTTGATGGAAGGGGAAAATGTATACTTTAAAGAAGACGATTTAAAAGACGAACTTGCGCCATATATTGAAGCAAAAACCCCTAGAATGAAAAGAATTAATGGAATTTTAGACAAACTTCCGGATACTCAAGATGGCGAATTTTTGTTTTTCTTAAAAAACGCAAAAAACCCTCAAAGAAACATCTCTTATCACCTTTTGAATAATTCCACAGTGACTTGCGAACACATTAAAGCCAAGTCTTTAGGGGGAAAAGACAACACGGCAAACTATCTTGCAGAATGTTTTGAATGTAACACTCAAAGAAACAATACCCCTTTTTACGAATGGTCTGACACAAAGCCAAATTTAAAGGCAACTTTGCAAGGATATTTAAACTTTGTCTTTGAAAGATTTAGGCAAAACGAGCTTCCAAGCACATATTCAAGCTATTTTGAAGATATTAAAAAAACAGTTTCGGACGAAACAAAAGGAAAAATTAAACTGGAAGTTCCAAAAAAAGAAGGATTAGAGCAAGAAAAAGCTCAAGAATTTGATGTGGGCGAAATTATCCAAGAAACAAAAGACGAAATTTCAGCCTTGAAAGATGGGATTTCTCGTTTTTCAGCATTAAAAGAAAAATATGAAAACGACCCTGAATTCTTGAGGTTAATGCAATATTTAAAATTAAGAGAACAAAAAGAAGGAATTTCTTTAGAAAACAACAAAAAATCTTTAGACTTAGAAGAGCAAAGAAGAAAAATAGATAGATATTATAAAAAATCTAAAGAAAGACAACAAAAAATCGACCAATTAAACACTCAAGGCGCAACAATGTCTCAAAAAGATTTATCCTCCTTAAAAAGCAAAATTAGCGCCCTTGGAAATTATTTGCACGACACAAATATCCAAGAATTAGAAGCAGAATATTCTCGCCTTCAAGATGTTTATTCAAAAGCTCAAAAAGAAGAGCAAGCGCTCGATTTGAGCCTTGGAAAATTGGGCGAAGAAATCCTTTTTCCAGCTATGATTAAATCTTCGATTTCAGATTTAAATTTAAAAATCGCGCAAATAAATTCTTCATATTTAAGAATAAAAGAGCTTGAGGACTACTTTGCAGACGAACTCGCCCTAGCAAGGCAAATCGAAGAAAAAGAGGGTTTAATTGCAAGCTTGAATGGCGAAAACCAGCAAATAACCTCGCAAAATCCGTCTTTCGAGGACACAAGCGAATATAACAAGCTAAAAGCGCTTTTACCTCGAATTGACGAAGTGAAAAAAGAATATCTAAAAAGAAGCAAAAGAGCGGATATTTCAGAAGATATTAAAATTTTTGAATTCGCAAGAAGGAAAATCCAAGAAGAAATTGATGGATTAGTCCAAAAAGACCCAAATGTCAGATATCAATTGAATTTAGAAACAATAAGAGAACAAACAGAAGAAATAAAAGCCTTAAAAGATGCCCAAGAACGCTCCAGAAGCGCAAGAGCAGAACTTGCGCAAATCAAACAAAAACTAGAAAACGGCGAAACAATAAGCGAAATAAAGGCAAAAATCCAAGAAGAGCAAGCAAAATTAAACGAAGCAAATGAAAGAATTCTTGCCACAAATGCGCAAGAAAAAATCGAGCAAATGACACTAGAGCTCGCAAGAAAAAGCAGAATTCTAGCAAAATTAGAAGAAGGGAAAATCGCAACACAAGAGCAATATCAAAGTGCTCTTGAACTTCAATAGCTTCAGTAGCTTGAATAATCAAAGCTTTTTATTGTTTTTCTAAATATGGCTTTAGATATTTTCCTGTGTAGCTTTTTTTGCATTTGATTATTTGCTCAGGCGTTCCTTTGAACACAACTTCTCCGCCATAATCGCCCCCGTTAGGCCCAAGGTCGATTATCCAATCGGCACATTTTATGATATCCATATTGTGTTCAATGATTAAAATCGTGTTTCCTGAATCTGCCAATTTTTGAAGCATTTGCATAAGCTTATCTATGTCGTAAAAATGA
Source organism: uncultured Candidatus Melainabacteria bacterium (assembly GCA_934675685.1). Lineage (GTDB taxonomy): Bacteria > Cyanobacteriota > Vampirovibrionia > Gastranaerophilales > Gastranaerophilaceae > RUG14156. The sequence goes on along the minus strand of CAKURL010000010.1, from coordinate 41,496 downwards.
AGCCCAGTCGAAGGTTCATCTAAGACATAAAGCGTTTTTCCCGTGGAGCGCTTATTTAATTCTAAAGCGAGCTTCACTCTTTGCGCTTCGCCTCCGGACAAAGTCGTGGCGCTTTGGCCAAGCTTTATGTAATCGAGCCCGACATCGTATAATGTTTGCAAGCGAGTTGCAATTTTTGGAATATTTTTGAAAAATTCTAAAGCTTCTGCGACACTCATCTCCAAAACGTCTGCTATCGATTTTCCTTTATATTTCACTTCCAAAGTTTCTTCATTATATCTTTTCCCATGGCAAACGTCACAAGTGACATAAACATCGGACAAAAAATTCATCTCGATTTTGATTAGGCCGTCTCCTGAACATTTTTCGCACCTTCCACCCTTGACATTAAAAGAAAATCTTCCTTGCTTATATCCTCTCATCTTCGCTTCTTGAGTTTGAGAAAAAAGCTCTCTGATATATGTAAAAACGTCTGTATATGTAGCAGGGTTTGACCTTGGGGTGCGCCCAATTGGAGATTGGTCCACAATCACAAGCTTATCGATATTTTTAAAACCCTTGATTTCATCGACCCCTTGAGGCTTTGGCTTATTTTTCAAAAGTTCAAATTTTGCATATTGAGAAATCAAATCAGACACCAAAGTCGATTTTCCAGAACCCGAAACACCTGTGATTGCAACCATTTTCCCAAGAGGAATGTTCACATCAATATTTTTCAAATTGTTCAAATGAGCATTTTTGATTTCCAAAAATTCGCCGTTTCCTTCTCTTCTTTCTTTTGGAACTTCGATTTTTTTCTTTCCTGATAAATATTGCCCTGTTAAAGAATTTGGATTATTTTTGATATCTTCTAAAGAACCTGTGGCGACTATGTTTCCGCCCTTGACCCCAGCATAAGGGCCAATATCCACGATAAAATCGCTTGCTTTCATAGTGTCTTCGTCGTGCTCTACGACAATTAAGGTGTTTCCAAGATTTCTTAATTTCATCAAAGTCGAGATAAGCATGTCATTATCTTTTTGATGAAGCCCGATTGAAGGCTCGTCTAAGACATATAAAACTCCGCAAAGCCCGCTTCCGATTTGTGTCGCAAGGCGAATTCTTTGGGCTTCGCCCCCAGACAAGGTGCCAGCACTTCTAGATAATGTCAGATAATTTAACCCGACGTCAATCAAAAACTTCAATCTTAGGCGGATTTCGTCTAAAAGCTGGCGCGCAATTTTCATTTTAAATTCATCTAAAGTCAAATATAATTCTTGGATAAAATTATATTCTTTTTCAATCGACATAGAACAAAAATCAAAAATATTAATATTATTTATTTTAATTGCAAGCGCATATCTATTGAGCCTTGCGCCATTGCAAGCTTTACAAGGGGTCGAAACCATGTATTTTTCGATTTCCGCTCTAATCGTGTCGCTTGAAGATTCATATTTTTTTGTTAAATATGGAATAACACCAATGTAGCTCATAAGGTGTGTTCTATAATTTTTTGTGCCAAAATCTGCATAATACATTTTGATTTTTTCGTCGCCATTTCCATAGAGGATTATCCCTTTTTGCGCAGGAGACAAGGATTTAAAAGGCTTTTCAAAATCTATTTTATAGTGTTCACAGACAGATTTTAAAACATCTGAATAATAAGGATTTTGAGTCCTCGCCCAAGGATATATAGCGCCCTCTTTTAAAGATTTTTCTTTGTCTGGAATGATTAAATCAGGCGAAATATCAAAGCTTGCGCCAAGCCCATGGCACACAGGGCAAGCTCCTTGAGGATTGTTAAAGCTAAACAAACGAGGAGTTGGAATTTCAAAGCTTATGTCGCAATTTGGGCAAGCTAATTTTTCAGAAAAAATAGTGTCTGAATTATCGTCAATTTTGTTTACGATTAAAAGCCCGTCCGCCTTTAATAGCGCGGTTTGCGCGGAGTCAAAAATCCTTGATTTTGCTTCAGGTTTTACAATAATTCTATCAACAACGATTTCTATTGTATGTTTTTGAGTTTTATTTAGCTCGATTTCGTCCTCTTCAAGGTTATAGATTTTTCCATCGACCCTGACTCTCAAAAAGCCTTCTTGCAAAAGCGCAGACAAAGTCGCCTTATATTCTCCTTTTTTTTCTTTGATTATTGGAGCTAAAAGCTGAATTTTAGTTCCTTCTGGCATTTTTAAGATTTTATCCACAATTTCATCTATTGTTTGAGGAACGATTATTCTATCGCATTTTGGGCAATGGGGTTCGCCTATTCTTGCAAATAAAAGCCTTAAATAGTCATATATTTCAGTAATAGTCCCCACGGTCGAACGAGGATTATTTGAAGTCGATTTTTGGTCAATCGAAACCGCAGGAGAAAGCCCATCTATCCGCTCCACGTCCGGTTTATCCATTTGTCCCAAAAATTGCCTTGCATAAGCAGATAAGCTTTCTACGTATCTTCTTTGCCCTTCTGCAAAGATTGTGTCAAAAGCCAAAGAACTTTTGCCCGAACCCGAAACGCCCGTGAACACAGTGAGTTCGTTTTTTGGAATTTTTAAATTTATGTTGTTTAAGTTGTGCGCGTTTGCACCATATATTTCAATAAAGTCATTCATAATGAAATTTTAACATGTAAAAGTTGAATGGCGAAATTGGAAAATGAACGAAGTGAATTTAATATTCAATAGAATAATTAATCATGCAATTTGTCATTCTGAAGTTACTAGAAAATTGCTCGAGCTATGCGAGTGCTAATTTTCTGTACCTACTTGGTGTTTCAGAATCTTTATTTAATGTTGAATTCTTGCATTTAATACTTTATAGATTCTGAACAAATTGAAAAATTTTCATTTCATTCAATTTTTCTAATTTTTCGCAATGACGGATTGTTTTATTAAATGTAGGTCGGGTTTACTAACCCGACAAAAGCTCCTGTGGTGCTCGGCTTTGCCTGCGCTCCTACGTCGCCCATTAAAGGTCTACGCTCTTGGCGCTTGCTCGTCGCAACCGCCTTCGAGCTTCGCACAAACTTGCCTTCAACTGCGTTCGCCAAGCGCAGTCGCGCTAAGGCTCACTTGTTTCAGGTTTGCTCCTGTGGAATTTTCTTTGAAAATTCTTACGTCGCCATGGTACGGACTACACAAAAGCCAAACTCGTCGTTTGTCTTTTGTTTCGCACACCTATGCCTTCGTTCGTTTCTGTGGACGCGTCGCGTCACACATCAACTTCACTCTTGTTTTCCGCCTGTGCAATCAAAGATTGCTTCGCTCATTTCGCTTTCGCTACATTCGCAACGGCGGCTATCTAAGGTCTGCGTGCTCGCTGCCCGTTCATCACGGCCAGCAACGCACTTCGCACAGCAAGCCTTCAACTGCGTTCGCCAAGCGCAGTCGCGCTAAGGCTCACTTGTTTCAGGATAAATTAAAAGCTGCCAAATGGCAGCTTTTCTAAACAAAAAGATTTTCTAATTGCTTAGGTAAACTCCTATATAGAGATCCATCTTTGTGTATCGCGACAACTCTGAAAAGCGCCTCGATATACGTCTTTTTTGTTGATTTGTCAATAATTTCTTGACTAAAATCAATATAAAATCTTCCATGCTCTGTGATTTTTGTTTTGATAATTATTTCATCATCTAACTTTGCAGATTGCTTATATTTCACATTCATCGAAGCCACAGGCATGACAACATCTTGAGCTTCTAAATCTTTCAATTTGAGCCCAGATTGCTCGCAAAGATAAACTCTTCCCATTTCAAGCCATCTTAAATAGCTACCATGCCAGACAACACCATAAGCGTCTGTGTCAGAATAAAATACTTTTTGTTCGAAAGCATGTTCCATAGGTCAATTTTAACACAAACATTTGATAATTGCCTTTTTGAAGCTGATATTTTTAATTATCTTAAAGATTGCGCCAAAATTATATTTTTGTACTACAATTAATATGTTATGAAAAATGTATATTTAGGAATTGATGTAGGTTCCGTTACTACAAAAATAGCCTTAGTGGACGAAAACGGAGAACACGTAGATAGTTACATGACACGCACGGCAGGCCAGCCTGTTATTGCTGTTCAAAAATGTTTAGACAACTTGCTTTCTCAAGCACAAGGTGCCGAATACGACGTCAAAGCAGTCGGCACAACGGGTTCTGGAAGAAATCTAGCAGGTGCGCTTGTTGGCGCTGACGTTATCAAAAACGAAATCACAGCACATGCAGTCGCTGCAAGCTCTGCAATTCCAGGGGTTCAAACTATTCTTGAAATCGGCGGACAAGATAGCAAAATCATCATCTTAAGAGATGGGATTGTTACGGATTTCGCTATGAATACAGTTTGCGCAGCCGGAACCGGCTCTTTCTTAGACCACCAAGCGCAAAGATTAAATGTGGACATCAAAGATTTTGGCGACATCGCTCTTCAATCTAAGTCTCCTGCAAGAATTGCAGGGCGCTGCGGCGTTTTTGCCGAATCAGACTTAATCCACAAACAACAACTGGGCTATGCCGTAGAAGATTTGTTGTATGGCTTGTGCCAAGCTCTTGTTAGAAATTACATCGCAAACCTTGCTTTAGGCAAAGATTTGCTTCCAAAAATTTCTTTCCAAGGGGGCGTTGCCACAAACAAAGGTATGGTAAAAGCTTTTGAAGAAGCTTTGGGCCATGAAATCATCGTTCCAAACCACCACCAAACAATGGGTGCAATAGGAGCAGCTATGCTTGCTATGGAACATCATCAATTTACAAACCAACCTACAAAATTCAAAGGTTGGACAATAAAAGACCTTGAATTCCATTCAATCACTTGCCAATGCGAAGGTTGTTCAAACAATTGTGAAGTAATCACAATCTTAGAAGGAAAAGAGCAACAATCAAGAGATGAAATCAAAAAAATCACAGATATCAAAGGAAACATCATTGCTCGCTGGGGCGGCACTTGCGGAAGATGGGATATTAATTAATAAAATCTTAACAAGAAATAAAAAAGCGCTTCGTAATTTAAAAACGAGGCGCTTTTTATTATAATCATTTAACTTTTATTCATATCTTAAAGCGTCGATTGGATTTAGCAAAGAAGCTTTATACGCAGGATAATACCCAAACCCAATCCCCACAAGCCCAGAAAAGCCAAAAGAAAGCAATATCGGAGTTATGGTGATTAGAATTGTCGTGTGGAAAATTTGGCCTATTAAAAGCGCAATGATTATTCCAGATATCACCCCTATAAGCCCACCTATCAAAGAAAGCGCTAAAGCTTCTATTAAAAACTGGGTTCTAATGTCTTGGGCTCTTGCCCCTATTGCCATTCTTATCCCTATTTCTTTTGTTCTTTCTGTAACAGATACGAGCATGATATTCATAATCCCAATTCCGCCCACAACCAAAGAAACAGAAGCAATAGAAGCCAACAAAATCGCAAAAGTTTGGACAGTTGATTTCATTTTTTCTTGAAATTCTGCTGAATTTCTGATTTCAAAGTCGTTTTCTTGGGTTTTTCCTAAAGAATGACGTTTTCTTAAAATTTCTTCTATGTCGTTTTGGGCAATTGTACTGTCTTCTAAAGAACTCGCTTTTGCCACTATTTGGTCAACTGACCCCGGGAAATTTGTCCCAAAGACTTTTCTTTGGGCAGTCGTAATCGGAATAAAAATAATGTCGTCTTGGTCCATTGGTCCCATTTGACCTTTTGATTTCAATGTTCCTATAACTCTAAATGGAATATTTCCAATTCTTATTGTTTTTCCTACAGAATTAACGTCTCCAAAAAGTTCGGTTTCCACTGTTGTCCCTATGATTGCGTTTTTTGTCGCGTTTCTTTGGTCGTCTGGGGAAAAACCTCTTCCAGAATTAATTTCGTAGTTTTTGATTATCAAATATTCATTTTCTATGCCATAAATTGAAGTCGACCAGTTTTGATTTCCATACATCGTTTGTTTTGTTGATGTCATTAAAGATGCCACCATCTCCACTCCTCTTGCGTTTTTCTTGATTGCAAGAGCGTCTTTTAAATTCAAAGTGGGTTTTGTTCCCATTCCCAAAGAAACCCCACCTGATTTTGCGCTCGCAGAGCGAATAGTGAGAAGGTTAGAGCCCATAGATTCCATGTTTTCTTGGACTTGTTTGTTTGCGCCAGAGCCAATAGCGAGCATGATAATCACAGCTGCAACCCCAATAATTATCCCAAGAGAAGTCAAAGCGGAGCGCATTTTATTTACTTTTAAAGATTTAAGTGCGATTTTTAAAGTCGATTTAAAATCTATCATCTTTTTTCCTTTTTAATTTAAATTTTACAATAATTCTTCTTCGGAAATATCTTGTCCTGTATCTTGTATGATTTCTAAATATGAATAAAAATGCCTGTGCAATGTGGTCAAATATTCGCTCAAAACGTTTTGATGACCTTTTTCGTTTATCAACAAATCTGTATAAGAATTTTTTCCTTCAATATAGCCTTTTGTTGATAATTTTACAATTTTTCTTGAATCTTCTAAGATTTTTTTAGAATATTCCATATTTTGCGCAGAATATTTAAAAGTATTATAGTCTTTTTTTAGTTCATATTTAAGCTGATATTCATAAGATTTTCTTTTGACTTTGCTTTTTTCTAGGAACAACTTTGCTTTTTGTATGTCTGGCGTGTAGTTATATAAAACAGGAATATCCATTCCAAAACCGACAAAAGCACCCCCAAAGTTATTTGGAGTGTTTTTATATGCTTGCCAAGCATAGCCTCCTGCAATTGAAATATCAGGAATTCTTTGTCTTTTTGCTTGGGTTACTTCGTCTTTTGATTTTTCAATCTCTTGATTTGAAATTTTAAGAATATAACTGTGTTCTAAAGCAATTTGCTCGATTTTTTCGTATTCAGGAAGCTTGATTTCTAAAAAAGCCCAAGGAATAAGCAAAGTCGCTTCTTTTGTGTCATACATAATACTATCATCGCCCGTATTTAAGACTTTATTCAATTCAAATTGTTTTTCAATCATTAAAGCTTTTGCACGGTTTGTGGCGATTTGTTGTTGCGCATATTCAATATCCGCTTTTAAGTTATCTATTTCGTAGCTTGGATATTTTGGCTTGTCTGTTGTGATTTTTACTAAATCTTTAAATAATTTCAAACGGTCTTGTTGGATTTTATAGATTGATTTAGCATACAAAACATCAAAGTATGCTTGCATGATTTGAAGCTTGTAGTTATGTTGCGCTTGATGATATTCAGTCTCTTTTATTCTATAACTTTTTGAAGCGATTTTTTTTCTAATTCCCCTTTTCATCACTTCGATTGGCAAATTAACTCCGGCTTGAGAAGAATTTCCCAAAGCAACATTTCCCATAACGACGTTTGATTGAAGCTCTGGGTTTTTTAATCTGTTTGCGATTTTGATTTCTTTTTGTGCAATTTCTAATTCAAGCTTTTTTTGCTTTAATTCGCAATTGTGTTCCAAACCAATAGAAATTAAGCCTTTTAAGTCGATATTTTGAACTTGTGCGTTTGAAAATTGACTTAACAAAAGGCATAGTACGAAAAATAAACTTATATAATGCTTCTTCATACCAAACAAGTTTAGCACAAAAAATTAATTTCTTGACACAATTTGTTTCATTACTTAAAGTAAAATAAAGGATTAAAGAGGAAAATATGAAAAAATTATTAGTTTTATTTGCGCTTTTTGCGATGATGTCGTCTTTTGTTCCGACTTTTGCAGGAACACACGGCACAAACGGCACAGTTTCAGCCCGTTCTGTGGGCGCTGGGTTGTTGTCTTTGTTGATTTGGCCAGGGATTGGGCAAGCCATCAACGACAACAGCTTTGAAAAAAATGCGACACACGCAGTCTTGGGGCTGACTGGGATATTTCGCTTTTGGTCTTGCTATGACGCAATCGCAGATAGAAAAGGTGGCGTTTGGCATAACCGCATTTAGCGCTTAAACAAAACATACGAGAAGGGTGCTTAAAAAAGCACCCTTTTAAATTTCTATTATTTTTACCCAAAACGTTTGCAATAAAAATATTTTATTTAGTTTTATTTTAAATTAATCTAGAAGAGCTTCAAGAATAGCTGCATTTTTGTTTGCGATTGAGCTTTCTCTCATTTTTGAACGATTGATATATGTTCTCAATGCTTCTCTGATTAGTTCGCTTCTGGAGCGATTTTCGCCTTCAGCAACTGAATCGATTTGGTCTAAAAATTTTTCGGGCATTGAAATTAAAACTCTTGCCATTTTATACTCTCCTTATGATTTGGTATTTCTTATTGACTTCTTACATATATATAAAGTATATCCTTTTTGAAAAATTGCCTGAGTTGTTTTCTTTTGTAATATTTCTTTACAATTCAAAAACGGCCTTCATCTTTGATGTAGGATAGACCTTAAAGGAAAAGAGGTTTGATATGAAAAAAATTTTTATAACAGGGGTGGATACAGATATAGGCAAGACTTTTGTTTCTTTGGGGCTTTGCTTGGCTTCTATTAAAAAAGGGCTAAAAACAGGCTATTTTAAACCTCTTCAAAGCGGAGCTTACGAAAAAGAGGGAGTTTTAGTTGCTCCGGATTTATTTGAATTAAATAAATTTGAAAAAATAGAGTCAAAATATTCCTATCTTTTTAAGGGCGAAGTCTCTCCCGGGCTCGCTTCTTTGATTGATAATATTGAAGTTGATTTTAATAAAATCAAAAAAGACTTTGAAGAATTTTCTTCTCCTTTTGATTTAGTAATCTCAGAAGGTGCTGGAGGGCTTTATTGCCCAGTTTCTAAAGGGAAGCTTTTTTGCGACTTGATTAAAGAATTAAATCAAGAAATAATAATCGTCACAACTCCAAAACTAGGAAGATTAAACCACCTTTTAATGACTATTGATTGCGCTTTAAGAAATGATATTAAAATCAAAGGGATAATAATCAACCAAACATCAAAAAACCCAACGTTATCCGAAAAAAACTTCACACGCGAACTTAAAAATTTCTATGATATTCCAATCTTAGCTGAAATCGAAGAGATGAAAAACCCGACAAAAGAAGAAATCATAGCGCAATTTGAAAAAATCGAATTATAAACAAATATAACTTTTTAGCCAAAAAAAGAAAAATGAAATATACTTTTATTATGAAAAAAATCTTAGCTATATTAGTTCTCATATTTGCTTGTTTTAAGGCAAACGCAGCGATTAACCTAGAAGATTTTGGGGATTTTTCCTCTCGCTCTGTGATAATTTCTGGCATGCAAAATCAAAACAAATTGTCTCAAGAGATGAAAGATTTGCTTGAACAAAAAAAGCTTGCGCTAAATAGTGCTTGCTTAATTTCTCAAATCAAGAAAAAAAATATTGAAAACGTAGCAATATTATTAAACGCAGGAATAAACCCAAATGTCCCTGAAAACGCACAATATCCGATTTACGTCGCCGCAAAAGAAAACAACTTTGAAATGGTAAAAATGCTATATGACAAAGGCGCCAAACTAGACAAAGGGTTTTATAGCGAATTATATGAAGCTTTGAAAAACAAAAACCACGAAATGGCACAGTATTTGCTCGATAGAAACGCAAATATCAGCTATAGAGACGCGATTACCACAAATTCTATTCTATATATGGCAATCAAAAACAACATGCTCGATATCGCAAAACAAGTCGCAAAAAAAGGCGCGTTTATGGACAGAAAAGCAAGCTATCTTTTAGCTAAAAAGAAAATCAAATTGTTAGATGAAGAATAATTTAAATCCAAAATCTCATCTTAATAGATTTTGTAATTTTTTTTATTTAAAATAGAATATTGTTATGCAAAAAAATATATTAATAATCGGAATAAATTCCGAGCTCGCGCTTAGGACTATGGAAGAATTAGACAAAAATAAGTATGCTATTTTTGCAACTTCTCGCCATGTTGGGCTTATGAATAAAAACATACAAGAATTCCACCTAGACGTTTCTCAAGAGCTCGATTTTATACATTTAAAAGAAAAATTTAACAATATCAAATTTGACACAATAATAAATTTCACAGGTTTAGCAATCGCAGGAGCAGTAGAAGAATTAGACGAAATTGAGCTTAAAAAGCAGCTAGATGTGAATTTATTTGGTTTGTTAAGAATAATTAAACACTTATCGCCATTTTTAAAAGAAGAAGGAAAGCTCATAAACGTAAGCTCTATGGCTTCTTATGGCATTTTTCCATATTTAAGCCCATATTGCATTTCAAAAGCTTCGGGCGATATTTTGTTGAATTTATTTTCTATTGAAAGTAAAATTAAAGTTGTCTCCATTAGGCCTGGAGCAATTGCAACAAAGTTTTGGGAATCTTCAATTAACAATAACAAAAAAGCATTAGAGGACAAAAAAGGCAAATTTGAAAAAGAAAAAGAATTTCTTGTTTCAAATGCTCAAAAAAATTCCCTCCACGCAACAAACCCAATCTACATTGCAAAGAAAATTGCAAGAATAATTGATTTGAAAAATCCAAAAGCCGTGTATAATCTTGGGTTGGATTCCAAAATCGCCAAATTAACAAGATTTTTACCGCAAGAAGTTACAAACTTCATAGTCAAAATGGCTTTAAAAAAACGTATATCGAAGAAGTAGAAAATGACAAATTCAGAAGAACATACAAAGAAAATATTTTTCATATACCCCCCAGGGCCCTTGATGAACAGAGAAGATAGGTGTCAACAGCCGACAAGCGAACTTGTGGTTATTCCGCCTTTGGCTCCTGTGGATATGATGAGTTTGTCTGCAATTGCAAAACAATATGGCTACGAAACAAAATTCAAAGATTACAGTTTAAAAAATGAATCTTATTATGACTTTTTTAGAGACATAAGAGTGTTCAAGCCTGATTATCTTGTGATGAACGTGGCTTCTGTGACTTTAGAACAAGATTTGAGCTTACTCACCCAAGCAAGAGATTTATTAGAAGACACAATCATAATCGTAAAAGGCGCAATTTTTAACTTCAGCGCTTATTCGATTATGCAAAAATACCCTGAAATAGATATTGCTCTAAGAGGAGAAATCGAAGGCGCTTTTGAAGAAATCTTACAAGGGCACGAATTAAAAACTATAGAAGGAATTACATATCAAACGGGAAGCAAAGTGATTTCTACTCCAAATAGAACACTTCCTCCTGACATTGATTATCTTCCAAAATTAGATAGAGATTTAATAGATAACAATTTCTATGTTCGCCCAGACACAAGGCGCCCTCAGACAATCATAAGAGTTTCAAAAGGCTGCCCAAACCATTGCTTTTTCTGCCTTGCCAGCGTTTTAAACGGCACAAAAGTAAGATATAAAGAAGCAGAGCTCATTTTAGAAGAAATCAAAGAATGCGTTGAAAAATATAATATTAGAGACTTCATTTTTTGGTCTGATATTTTTAATTTGGACAACCGCTGGGTGCAAAGGCTTTGCAGGTTAATCATCGAATCCGGTTTAAAGATTAGCTTTTGCGTAAACACAAGAGCAGACACCTTAAACCTTGAAACACTTAAAATGATGAAAAAAGCAGGCTGCACTTTGGTTTCAATGGGAATTGAAAGCGGCTCTCAAGAAATTTTAGATAAAATTGGGAAAAAAATTACAATAGAACAAATTGAAAATGCCGTTTCTATGCTCAAAAAAGTGGGTATTCAAATTTATGCTTACTATGTAATTGGGCTTCCTTGGGAAACAAAAGAAACAATTGAGAAAACTTTCAAGTTTGCAAAAAAATTGAACACAGAATTTGCAAGCTTCTACACTGCGACCGCCCTTGTTGGCACGAAATATTATGAATACGCAAAGAAAAACCGCCTTGGGGAGATAAACTACGAAAAACCTTATATCTATCCAAGCACAAAAAGCTATAGCTTAACTTCTCAAGAAATCTATGAATATAACAAAAAATTAAACAGAGAATACTATCTTCGCCCTTCATATATCTTGAAAATGGCAGGAAAAATCAACTCTATTGCAAAATTCAAAAGCTATTATGACACTTTTCTTAAATTAGTGAAAAAAGACTAATCTAAGAAAATTAAAGTTATCCCCATCAAAATAAGCCCTAAGGACACTCCGCTAATTGAATAGTGGCCTGTGTCGTAGTCTTTTGAAAGAGGAAGCAAGGTGTCTATTGAAATATATGTCATAATGCCTGCAACAAAAGAGAACAACACCCCAAGGCAAATGTCTGGGAAAAATGCTTTCACAAGGAAAAAGCCAATGACCCCTCCAACAGGCTCTGCCATACCAGACAAGAAAGAATACCAAAAAGCTTTTCTTTTTGAGTGCGTCGCTTGATATACGGGGATTGAAATCGCCATTCCTTCCGGAATATTGTGGATTGCAATGGCTATCACTATTCCAAGCCCCAAGGTTGTGTTTTGGGTTGTTGTAAAGAAAGTCGCCAAGCCTTCCGGAAAATTGTGCACAGCCACGATTATTGTCGTGATTATGCCTGCTTTTTTGATTTTCCCGATTGAAATCACGGCATTTTCGTTTTCTTCGCAATTAGTAGAATCTATGTTTTGTTCGTTTGCGCCAATTTGCTTGTTAAACATGTTTTCTTGAATATGGTCAGGAACAAAATAATCTATTAAAATCGCGACCAACATTCCAAGCGCGAAAAACAAAACAGTAAGCCACGCGAAATTATTTCCCATTTGGGCTACAATTTGCTCTTTTGCTTCCGGATACAAGTCGACAAGAGAAATGAAAATCATCACTCCAGCCGAAAGCCCAAGCCCAAAGGACAAAAATTTAAGCGAATTTTTCTTTATAAAAAATGTAACTAATCCACCCAAAACCGTCGAAAGGCCGGCTAGAGTAGAAAATATTAATGCAATTAAAAAACTTTTTTCCATACGAAATTATTATAGCATTAAAAAAATAAATCAAATAAAAAGAGTAATTATCCAAAAATCGTTTGACGACCATTTTGCGCTTATGTAAAATATTGTTAAGATAGTTTTAGTCTTTGGGAGATATTATGAAAAAAATTTTAATATTGTTTGCTTTATCACTAGTTAGTTTTTCAAGCACTTACGCTGCAAGCACAGTTTTTGATTCAATGGACAACGCAAAAGAAGTCAAATTGCGACCTGCAGTAAAAAGCACAAGCTCAACTTCCGCACAAAGCACCACTTCAACAAGCTCAAGCTACAAGTCTCCAACAATCAAAGAACAAAAATATAATTCTATGCTTGTAAATTTAGACGATGCGCAAGTGGAATTGAGACAAGAACTTGCAACAAAAACTTCTCAATATACAACTGCGCTAAACGAAAAACAAAATGCGATTGCAAATTGCAAAGCATTGAAAAAACAATTAAATGCCATCAAAAAAGAAATGAAAAATGTTGATAAATCTAAAAAAATGATAAACAAAAATCTTCAACAAAATTCTGCTGTATAAGATTTTTAATCTTCATTGATTTAGATGATGACAAGAGCATGTGCTTTTATGACAATTACAGAGTAAATACTGGGGAAAACGATTAAGAGTTATGAGTCAGAATACTGACATTGATTCATATAAAAAAATAAATAGACTTTCAGACGAAGAGCTCAGCGCACTTTGGGAGCTTTATTTAAGCAACAAAGAAAATAAAGCCGCAAGAGACAAGTTGATTGTCCAATATATTTACCTTGCGCGCTATGTTGTGGGGCGTATCAAGGTTAATTTGCCTTCCAGTTTTTCTTTTGAAGATATTGTCTCTTTTGGGATTGAAGGCTTAATCGACGCTATTGAAAAATATCACCCAAGCAAAGGCGCAAAGTTTGAATCTTATGCTCTTATGAGAATAAGAGGGGCAATCATAGACAAAATCCGCTCTTCAGATTGGCTGCCTCGGAGCATGAGGAAGAAAATCAAAGAAATCAAGCTCGCCACAGAAAGACTAAAACAACAAATAGGAAGAGCGCCCACGACTTGCGAAGTCGCTTCTGTTATGGGAATGTCCGAAGAAAAGATTTTAGAAGTGATGTCGAGCGACGTTAGCATAAATTCTATCTACGACAAAAAAGGTACAGGCGACGACAGCGTCGAAATCATTGACACCATTGAAGATTCTTCTTCTAAGCGCCCCGAAGAAGAAATGGAAAAAACGGACGCAAAGAGGGAATTGCAAATGGCTCTTAAAAAATTGCCTGAGCGCGAAAGAACGCTTCTCGTATTCTATTATCACGAAAATATGACCTTAAAAGAAATCGGCGAAGCTATAAACGTGTCTGAGTCTCGCGTTTGCCAATTGCATGCGCAAGCTATTATGAAATTAAGAAACATCTTATCTCAATCCAGAAGCGAAAGATTATCAAAATCTATTATTTAATGCTTTTTGCCCTTATTTTTTGTTTTTGTGCTATTATGAGCTTGTAAAGATTTTATTTTATAAAAAAGGAGTTCAATATGGCAAGAAGACCTATTATTGCTGGCAACTGGAAAATGAACAATAACAAAGCTCAAGCAAAAGCTTTAATCGACGGCATCGTTGAAGGCGTAAAAGCGCTAGACGCAGCTAAAATGCCTGAAGTTATTGTAGCACCTACATATACTGCTTTGTGGCAAGTGCATGATTCAATCAAAAACGAACCAAAAATCGCACTTAGCGCACAAAACGTTAATCCAAACGAATCAGGAGCATATACAGGCGAAGTTTCTTTGGATATGTTAGCTGATTTTGATGTTAAATTTGTAATCATCGGCCACTCTGAACGTCGTCAAATGTTTAATGAATCTGATGAATTCATCAACGAAAAAGCAAAAGCAATCTTGGCTAAAGGCTTAATTCCAATCATCTGCTGCGGCGAAACATTGGAACAAAGAGAAGCAGGCGTTACAGATGAACACTTAGCTTCTCAAATCACAAAAGCTTTAAAAGACTTGTCAGCAGCTGACGTTGAAAAATCTGTTATCGCTTACGAACCAATCTGGGCAATCGGCACAGGCAAATCTTGCGACAGCCAAGAAGCAAACAGAACAATCGGCGAAATCAGAAAAGTTGTTGCTAAATTATATTCTCAAGACACAGCTGACAAAATCAGAATTTTGTATGGCGGCTCTGTTAAACCTTCAACAATCGTTGAACAAATGGCTCAACCTGAAATCGATGGCGGCTTAATCGGCGGCGCAAGCTTGAAAGCTGATAGCTTCATTGAATTAATCAAAGGCGCTATGTAATTTAATTTTATTTTTAAAAGCCTTGCAATTTTTGTTGCAGGGCTTTTTTTGTAGCTTTTTTAGGGAGGAATTATGAAACACAAAGTGAAATTAACAGTGATTGATAAAAAACTTTATCCGGAATTGCAAGAAAAATATTGTAAAGACCCGAATTCAGGGGCTTGCCCTTGTTATAACGTGGGGGACGAATTTATCTTTGAAAGAGAAGATGGCAAAGACGATTTTTGGCACTTGGGCTTAAACACTCTTACAAAAACAAACCACGACAAAAATAAAATCGCAGGCGGCCCAAAAATGCCTCATTGTTCAGAAGCTTGGGACGCAATTTCAAGATATATTTATACAGGGCTTCAAGGAGGGTCTATCATGAAAGGTTGGACAAAAGAAGAAAATGTGATGATAACTTGTTGCTCTGATGGCACTCGCCCTGTGATTTTCAAAATCGAAAGGATTGATTATTGATATAAATTCAAATACAAAAAACAAACAACGATTTAAAACTCTCCCCTATTTGTCGCCAAAAAAGAAAACATCTTTTTCCAAATATCTTTTCTTTTTTATAGTCGGATAGTTTGAATTGATGAATTCATACCTTGGGCAATTTCTATCCTGGTCGTTGATTATGCCCGCCGCTTGGAGGTAGGAATAGATTGTTATTGTGCCTAAAAAATTTAAACCCTCGCTTTTTTAATTTATAACAGCTTCAATTTTGCGCCTCGACTTAATCATGCGAGGCGTTTGAAGAATTCTTTCAATATCTTTTTCGTCGTAATTTGCGATTAAATCGTATTCAAAGTTATCAAAGCAGCTTCTAAAAACTTCTCTTTTGTTTATAATCATATTCCAATTAAGGCCGCATTGCATAACTTCCATCATCAAATATTCAAATTGTGTCCTGCCGTCTCACACAGGAACACCCCACTCGAAATCGTGGTATTTCTTATTTATTTCAGATGTTGAACCCCAATCACAATATGTCATAGAAGTATTTTAGCATAAATAAATAGCAAAAATGAATACAGTTCTACAAATAAAGCCCAAGGAGAAATAACAAAGGCATTTGCAAAACTAAAAAAGAGCCATCAGGCTCTTTTAGACTTATTATATAAATATGGCGGGAACGACGGGGCTCGAACCCGCGACCTCTTGCGTGACAGGCAAGCGCTCTAACCAATCTGAGCTACGCTCCCAAACCATATTAAATTTTCAATTTTTGTTTTTTTCGAAAACTATTGAGCGTAAACGCTAACTTGTTTTCTTGTTCTTCTGTAAGGCTCAAATTTCACAACGCCATCAATTAATGCAAACAATGTGTCGTCTTTACCTTGTCCTACGTTGTTTCCGGCGTGGAATTTAGTACCTTTTTGTCTTACTAATATATTTCCTGCAACAACTTGTTCATTAGCGTATTTTTTAACGCCTAATCGCTTACTTTCGCTGTCGCGTCCGTTCTTAGATGAACCTACACCCTTCTTATGTGCCATTTTTATTCTTCTCCTGTTGTTTCTTCACTCTTTGCAGACTTAGCTTTTGTGTTAATTTTGTTAATCATCACACGTGTAAAGTTTTGTCTGTGACCTTGTTTAACTCTTGTGCCTTTTTTTGGACGTTGTTTATAAACAATAACTTTTTTAGCTTTGTCGTTTTTAACAACGGTACCATCAACAGTAGCAGAAGCTACATAGGGTCTTCCAACTTTTGATTTTTTGCCGTTAACTAACATAACGATTTTGTCAAAAGTAACTTTTTCATCAGCTTGAGCGTCTAACAATTCGATATCAACGTATCTTCCTTCTTCAAGTTTATATTGTTTTCCGCCAGTTTCAACTATTGCGTACATTGTGTGTCCTTTCTTTTAAGGGATCGTAGATTGAGTTAGTTAGGCTCAAACATTTTGACACGACCAACCTATCTGCATAAACTAATATATCTAAGACAAAAAATTATGTCAAGTGTTGCTTTCAAAATTTTTGTTTTGTGTAAATTTTTGTATAGTTTTTTTAATGTGCTTTTGAGTAAAATGCCCAATTTTAAAGAATTTCAAGGATTTAATCTTTGTTTAATGCTTGTCTCAATCTATCCAAACAAGCATTTTTTGAAATATCCCATTCTCTTTTTACAATTCTCAAGACACTAAATCCGCAGCGCTCGATTATAGCTTGTTTTTTCATATCGGTTATCTTTGGAGCATTAGGATTTGTCGAAGTTTCCAAATTATCTTCGACTCCATCAATTTCAACTGCAACATTGTCCACCAAAATATCTGCTGAAACCGAGCCCATTTCGACCCCTGCTTTGATTTTATCTTGTTTTTCTAAGCTTGGAAATTCTTCTTTAATCGCTTCAAAAACTTCTTTTTCAAAATTATTTTTAAATATGTCTTTTTCTTCTGACCTATTTATTTTTTGAACATATTCAAGATAATTTCGAAGCATGCCTTCAGGAAGGTCTTTTATGTCTCTTGAGATAAAATTAATCAGTTTATGGCGAGCACGCGTGATTGCGACATTAAAAAGATTTGGTTTTTGGGCAAAAATCAAACTTTGATTTTTTGAATTTGTTGCAAATGTCCAAGACAAAAGCATAATATCTCTTTCGTCTCCTTGGAAAGTGTGAGCCGTACCCACATCAATTGCGTGTTTTTCAATCGTCTCGCCATCAAAAACTTTTAAAATCGCTTTTTTAATTAAATCGACCTGAGCCCTAAAAGGCGAAATTACCCCTATCGAGACCGGTTTTGGCGAATTTTTATCTGCAACTATCAATTCTTGAATAGTTTTCACCACTTCTTCGCACTCAGGAGTGTTTCTAGTCGCGTCATGGTCCACTTTTCCATCTTTAATTATTTTTAGCTCTACTATATTTTTTGCGTTCAAATTTGGGCTCATGACCTTAATTTTTCCGCCATAAAATTCTTTGTTTGAAAAATCGATGATAGCAGAAGGCGAGCGAAAATGTTCGTCCAACAAAACAGGTGCAATTGAATAATAATTCGCAAGGTCAAACATGGAATTTTCCCTATAGCGCCACATCAATTGATATCTATCATCAATTCCATATTGAGACAAAAAGCTTTGTTCTTTTGCTTTTTCCAAAAAAGACAAGTGAGGAAGCTGTTTGTCGTCACCCACAATTATCGCTTTTTTCGCGCGATACAAAAGAGGTATGCAAGAAGCGATGTCGCATTGAGAAGCTTCATCTATAATCACGACGTCAAACATCGCAGGCTTTAGAGGAATTGAATTTGAAACCGCATAAGTCGTCGAACACCAGCAAGGAAAAGCGGCCAAAAGCGGTTTGAAGTCTTCTTTTTCTAACAACCTATTTTGTTGGTTTGTTTTTCTTGAAACCAAAGACTTTGAATGCACCATCAAACGGCGCCTTTTTGAAGCGTCAGACAAGATGTTTTTTAAAGCTGTTCTTCTTTTGTTTTTTAAGATGTCCACAGCAAGCTTCTTTTGTTTCGATTTTAAAAGTTTTATTCTTCTTAAAATTTGATGCAAATTTCCATAAGAAATTATCTCATCTTCGACATCTTTTAATTTTGCTTCTTCTAAAGCAATGTTGATTTCATAAGGCAATCTTTTCAAGATATCTTCATTTAAGACTTTGTGCAAATTTAAGATTTTTTTGATTTTTCTATAATCAAAATAAAGCTTAATTTTGTCAAAAATCGATTTTTTATATTTTTTCTCTATTTCTTCGATGACTTTAAAGACTTTTTTTGCCTCCAAAAGCTGTTGCGCTTTTAGTTTATGCGCCAAAATCTGCAAATCTGCAATCGAATCTTTTGCAAGCTCATATTCCTCTTCGATATTTGTATATTTTTTCTCTAAAGACAAAATATTGTTCGCGCTGTCTTCAAGGCGCTTTATGTCAGACAATAGCTCTTTCATGTCGTCTTGGTCAGCCGTCATATTGTCTTCAAAGCTTGAATTTAAATCAATCTTGTTCGATAAAAGCTCTTGAAGATCCATGTTTAATTGTTTTTGATAGCTTGCGCGGCCCGCCCTGAGGGCTAAATATGGGGCGCCCAAGGAATTCACCCTTTCCACCACGACATCGACCGCTTTATCCATACGAGAAGCAAAAAGAACAGTCTTTCCTTTTGCAATCAAATGCGCAATGACATTTACAATAGTCTGGCTCTTGCCTGTCCCAGGAGGGCCAAAGACAGAAATAAAATCATTTTGTTCAATGTTTCTTATGACGTCTTGTTGAGAATCAGACAAGCTCAAAGGAGTGATGGGGAAAAAATCTTCCAAGTTTTTTTCGTCTAAATTCATCTCCGCTTGGCCTGTGGATTCAAGAAATTCTTGGTTAATTATATTTAAAACTGTTTCTCTGATTGTTCCAGAAGGCTTATCTGCTATTTGCATAAGTTCGTGCAAAACCCCTGCTGTCACTTGGGGGCGAGTGGTCAAAATCACAGCTTGAGAAAATTCTAAAGCTAAAGAATCCAATTTCACCTTTGGAATATTTTGAATTGTTTCAATCGAATCAAAGTCAAAGTCGCCTTTTTCAATGTTTTCTTTAATTTCTTCTATGGAATTTGCTTGTGGTTTTTTATATTGGTCGAAATTTAGAAAATCCAAGCTATCAGAGCTTGAAATCTGCCCAATATTAAGAGAAATATTGACGTCAGGCACGATTGATTTTAAAGTCGTCAAAAAGACTTCAAGCTCTTGTTTTTCTAAAGGCAACTTTGGAACGACTTTAAGTAAACCTTCTAACATTGCATCTGTTTCTTGTTCGTCCTCTCTTTGGATTAATTGGGCAATTGCGCCGGTATTTAAAGACAAAACGTCCTCTTGGATAGATAATTCTAGGTTCACTCCGTTCCTTTTGATTTTAGCCGGAGCATATAAAATAGGAGTCAAAAATTCGTTGTTCTTTTTAGACTTCCCATTTTTGCCCACCAAAAACAAAAAGCCATAGATTAAATATTTGTCTTTTTGGCTGTTATCAGCTTGTATCATCATCTCTGTCAATTGAGAATCTGTGCCGTCTAAGAGCATGGGCTTGTCAAAATTTGAAAAAACTTCTTCTTCGCCTTTTAAAAAGCACCATTTGTTTTCCTTATCTGCTTTTAAATTTCTAAAAGTCGAAGATTTAACTTCTTCTCTCACGCAATCGTGCAGATAATTGCATATTTTCTTTATAAAACTTCCGCGAAAAGCGTTTTTGATGGCTGTGGGGACGGCTTGCAACATGATTTAACCTTTATTTCTTGTAATATTTTTAGTATATTAAATTTTACGAGAAAATTAAATAGTTTGTATTTATGAAATTAGCAAAAAATTTTTTTCACGAGCTTTTTATGAAAAAAGAGAGAGGGAAAGCATGAGAATATCTAGCCCAAAATTAACATCTAACAGTATTAAAAATAGCCAAAGCTTTGGCTACAACAAAAAATACCACGAAGAATTGCACGAAAAGCTAAATGCAAAAGGCTCAAACTACGCAAAAGAACTTGTTAAAATGGACGAATTCGCTCTTTCTGTGGAAGATAAAGTTGTGGAATTTGAAAAAAAGAGGCGCACAAATTCAAATGCTTATAGCGATTTAACGGATTTATTGGTGGATTTAAGAGAAACTTTTGCAAGACAAATCAACATGAAATTTCCTGAAATGGGCTATATAGGAACTGCTTCTAATTTTTATATGAAAGAAGCCGAAAACAAAAGGAACGAAGACGCAATACTTTGGAGAGAAGTCGTGTCGGGGGCAATGGCAGCTTACGCTTTTAAACCAAACGAAAATTTAGACCCCCAAAAAGAAGCTTTAACCCAAAGCGAAACGCAAAACGCTGCGCCAAAAGAAGCGCAAACACAAGAAACTCCGCAACAAGCGCAAGCAAAGCCAACCGTTTCTTCAAAATATGTTACATTATATGAGCCAACTAAGTATTCTCCAAAAGGCTTTGAGGACGTGGCCGGCATGGAAGACATTAAAGAAAGGCTTCAAGACGAAGTCTTGACTTACATCAAAAACCCGGAATTAGAACAAATAGACTTTGAAGAATATGGAATTAGAGCTCCTCGCGGCTTTCTTTTATATGGCCCTCCGGGGTGCGGAAAGACTTTCATAGCTTCTGCCTTAGCTGCGGAAGCCGGAGTCAATATGTATAAAATGGATTTATCTAAAATTGGTTCAAAATATGTCAACCAAACTTCAAACAATATCCAAGAAGCCTTTGAATCAATAGAAAAATACACAAAAGCCACAGGCGAAAAGGTTATTTTGTTTATGGACGAAGTCGACGCTTTGGCGATGGATAGAAATTCAAACGTCGCAAGCAGCGGAGAAAACGAAAAAACAACAGCGACTCTTTTGAAATTTGTTGAAGGCGCAAGAGACAAAGGAATCATTGTTTTTGCCGCAACAAATAGATTTGATAACCTAGACGAAGCCTTTAAAGCGCGCTTTGACGGGCAATATTATATAGGCCTACCAGACGAAGAAGCGATTGAAAAATTAGTTCAAAAAGAATTATCCAAAAAACAAAAGGGGCAAGTTTTGGCCTCAAAAGAAGACGAAATCAAAGAGCTTTCTCGCTTATTTAAAGGACATTCCAACCGCTCAATCGTGTTTATTTTAGACGAAGCAGGAAAACTCGCGAAAAAAGAAAACAGGACAGACATCAATTCTTCCCACGTTAAAAAAGCGGTTGAGACAAGCGAGCTCGAAAAGCCAAAAGAAGAAAAATATCAAACTCAAAAAAACAAACCAAAAAGACAAATTGGCTTCAGCGCTTTGGCTTAGGGCTGGTTTTTAAAGAATTATTTTTTGAAGAATTGTTTTTCAAGGCATTATATTGCTCAAATTTAGTTTTTAAAATATCTTTGTTTTTGGCTACCAAAAAAGGAAGCCAAAAAATATCATAAAGAGTACGAACTAAGGCCTTAGGGAGACTTTTTTCTTTTTTCAATTGCCCATATTTTATAGGCTTTTTACACATGCAATGCTTAAAAGAGCACACGCAAGGCTTTTTCCATAATTTGAAGTCATAGCTATTTATGTTGCCCACAAAATTAGACTTAGAGAAACGAGAGCCATAGCAGCGATATGCAAAACCGTCTTCATATATAACACAGCTTTTAAAGCCGGAGTCACAATATCTTGAATATGTTTTTAAAAGCTTTTCTTTGTTGTTTTTTTGATTTTTTTCTAAATACCCTTTTAAAAACCTGATTTTTTGATATTCTACTTCGACTTCATTTATTTTTGCGATATGGATTGCTTGTTTTATTTTTTCTTTTCTTGAATTATTAATTTTAAAAATTGGGATAAAAAGAGTGGTTTTTGTGTTTTTGGGTTTAAAATGAAGAAATCTTTCAAATTTATCTAAAAAGCCTTCGAAATCTTTTATTTGCTCAAGATGGCAAGAGACATCAAAACGATTTAGATTTTTACCTAAAATATTAAAAATTCCACAATAGACCTCAATTGGAAAAGAAAGATTTGTGATTAAATTTATTTTAAAGTTTTTTTGCTTGATTTCATTGATTAAATAATAAAAATCAGGGTGCAAAATCGCTTCGCCACCGGAAATTGTGATTTCAAAATCATTTTCGATTTTATCTAAAAAGTTTAAAAAAGAATCGATTGTTTTTCTGTCTGCGTTTCTTTTTTCTTTGTCTTGAAGCTTGTTTTGGGAACAATAACTGCAGTTATATGTGCAGGCTTTAGTAATGATAAAATCGATGAATTTTGTCGTTTGCATAAATATATTCTATGATTTTTGCTCCCTTTTCGCAAGATGTTTGTTTTTTGATTTCTATTTTAAAACTTTATCAATTATTCTTTCTATTTTAAATTCATACCCATTTGGTTTTGTTTTTATGATTGTTGTAATGCTTGATATAATTAAGCATAAAAATGAAAATATGAAACATATTGCTATGATTTTTTCTTTTTTGTTCATAGGTTTGTCCTTTAATTTTTAAAATATTTTGTCATTCTGAAAAATTAGAAAAATGAACGATAGTGAAATTTTTCAATTTATTCAGAATCTCTAAAACATGAAATGCGAGAATTTATCATTAAATCAGGATTCTGAAATAAATTCAGAATGACGTGTTGCAAATTACAAATCTTATTGAGCATTAAATTCACTTTGTTCACTTTCTCTTTTGCCATTTCTCAGACGCCGAAAAAATGCAAAAGAGAAAGTGAACCGAAAGAGAAAAATCTAAGGCTTTTACAACACCCCACAATTAAAAAACAAATGTCTGAAGAAAAACAGTCAACCAAGCCAGAAAAGCTATCTCCCGAAATACATGTTTTTATTTTTTTATTAAATAACGTGACGGCTTGCTCTCCGGTTTTTCTTTTCGTATGCCATTTGTTTTTTAATTTTTTACCATCTCTTTTATGATGTTTATTTTTGAATTTTTGCTTTTTTCTTTGGTTATGTTTAATTTTTTATTTATAAGTATCAACATTTCCCTATTCCTTATCTTGAATACTCTTCTCCAACCACTCATCTGCTCTTTTTCCCGTTAAAATCTTCCCATCAGCTCTAATGCCATATCCAAAAGGATCCTCGCCTTGGTTAATTCCATCGATATCCATACAAAAAATTTTATAAACTATATCCATACCGTTTGAGTCTGCAATGTAAGGAGTTTGGTTTGGCGGTGCCATAAATCTTGTGTTGCAATGTGTAATACTTGTTTTGTTGTCATCTGTTTTTGAGACTACACTTGCTCCTTCTCCAAAAGCAGCAACTCCGGTTTGAAAATATTGTATTCCATCTGTAGTTGTAACTTCAGCCCCAGTTGGCGTTTTTTGCCTATCTTCGCATGTTTTATCAAACCTTTCTTTTGCAATTTTGATATCTTCATCTGTTAAATTAAAATAATGCGTTTCGCAACTTTGTATTACGGATTCTGGGTCTCCTAAATATCCACCTTGATTACGTGCTAAAGTCAAATATGTTCCCACATCATCAGCTAATGTGATTTCTTTAACGTTTTCCTTGATTGAAAGATTATCCGCAAAAGAAGCCATAAAATATATTGCTGTGTCTTTACTGCCATCTGCTTTTGTGCCCAAATCTCCGTTTGAATAATATTTATCAGAGCTCACAAGTTCATTTATGACTTTCGCCAATGTCGCATTTCCTTTTTTAAATTTCATCACATTTTCGTCTGGAACAGAGTTAAATGCAACAGGCAAAAGAATTGAAGTTATTACTCCAATTACCACTAACGCAATCATGATTTCAGCAAGAGTAAAAGCCAAACTAAAAACTTTTTTGATTTTAAAATTTTTCATATCATACCTTTTTATGTGACTTATAGTCACATGTTACATTAATATTTTATCTAATCAATACTATTTATAGATGATAAAAGGTATTACAAATAGTAAGTAGCCGACTAATAGTAGATGAGCGATAATAAAATCATGCAAACAGATAAAGTTATCAAAAAGAAACTTTTAAAAAAGCTCGGTATAAACATAAATTTCTATAGAAACAAATTGAATTTAACCCAAGAGGACCTTGCTTTTGATATTGGAGTGGATAGGACATATATAAGCGCAATCGAGCAGGGAACAAAAAGCCCGTCTTTATATTGCCTTTTTACGATGGCACAAAGGTTTGGGGTTGATTTAAAAGATTTATTAGATATTAAGATTAAGTAGAAATTTGTTTTTTAATTTTTGCCTTAGAAAAGTAACTAAAGCTAAAGAAAAAAATCAAAGAATAAAAAAGAGTGCAAAGTTTCCTTCGCACTCCCTTTAAAAACAAAGCCTAGCTTATTATTTAACCAATTCGCCGATTGCTTTATAAACTTCCATTCTCTTCTTAGCATCAACTTCTGCTTGAGAATAAAGTTGTTCAGCAGCTTCTGGGTTAGTTTTAAGCAATGATTTATAACGTCCTTCGCTTCTGATAAAGTCTTGGTAATTTCCTTTTGGTTCTTTAGCGTCCCAAGTGAATGGTTGTTCGTTTTGTGGGTTGTATCTGTAAAGTGGGAAATAACCAGCTTCAACTGCGCGTTTTTGTTCAGTTTGAGTTTTAGACATATCAATACCATGAGCGATACAAGGAGCGTAAGCAAAGATGATTGATGGACCATCATAAGCTTCAGCCTCTCTGAATGCTTTAAGTGTTTGATTTCTGTCTGCGCCCAATGCAACAGAAGCAACATAAACATATCCATAAGACATAGACATTAAGCCCATGTTTTTCTTATATGTTTTCTTACCGCCTGTAGCAAATTTAGCAACTGCGCCAGTAGGTGTAGATTTAGAAGCTTGACCGCCTGTGTTTGAATATACTTCTGTATCCAAAACAAGGATATTAACGTTTTTGTTTTGCGCTAATACGTGGTCGATACCGCCGTAGCCGATGTCGTATGCCCAACCGTCGCCACCGATAATCCATACGGATTTATCTGTGAAGTAGTCTTGAAGTTCAACAACTTTTTTGAACACTTCGCATTCGCAAGCTTTGTGGTTAGCCAAAACTTTTTTAGCATTTTCTTGAGCAGCTACTGCTTCAGGAGTTTTTGAATTATCCCAATGAGCCAAAGCTTCTTTGATTGCTTCTTTCACATCAGCCGGAGCTTTTTCTTCAGCCAAGACTTTTTCGCAATATGTTTTTAAAGTGTCTCTGTTTTGGTCAACCGCTAATCTCATACCGAAACCAAATTCAGCATTGTCTTCAAACAATGAATTTGCCCAAGCTGGACCTCTGCCATCTTTGTTTGTTGTATATGGGATTGTTGGGAATGTACCAGAATAGATTGAAGAGCAGCCCGTTGCGTTTGCAACGATTGCGTTTTCGCCAAACAATTGAGAAACAAGTTTTACATAAGGAGTTTCGCCGCAACCTGCACAAGCACCAGAGAACTCAAACAATGGTTTTCTAAGCATTGCGCCTTTTAATGTTGCTGTTGTGTTTTTACCCATTACGTTGTCTGGTAATTCGTCGAAGAATTTTTCGTTTGTTTCTTCGCCTGCTGCGATTTCGTCTTCAATTGTTGACCAAGTTAAAGCGTGTTTGCCTTCGATTTTTGACATTGGACATTGGTCTAAGCAAACGCCGCAACCTGTACAATCTTTGCAATATACTTGAACTTTGAATTGTTCGTCAGCAAGAGCTGGTTTTGCTTGGATTGTTTTGAAGCTTTCTGGAGCGTTTTCAAGGTCTTTCTTTTCAGCCAATTTAGTTCTGATTGCAGCGTGAGGACAAGCAGAAGCGCAAACTCCGCATTGTACACAAAATTCGCTGTTCCATTTTGGAACTCTTGGAGCAATTCCGCGTTTTTCTAAAGCAGCTGTTCCTGTAGGAATAACGCCATCAACTGACATTGCAGAAACTGGAATATCGTCTCCTTTTTGTCTCATAGAAGGTTCAACGATTTTCTTCGCGAATTCTGAAGCATTTTCAGGAAGAAGTTGAACGTCCTCGATACATTTAACGCCATCTAGGGAAGCCGGAACTTTAACTTCTTGGCAAGCATCAACTGCAGCGTCAATTAAAGCTAAGTTCATGTTTACTACGTCATCGCCTTTTTTCTTGAAGGTCTTTTTAGTCATTTCTTTCATACCTTCATAAGCTTGTTCAAATGGGATAACGCCAGAAACTTTAAAGTATGCAACCATCATAACTGTGTTTGCACCTTTGCCTCTAAGCCCTGGTTGTTCTTTAACAAGTTTTTCTGCGTCAACATTGTAGAATTTGATTTTTTTGTCGATGATAGTTTTTTGCATATCACGAGTCAAATGTTCAAATGCTTTATCTGCTGAATATGGAGAATTCAACAAGAATGTGCCGCCTTCTTTGATACCTTTCAATAGGTCGTATCTGCCAACATAAGCGTGAGTTGAGCAAGAAACAAAATCAGGCGCTGTGATTAAATATGTAGATTTGATGTGTGAATCTGAAAATCTCAAGTGAGAAACTGTAACACCAAATGATTTTTTAGAGTCATAAGCAAAGTATGCTTGAGCGTCTTTGTTTGTGTATTGACCGATGATTTTAATTGAATTTTTGTTAGCACCAACAGTACCATCTGAGCCCAAGCCCCAGAACATGCAGTTTGTAGTGCCCTCTGGTTCTGTTACGATATGTTCTTCAACTTTTAGGGATTTATGAGTAACGTCATCTTCGATACCAACTGTGAAGCCGTGGAAGCCATTATTTTCAAGATGTTTATAGATAGCTAAAATCATTGAAGGAGTGAATTCTTTAGAAGACAAGCCATAACGACCGCCGATTACTCTAACATCTTTGTTTTCAATAGCTGCAACAACGTCTAAGTATAGAGGTTCGCCGATTGAACCAGGTTCTTTTGTTCTATCCATTACAGCAATTCTTTTTACTGATTTTGGAAGAGCTTCGTTGAAGCGTTTTGTGTCGAATGGTCTGTATAATCTAACTTTAACTAGACCATATTTTGTGCCGCGAGTAGAGTTCAAGTAGTTGATTGTTTCTTCAATAGCTTCGCAGCCAGAACCCATAGCAACAATTACATCGGTCGCATCAGGAGCACCTACGTAATCGAATGGGTGATATTGACGGCCAGTAACCTTAGCAACTTTGTCCATGTATTCTTGAACGATATCAGGAACAGCTTCATAATATTTGTTAACTGTTTCTCTGCCTTGGAAATATACGTCAGTATTTTGAGCACCAACTTTGCAAATTGGTTTTTCTGGGCGCAATGCACGAGCTCTAAATTCTTCGATATATTTTGGTTCAACTAATTTTTTAATATCTTCATAAGAAATTTCTTCAATTTTATGAATTTCGTGTGATGTTCTGAAGCCATCAAAGAATTGCAAAAATGGAACTTTAGCTTTATATGTTGCCAAATGTGCAACTAATGCCATATCCATTTCTTCTTGTACAGAATTTGCAGCAAGCATTGCATAACCTGTGTTTCTGCAAGCCATAACGTCTGTGTGGTCGCCAAAGATTGCAAGAGATTGTGCTGCTAATGCACGAGCTGCAACGTGAATAACTGATGGAATCATTTCACCAGCGATTTTATGCATAACTGGAATCATCAACAACAAGCCTTGAGAAGCTGTGTATGTAGAAGTCAAAGCACCAGCTACCAATGAACCATGAACAGCGCCGGCTGCCCCTGCTTCAGATTGCATTTCAGCAACTCTAACTTCTTTACCCCAGATGTTTTCTTTATGCGAAGAAGCCCATTCATCGACCCATTCACCCATTGTTGAAGATGGAGTGATAGGATAAATAGCTGAAACTTCACTTAAAGCATAGGCAACATGGGCTGCCGCGTAATTACCGTCAACAGTAATAGTTTTTGCCATAGTAAGTTTTCTCCTTTTCAAACTAGTAAATTACTATACCAAAAATTATACACCCAACAAAAAAAACGAAACAATATATTTTGATATTTTATTTTTATAAATAATCTCTCAAATACTGCGTTTCTTCCATTTTTCTTAATTTCTTTAATCCTTCTATTTCAATTTGTCTTATCCTTTCTTTTGAAAAGCCTAAAATTTTCCCCAACTCTTCTAATGTCTTTTGCTTTCTTCCCCGAAGCGCAAAGCGATTTAAGATTACAAACCGCGCTCTTGAGTCCAGATTAGATAAAGCGTTATTTATATCTTTTTTAAAATCCATTTTTTCTATTTTTTCGTTTGGCGAAATTTTAAAATTATCTTGAATATAATCTTCCAAAGTCAAGTCCTGCGCAATTGGAGTAGAAAAACTCATCGGCTCTTTCATCATCGAATTTTTAATCATTTGAAGCTTAGGTAAACTAATTTTTAAATATTTTGCCACTTCCTCGTCTTTGGGTTCTCGCCCTAATTCAACATTTAAAAAAATCAATGCTTTTTTATAATTTCTGATTTTATCCCCCATGTGCACCGGAATTCTTATCGCTCTTGAACAATTTGAAATTGCCCTTATGATTGATTGCTTTATCCACCAAGTCGCATAAGTAGAAAATTTAAAACCTTTTTTATAGTCAAAGCGGCTTGCAGCCTTAATTAGCCCCAAAGACCCTTCTTGGACTAAATCCATAAACAAAACGCCTTGGCCTGTGTATTTTTTAGCAATTGACACAACAAGCCTCAAATTTGCCTGTATCAGCTTCTTTTGCGCGATTTTTTGAGCAAGCCCTTTTTCTTCTTTTATCGCTTTTCCAATTTCCAACTCTTCTTCCTTTTTTAAAAGCTTAAACCTAGAAATATCTTTTAAATACATCTGCAAGATTTCATCTTTATTTGGAATTACATTAAAAGTCTTTGTCTCTTCGACCCCTTCTTCAAACTTCTCCTCAAATTTTCCTTCAAAATTGCCTTCTTGATTGAATTCTTCCTTTTTAAAATACTCCACACTATCCCTCATCTTCAAACTCCCTAAAATCCGAATGCTTTTTTCTTTTTAGACGAATTTAAAAAAGAAAAGTTCCAAATTTCGAAAAATAATGTAAAATAAAGTTATGGAAAAATATGAAATTTTAAAAGAAATAAAAGAAATTTTAATTAAGAATTCTCTTTCGCTCTCGAGCGCAGAAAGCTGCACAGGTGGGCTTGTAAGCTCATATTTAACAGACATAGATGGGAGCTCCAAATTCATTTTTCAAAATTTTGTAACATATTCAAATGAAGCAAAGCATAGATTTTTAAACGTCAAAAATGAAACTCTTGAAAAATTTGGCGCAGTGAGCGAAGAAACTGCATTTGAAATGGCAAAAGGGCTTTTAAATTATGCCGATTGCGCTGTTGCCACAACAGGAATTTTAGGCCCCACAGGAGGAACAAAAGAAAAACCTATTGGGCTTGTATATATTTCTTTTGGCTATAAAAACAAGGATAACAAAGAAAAAATTGAAGTTATTAAATATATCTCAAAAGAAGCAAAAACGAACGATAGATATAAAATCAAAGTGGATATCACGGAATTTGCGCTTTATTCCTTGCTTTTATTCTTGAAAAATACTCTTAATTGACTATAATCTTGAGTTTTAGTTAGTATATAATTATTTTATGATTAAAATTGCACTAATAGAAGAAAATAAAACAACTCAAGAACTCATAAAAAGCTTTATTCAAAATATCTCTTTTGAAAATTTGGAGCTATCTTTTGAAGAGCAGTTTATTTTTGAAAATTTTTCTCAATTTGAAAATAATAAAAATGAAAATTTTGATTTAATCATTTTTGACATAAATTCTAAAAACCAAAAAGAAGCTTCTTGTTTTATCCAAAAAGAAAAAAGAAAAGAAACAAAACTCATTGCCACATCTTATGAGATAAATTCTTCCTTGGTGACTTCTTCTTTGGCTTTGGGGGCAGATGACTTTTTAATAAAGCCAATTTTAAAAAACATCTTAGAAACATCAATCAAAAAAGTTTTTAAAGACAAAACTCAAAAAAACATCGAGCTTTCAAAAGCAATTTCTCTTTTTTCTTCCAAAGGAGGAGTGGGGAAAACTTCTTGTATTGTGAATTTAGGATATGAAATTCAAAAAATCACAAACAAAAATGTGTGTATTTTGGACCTAAGCCAAAATTGCCAAAATGCAGCGCAATATTTAGATTTAAAGACAATGGAACAAGATTTTTGTTTTAATATTTTAAAAAACGCAAAAAAAGAAGAAATTTTAGAGCTTTTGCCAAAATTTCCTAATTCAAAGCTTTTTGTTTTGGCGCTCGATTTCAATTTCAATTCTTCTTTAAAATTAAACCAAGAAAAAATCACTTTTTTGATTAATTCTCTAAAAAACATTTTCGATTGGGTTTTGATAGATTTTGAAAGTTCAATGGACGAAAAGCTAATCTCCATCTTGAATTCGAGCAATTTAATAATTTATAATACAATCTTAAATAAGCCTTCAATTATTGCGAGCACTAAACATTTTGAAATGTTTTCAAAAACAGGGTATAATAAAAAACAAATAAAATTACTCATAAATAGATATACAGAAGATTTAAGCGAGCAATTGAAAATTTTGGAAAAAGAAATAGATAAATACACAGATTTCAAAATTCCAAACAATTATCTAACAATCCAAGATGCCATAAACCAAATGAAACCGCTAGATTTGACCAATCCAAATTCCAACATCGCAAAAGCATATAAGGAAATGGCAAAAAAAATTATATCCTCGGATATTCAAAAAAACTTAGACAATAATTGCACAATTTTCAACATACTCAAAAGAATGGGGGAATAAATTGTCCTTAAAAGACCGTTTAAATTCAAGCGCAAGCGCCAATAATGCTATCAAAGAAAAAATTAAAGAAGAAATCAAAGAAGACATAAAATATTATTCTTCAAGCGAAGCGACGCTTGAAATCAATAATTTAGGAATAGTAGACACCCTTTTAGCGGACGACGAAATTAATGCGATTTTTGTAAACGGCGCAAAAAATATTTATATAGACAAAAAAGGGAAATCATTCAAATCGAGCTCAGAATTCAAAAACGAAATCCAGCTCGAAACCTTGATTAAAAAATATATTGAAAAAAAAGAAGAACAAGAAGAAATCGTAAATTCTTCAAAATTCTATAAAAAATTTAACCACGAAGAAGGGATAAATTTAGAAGTAATCCTCCCTCCTTTGAGCGAAAAACTTGCTCTTAATGTCAAAGTTTATAAAGATAAATTTGCAAATTTGCAAAATATGCAAGAAAATCAATCAATTTCAAAAGAGACGGCTCTTGTTTTAGAAGCCTTTAGCGCAATTAAATGCAACATCTTAATCGTGGGCGAAAAAAATACTCTTAAAACCTCTCTTCTATCCGCCCTAGCTAAAAAAATCCCAACGAACTTTCGAGGGGTGATGATTGATTTTTCAAATGAATTGAAGATTAATTCAAACAATTTTTCTAATTTTGATTTTTCAAAAATCCAAGACGAAAAAGAAACAAAAGAAATTTTTGAAGCGGTTAATCTTTCTGCCCCAGAAAAAATATTTATAAACGACATAAATGAAGCACTTTTGGCAAAAATCGCAAAAGCAAGCTTGGACAATTTAAAAGGAATAAACGCTACTTTAAGCGCAAAAAGCCCAAAAGCAGCAATGGAAAAAATTGCTTATGCAATTTTAAAATATAACCCTGAAATTTCTTTTGAAATGGCGAAAATCCTCGCTTATCAAGCTTTTGATGTTGTGATTTTCACAACTTTAGATGGAAATGTAAGAAAAATTTATTCTTTAAGCGAACTTAAAATAAATCCAAACAAAGAATGTTTAATAGAAGACATCTTCTCTTCTAAAATGTCTCCTCAAATCCAATCTACAGGCCTCACTCCAGATTTTTATGAAATCATAAAATTAAGCTCGCTCCCTATCAACGCAAATATTTTTGATGAAAACTATAAACACACATTTTTCCAAAACCCAAGCCCAAATATCGGAGGAAAAACTTTAAACCTTGAAATATTAAAAAAATTCAAAAGGGACTTGCCTGCAAAAGAAGATATTAAAATCGAAGCCCAAAAAGAATATAAAAAAGAAGAAGAAAAAGAAGAAATCGGGCTTTTATTTGAAGAAAAAACTAAAGAAGAAGAGGGAAAAGAAGAAATTATCTCTAGTTTAGAAGATAAGAAAGAATTTGAAGATGGAAACTTGTTCTAGTTTCGAAAAATATGAAAAATTAATGAGAAAATGTTTTCGCCTCGCCAAATTATCAAAAGGCGAAAATATGCCAAATCCTTTTGTGGGCGCTGTTATATATGACGAAGAAAAAGACGAAATAATTTCTTTTGGCTATCACAAAAAATATGGAAAAAACCACGCAGAAGTGGAAGCTATAAATAATTCTTTTGGCAATACAAAAGGAAAAACAATAGTTGTAAATCTTGAGCCTTGTTCGCACTTTGGAAAAACGCCTCCTTGTGCCGATTTGATAATTAAATCCGGTTTTAAAAAAGTAGTAATCGCGATGAAAGACCCAAACCCAAAAGTCCAAGGAGGGGGAATAGAAAAGCTAAAAAAAGCGGGGATTGAAGTCGTTTTAGGGGTTTTAGAAAAAGAAGCGAAAGAACTAAACAAAGTTTTTCTAAAAAATATTTTAGAAAAAAAACCTTATGTGATGTTAAAAACTGCAACGACTTTGGATTCTAAAATCGCAACAAAAGAAGAAAAATCCAAATGGATTACAAACGAGCTTTCAAGAAAATATGTTCAAAAGCTAAGAAGCGAATATTGTGGAATTATGTCTGCTTCTGGGACAATTTTAAAAGACAACCCAAGGCTGAATGTGAGATTAAAGAATAAAAAATCTCCAACGAGAATTATTTTTGACCCAAATAACAAAATTCCTTTGAGCTTTAATGTCTTTAATGACGACAAAACAAGGATTATTTTAATAAATAATTCAGATATAAAAATTCCTTCTTTTATTGAAAAAATTCCTTTCACAGGAGATTTTAGCGAATTATTTAAAGAATTATATAAAAAAAATATTTATTCAATTATGATAGAAGCCGGCTGCGGCTTTAATTCTTTGCTTTTAAAAAACAAAGAAGTTGATGAAATCAATCTTTTTTTGGCGCCAAAGATTTTTGGCTCGGGGCTTAATTTTGTCGACAATTTAATTTGCAAAGAAGTCGAAGATTGTATAAAATTAGAAGATATAAAACTAAAGCGCTTTAAAGACGACATTTTAATCAATGGGAAAATAAAAAAATGAAAATTCTAGTAATCAATGGACCAAATTTAAATCTATTAGGGACAAGAGAGCCTGAAATATATGGAAAAACAACTCTTCAAGACATCAATCAAGAGCTTGTTGAATTTTCAAAAACACTTTCAAACTTATACTCTAAAAACATTGAATTAGAATTTTTCCAATCGAACTTTGAAGGAGAAATCATAGAAAAAATCCATAAAACAAAAGAAGAAAACTTTGACGCGCTCATCATAAACCCAGCTGCCTATACCCACACAAGCATCGCGATTTCTGACGCTATTAAAGGAATAGGGATAAAAACGGTAGAAGTTCATTTATCTAATGTAAACTCCAGAGAAGATTTTAGAAAAATCTCTTATATTTCACCAAGCGCGATTGGGACAGTTTCAGGTTTTCAAAAAGATAGCTATAAAATGGCTCTTTTGGGGTTATGTTTAAATTTAAACTAAGAAAATGAATAAAGAATTTGAATTTTTAGAAATAATAAATAAAAACCTTGAAGATAATAGCTTCCTTGGGGACGATTGCGCTTTTTTAAAAGAAGAAAATTTGTGCGTTTCGACTGATACTTTAGTCGAGGACGTCCATTTTTCAAGAAAATTTACGACAGCAAGCGAAATTGCAAGAAAAGCTTTTTTGGTAAATATTTCTGACGCCATCGCTTCAGGAGGGAAAATAAAATATGCAACCATAGCGCTTTCAGGAAACTTCAACAAAGACTTTATAGAAGAATTTTATAAAGAAACAAATTTGATTTCAAAAGAATTTGATTTTAAAATCATCGGAGGAGACCTCACAAAAAGCGAAAAGATTTTTATAAACATAACTGTTTTTGCAAGCACAAAAAATAGAAACATCTCTTCAAGAAAAAATGCAAAAGAAGGCTATTTAGTGGGCGTTAAGGGGTTTTTTGGCTCAAGCGCCAAAGGATTATTAGAGCTTCAAAAAGGAATTAAAGAAAGCGAATTTATAAATATCCATAAAGTTCCTATTTTATATCCAAAAATAGCAGATTATATGGCAAAAACAAATTCTCCTTATGCTATGATGGATTCTTCTGATAGCTTAGCTGATTGCTTGTATCAAATCTCCAAAAAAAGCAAAGTAAAAATTTCAGTTGAATATGACAAAATTCCAAGAAAAATAGAAGAAAAAGACTTAGTATTATTTGGAGGAGAAGACTATAATCTTGTGATTTGCGCCAGAAAAGAAGATATTTTAGAAAATAAAGATATAGTTATAATTGGAAAAGTAGAAAAAGGCGAAGGTGTTTTTATAGACGACATCGAGCTTTCAAAAGAAGAAATAGAAAAAAAGGAATATAAACATTTTGAATAAAATAGTCACAACAATAATCACTTCAGGAGGAAACTCCACGCGCTTTGGTTCAAATAAATTGTTAGAAAAAATTGGAAATCTAACAGTCATAGAGCACACTATTTCAAAATTTTTAGAATTTTCTTCTTTGATTGTAATTCCAGCAAAAGAAGATATTGTAGAAACAATTAAAAATTCAAAATTATATGAAAAATTTGGCGAAAAAATAACTTTTGCTCATGCCGGAGAAACTCGCCAAAAAAGCGTCTACAACGGGCTTAAGACAATCAAAAAAACAGACGTCGTCTTAATCCATGATGGCGCAAGGCCTTTTATAGACAAAGACACAATCAAAAAAACTATTGATTTAACTTTTGAAAAAGGGGCGGTTGTCGTGGGCCAAATGGCTGTAGATACGATAAAAATGGTGGAAAATGGGAAAATCATAAAAACTCTAGATAGAAAACAAATCTTCCAAGCGCAAACTCCGCAAGCTTTTTCTTTTGATTTAATTTTAAAAATCCACGAAAAATATAAAGATAGCCCAAACTTTACAGACGATTCTTCTATGGCAGAAGCCTATGGCAAGAGCGTTTATATAATCGATAACAAAAATAAAAACATCAAAATCACGACAAAAAAAGATTTAGAATAATTTTTTAAAATTGTAGCAATTTTATTTTTTAGGTGTTTTTGATATATTGTCAAATATAATATTCGTGTTGATAAAAATATAATATAGTGTTGAAAGGTGATAAATAATGACGATGCAAATTGGAGCAAGCCATGCTCATTTTAACTATCAAAAAGAAACAAAAGCTGCAATCAAGAAAGCTTTTAAAGAATTCAACTCAAAAGCTGCTTCAAAAGCTTGCGGAGAAAAAGGAAAGACTCACACTCCAAAGCTTCATTTAAGCATTGATAGCTATGCAAAATTGCACCATAAAGATTCAAGTGATGCGAGCCTTTTGGATTTAAATTCAGATGGCAAAATTTCCATCTGGGAAAGAGGTGCTGAAATCATTTCACAAAAAGTCTTAAAAAGAGGGGATAAACAAATTTTGTCTCCAATGGTGACAGGAGTAATCTACGAAAGAACAGGGCTAAAAGACCAAGAAGAAAGATTTTGTGGAGCTTCAAACAAGCCAAAAATCGGCGACGCTATTTCTTTTGAAGCATAATAATAAAAGAGCCAATTTTTAATAAGACAAAAGCATAATTAAAAATCTCGCGAAATATTTTAAATTATAAATAATATTATCGCGAGGTTTTTTATGCTTTTAAATAATGTAGGTCAAGAACAATATTTTTCAAACGAATTCAAAAATGTCTCCAAAGACTTGATACCATGGCTCGAGAAGCTGGCTTGGGAATGTCGATGTAAAATCGAGAAAAAAGAATGGAAAAGCAAATATAACAATTATGTGATTTATGACTACGAGCCATTTTGCGCAGACGGTTTTGAAATCAACATAACTTTGTGTTCCAAATTTAGAGAATACCTAGATTTTGTTCAATTTTTGTATGAAACAAAAATGCAAAAAATAAGTTATTTAAAAACATGCCTGAAACTATAGCTAATTTTGCCCAAAAGCTAAAGCTATAGCTTGAGTTAATTTAGAAACTTGTTTGATTTCTATTCCTATGTCTTTGATTTTAGAATAATTTTTGTCACTAACTTTTGGAATAATAGCTGTAGTAAAGCCCAGTTTAAAGGCTTCCCTTAAGCGCCTTTCGATGTTATCAACATAGCGGATTTCGCCCAAAAGCCCGATTTCGCCTATGATAATTGTTGTGTTTTTAATTGGAATATCCCTTAAAGAGCTAATCACAGATAAAGCCAAAGCAAGATCATAGCTGGGCTCTATTATATCCAAACCACCCACAACATTTACATAAACATCTTGTTTAGATAAATTTAGCCCGACTTTTTTCTCTAAGACTGCGATTATCTGTAAAAGCCTGTTATATTCAATCCCCACAGCCACTCTTCTTGGGTTTGAATAGTTAGTTGAACCCACTAAAGCTTGAATTTCATGGAGAAAAATTCTGCTTCCTTCTAGAGTCGCCACGACGCTTGAGCCCGAAGCATTTTCGTCTTTTTGTTCTAAAAGCATTTGGGAAGGAGAGTTGATTTCAATCAAGCCATCATCTTCCATCTTAAAAACGCCCACTTCGCTTATCGTTCCAAAGCGGTTTTTGATACATCTTAAAATGCGATAGTGCTTATATTTATCTCCTTCAAAATTTATAACACAATCCACCATGTGCTCTAAGACCTTTGGCCCTGCGATATTTCCTTCTTTTGTGACGTGGCCTATTATGATTGTCGTAATATTTTTTTGTTTTGCTATTCGCATTAGAGCATTCGTGCATTCTCTTATTTGAGAAACACTTCCGCAAGAAGAAGAAATGCCCGAGCAAAAGACACTTTGGATACTATCTACAATTAAAAAATTAGGTTTTAATTCTTCGATTTGAAGAATTATTTCGTCAAGGCAAGTTTGATTTGTTAAATATAAATTATCAGGCGCAACATCGAGCCTTTTTGCCCTTAATTTCACTTGGCTTGGGCTTTCTTCTGCGCAAACATAAAGAGTTTTTATTTTTTCGTCGTTTATCTTTGCTTCAGAAACATTTTTTGTCGTCTGCAAGACCAAAGTCGACTTCCCTATCCCAGGATCACCCGCCAAAAGCACCAAAGAACCCTGCACAAAGCCGCCCCCTAGGACTCTATCCAGCTCTTCTATTTTTGTTTTAATTCTGATTTTTGAATCAATTTCAATTTCGTTTATTTTTGTAATTTTAGAAGAGCTCAAAACCAAATTTGATGGTTTTGAATTTTCTTGCTTTGGAGCTTGAAGCTCTACTTCTTCCACTAATGTGCCAAAATTTCCGCACTCGGGGCAGCGCCCTAAGTATGAAACTGTTTCATAGCCGCAATTTTGGCATACCCATTTCGATTTCATTTTAGCCATAGAAAAATTTTAGCATAATTTTTGCTTAAATTAAATGTTTGTCGCCAAACTTGGGGCTAATGTGATGAATTTTCTAACAAGTTCTCTGTCCCATTGAACATCTGCGCCCATTTTCAAGATTTCGCAAGCTTTAGCAATTGGCATACCTTTTCTGTATGGTCTATCTGAAACTAAGGCATGGTATGCGTCAGCCACAGCTACAATTCTTGCAGCAAGAGGAATTTCATCTCCTTTTAAGCCATAAGGATAGCCTGAGCCATCAATGTGTTCGTGGTGATATTTTACAATTGGGATTAAATCATGCAAAGATTTGTTTGGTTTTAAAACCTTATCCGCGCCTATTGCAGGGTGCTGTTTCATAATTGCCCATTCTTCATCAGACAATTTTGTAGGTTTTCTTAAAACTTGCTCTGGAATTCCGATTTTTCCTATGTCATGAAGCAAAGCGCCTAGTTTTATGCGCTCAACTTCGTCCGCAGGCAAGTTGCAAGCACGAGCAAGCGCTTCAGAATATCTTGAAACCGCGGCAGAGTGCCCTTTTGTATATGTATCTTTTGCATCAATTGTGTTTACCAAAGAAGATACAACATCAAGTAAGTGTTCGTTTGTCAAAAATTCTTCTGAGTGGAATTGTTTAATTAATTCTTCTTCAAAACCAGATGAAGCGCTCGCGCCAAGGCTCGCGTGTTTCTTTGAAAGCACTTGTGCGATACTTTTCATATTATCTGTATCCCAGAAATTAAAGTCGCAAGTCGCAACGATTTCTGATTGGCCTGTTTGAATTCTTTTTGCTTTTGCCGCCATTAGAGCTTGTTGCGCCAACAAGACCAATTTATCTTGTCTATCCGAAGAATCTGGGAACATCGAAATTCCGCAAGAGAATTTCAACTGCCCAATGTCGTCAAACATCGCACAAGACAAGTTATACAAAAGAAATTCGCAAACATATTTTGCTTCATCAATTGATGTATCAGGCATAACAATTGCAATCTTGTCTCCCGCAAAGCGGCCCAAGACGTCCGTATTTCGAACGTTTTTCTTGATTTTTTTTGCAACTTCTTTGATTACAATGTCGCCTTTTGAGTGTCCTAATTCGTTATTTATTTCAGAAATATTTGCAATATCAACAATACAAAAAGCAAGGTTTTTGTTTGATTGATTTGCATTTTGAATTTCAACAGCCAAGTCTTCTTGAAGCTTTTTATGGTTGGACAAACCGCTCAAAGAATCAATATCTGTGTTTTTATCCACAAGAGCAGACAAGACTTTGTTTTTATAGAAAATAGCAAAATAATTTGAGATTAATTTATAAAATTCGATGTATTGGTTGTTATTGTTATCAGAAAAAATAAACACACCCAAGCATTCGCTGTTCGCGATTAAAGGAACAATAATCGCCCCTTGAGACAAGATATTAGATAAACATGTCAACTTCAAAAAGTCGCTATTTGAGCAAACTTGGACTTTTTTTGTTAAATATGCTTTAACTATTATATTATCTTCGTCATTTAATAAAATTTTTGTATTATAAGAAGCGCCTACTCTATCGATTAATTTGATATCGATGTAGTTAGAAATTTGGTTAAACAAGCCTAAAGCGCAATAGTTTAAGTCAAATTTTGTTGAGATATTGTTGTTTATTTCATAAAACAAATTGTTTGGGTCGTTTTGGTTTACAAAACAAGCATTCAAAATCTTCAAAATTTTGGCATAGTCAATCTCTGTTTTTTGAGAAACATTGTTGTTTACATATCCACCATAAAGCCTATTAGAAGAAGTTTTCATGTTTAATGGCATGATTTTTTTGGTTTCAATGGGGTTTGAAATCATGTTCCCGTTTGGATTGATATTGGAAATTATAGAAGAAAATTCTTTTGTTTTATCTTTTTCCACAACTAGCCTTTCTTATAGCTTAAATAAAAAACCTAAATAAAAAAAGTGCCATTTTTTTAAGTTTTCTTTACAAAAATTAAACAAATTTATTTGATTATTTTTATCGTTTTTAATGATGATTTTTCGCCGGAAGAAATTGAAATTTTACTTTTGGGGATTTTAATCTCTTCGCTAAGATATTCTATGATTGCCTTGTTTGCTTTGCCTTCGATTGCTCTTTGTTTGATTTTTATCTTCACAAAATCTTCTAAAAATTCAATGTTGTTGTTTTTAGAATTAGCCACGACTTTAATTTTGAATTTTATTTCATCTTTATTTTTGATTAATTCTTTTAATTCTTCTAGGTTTTGAATATTCTCTTCCATCTTACTTATGATATCAAAAATACAACATATAATCTAGTCTAAAATTTGACAAAAAAGAGTATAATAGCAACACAAGGGGTATTATGACGTACGAAAAAACTTTTGAAGAAATAAAAAACGAATTATATAAACAAAAAAGACCGCAAGAAGATATTGAGCTCATAACTTCTGCTTATGAATGGGCAAAAAAGCTCCATGACGGGCAATTTCGCGTTTCGCAAGAGCCATATATCATGCACCCTGTAGAAGTTGCAAAAATTCTTGTAGATTTAAAATTAGATAAAGACACAATTATAGCTGCTTTTTTGCACGACGTCTTAGAAGACACGCCCACTACCCCAGAAGAAATGGAAGAAAAATTTGGAAAAGATGTTGTAAACCTTGTCCAAGGGGTCACAAAGCTAGGAAAATATCAATTTAAATCCAAAGAAGAGCGCCAAGCAGAAAATTTTAGAAGAATGTTTATCGCAATGGCGCAAGATATCAGAGTTGTCATTTTAAAATTAGCAGACAGACTGCACAACATGAGGACTTTGTCTTATATGGCAGCAGCCAAACAGAAAAAAATTGCCCAAGAAACGCTTGATATCTTTGCTCCTTTAGCTAATCGCCTTGGTATGGGGAAAATCAAAGCAGAGCTTGAAGATTTATCTTTAAGATATTTAAACCCAGAAAAATATTATGAAATCGCAAAGCTTGTGTCCGAAACAAAAGCCATGAGAGACACGGCAATCCATTCTTTGATTGACACAATTAAAAAAGAACTTGAAAAAAACAAGCTCAAAGCAACAATCAAAGGAAGGGCAAAACATTATTATTCAATTTATAATAAAATGAAGCGCTTAAATGTGTCTTTTGACCAACTTTACGACATCACGGCAGTGCGCGTGATTGTGGATACAGAAGCAGAATGCTATCAAGTCTTAGGGATAATTCACCAACTTTTTAAACCAATCCCAGGACGCTTTAAAGACTACATCGCTATGCCAAAAGGCAACTTATACCGCTCTTTGCACACTTCTGTAATCGGGGCAAAAAATAAACCCGTAGAAATTCAAATCAGAACCCATAAAATGCACGAAGTCGCAGAATATGGGGTCGCAGCGCATTGGAGGTATAAAGAATCAGGCTCCATCAAAGCAAACAACAAAAAAGATATGCAATTC